>CAZRPW010000181.1:0-7119 GCA_964601975.1 uncultured Bacteroides sp.
AGGTTAACCCCTTCGGTTGTAAAAAGGGTAGGCATAAATCCCTTTCCGCTCACATAGATCCATTCATCCTTCGTGCGGGAGGGAGCTACCGTGATGGAGGTTCCGGCCCCTGAAATATCCTGGAGGTTAATAAGGGTAGGTTCTTCGTCAACTACCCCCGCGGTTACTTTCCAGCGAAGCAGTTTTGTGGTTTCTCCTGCTCCGGCATAAATATAAGCTTCGGTCTCCCAGTTACCAATTACTGAAAATTTGTCACCCAGGCGGTAACCCCCTGTTTTATAATCAATGATGGTGGCAGGGAGGCCCTGTTCCCAGTCCCAGCGGTAAACCCTGAATGCTTTAATGGCAACATACTCTTCTCCCGGAATGTCAGGACCCGATGCAAGTGTCATATTGCATGCAAAGATACTGCCGTCTTCCGTGGCGCATACATTGTTTAGTGGATAACCACCTCCGTACATTTCATCTGCCGAGGTAATACCCGTGGTGAGCAGGCTGGCCAATCCAAAGGGAGGAGCCTGGCCGGTGGTGGGGTCAAGGATGAATACGTGGGGTTCTCCCTGGTCAGGGATATCGTCACCGTCGGTATCTTCTGCCCGTCGGCTCGATACATAAAGGTGCCCCGAGTAATCGCTGTAAACAATTCCTCTCTCCACCCCGGAGAATGAGTTGTCGCCCCCTTCTGCCTCGGCTTCACTTCCGTCGGTAAACCAGGCCGGTGCGGTATCGCCAAAGTGTGCCCAGACCTCCACGATCGTAGTGTCTCCTTCGGCCTTCATATTCATGCTGAGGGCCAGGACAAAAATAATCAAGAGTAATGGTTTCTTCATAATTGTGTATTTTAGTGATAGATTCGCTTGTTGTACGATGTAATACAAGTTTGAAGTAAATATATTACGGTAAGTTAAGATCCTTAAATGAAAACGTGTGTTATGCAACATTAAGCTATATGATGAATGATGTATGACAAATATACAACGATAATTTAGTAAATTGCAAGCCCTAAGTCTGACTTTTTCTGTTAAAAGTGCTATGAATCAAGTACTATGTATGAGATCAAGGATGCTATTCCTGCTGACTCTTTTCCTGTTGGAATTTGTCATATACCCTTTGAATGCCCAGGCTCCGAAGCGTGAGTTCAGGGCGGTTTGGGTGGCCACAGTTGCAAACATAGACTGGCCCTCAAAGCCCGGTCTGAGCAGTGTGGAGCAACAGGAGGAAATTCTTTCAATTCTCGATCTTCATCAGGCAAATGGAATCAATGCTATCATATTACAGGTAAGGCCCACTGCCGATGCGATTTATCCTTCCGATTTGGAGCCCTGGACACGTTTTCTTTCCGGAGAGCAGGGTGTGGCACCAGAACCCTTCTATGACCCTTTGAATTTCTGGATACAGGAAAGTCACCGCAGGGGCATGGAACTGCATGCCTGGTTTAATCCCTACAGGATCAGTATGTCAGTGAGGGACAGTCTGGCCGACACACATATTGCGAATCTGCATCCCGAATGGTGTTTTGACTATGGCGGGAGGACTTATTTATCTCCGGCAAATCCAAAGGTCTGGGATTTTGTGACAGGGGTGGTGGTGGATGTGGTAAAGCGATATGACATAGATGCCGTACATTTCGATGACTATTTTTATCCCTATGCCATTGCCGGAGCGTCCATTCCAGACAGCATGGAATTTAGTCTTTTTGGCGATACCCTTTATCCGGCACACCTCGATCAGTGGCGAAGGCAGAATGTGGATACCATTATAGAGATGCTCCATGGGGCCATCAAATCAGAAAAACCCTGGGTAAAGTTCGGGATCAGCCCCTTTGGTGTCTGGCGCAATCGTACGGATGATCCCATTGGATCTGAAACTGCAGCCGGAAGCTCTAACTATGATGGCCTCTATGCCGATGTTTTAAAGTGGCAGAGAGAGGGTTGGATCGACTACCTGATGCCCCAGATATACTGGCGGGACGACCACCCTGTTGCCGGCTTTTCAACACTGGCATACTGGTGGAACGATTTTTCTTATGGCAGGTCAGTATATGTGGGACTGGCGCCCTATAGGATCAGCAGGGATTCTGATTATAAAATGTGGCGAAGGGATAAATATCTGCTTCGGCAAATCGATCTGCTTCGCAAGCTCGAGGGTATCGATGGTTTTGCTTTCTTCAGCAGTAAGCATTTTTTCCGAAGCGACCTGTCCGGGCTAAATAAAAAATTACAAAAGAGGTATTGTTCCTATCCGGCACTGGTGCCGGAGATGCCCTGGATAGATGAGCTTGCACCTGCAGCTCCCTTCAACCTCTCCCGGGAGGGGGAGGGGCTGCATTGGGAGGTTCATAAATCCGTGAACGAAATGGACCGTTCACGCTTTTTCGTACTTTACAGGTACAAGCCGGGTGAGAATATCAAATTAAAGCGTCCTGAAAATATTGTGTGCATCAGCGGCGAACCCTGTGTGTTATTTTCGGAAGGGATAAAGGCTGGCGTATACAGGGTTTCGGCACTTGACAGGCTAAACAACGAGAGCCAGCTCAGTGAGCCCTTGATTATCAACTAAAAGATTAACTTTAAACCGCTACTAAGCTATATCAAATGGACGATGTATTTCAGAATATTGGCAACAGGCTAACCCTGAGCCAGCGCATTGAAAGGACCATTGAAAATGCAATCAGGGAGAAGAAATTAATTGTAGGTTCTAAATTGCCGACAGAAAGGGAGATGTGTGAGTCCTTTGGGGTTAGCCGCACTGCCCTCAGGGAGGCCTTGAGGCGATTGAGTGCACGGGGACTAATATCCATTCAGAAGGGGAGCGGGATGTATGTGTCGGAGATTAATCTTGAGGATGCCATCAAAACGCTGAATCTTTATTATGATTTGAAATTTGACAAGAATTTACTTTCGCAAATCATAGAAGTGCGCAGCATTTTCGAGCCCGAGATAGCCAGGATGTCGGCCCGCAACCGAAGTGAAGCGGATATGGCCGAACTGGAAGCGAATTTGATAGAATTTGAGGCCTGTGATCCCGACAATACCCAGAAGGAAGCGGATATTGACAATCGCTTTCACCTGATCGTGACAAAATCTTCAGCCAATCCTATTTTACAAATCACCATGGAGCCCATCTATACCCTGCTTCCCAGGATGCGCAATTATATCTATGGAAATATTGATGGAGAAAAATCCAATACGATTGTGTTCCACAGGGAGTTGGTGAAAGCCATTTCTGAAAAGGATGAGGATAAGGCCTGTGCGGTGATGAAGGAACACCTGAGCCGGACCAGTGAGATCTACGAGAATTACATGAAAATTAATGAATAGCTTCTTCAAACATTTCTCAGTTTAAGCTGTTAAGGATGGCATAGAAACGAGGAATGAGTAAGAAGCTTTGCAAGGAGAAGGATGGCCTTGAAAAAAAGGTGAAAGGAAAAGAGAAGCATTATCTTTGCACAAAGTGCAAAAAACAATCCCCAAAAGAGAAGTGGTGTTGCAAACCGGAGGAAATAAGGCCATGATTCTGGCGGCGGGTCTTGGGACGAGACTCGGATCGCTGACAGATCATACACCGAAGGCGCTGGTGGAGTGGGAGGGTATTCCACTGATTGACCATGTAATTCTGAAACTTAAAAGTGCAGGATTCCTTGAGATCATCATCAATGTACACCACCATGCGGAGATGATCATGGATCATGTGAAACAGATGGACAATTTTGGAATCAGGATAGAATTTTCCCACGAAAAGGAGGGATTGCTTGATACCGGGGGAGGCATTGCCAGGGCTGCCTGGTTTTTCGATGAAGGCCCCTTTCTTGTGTACAATGTAGACATCCTCTGCAGCATCGACCTTAAAGCCATGATGGAGGCTCACCGGAAGAGTGGAGCCATTGCCACCATGGCGGTAAAGGAGCGTGTTACCAGCAGGAGCCTGCTGATGAATGAAGAAGGGTTTCTAAAGGGGTGGAGGGATAATCGTAGCGGGGAGACCATCCTGGCGGCTGACTCCGCGGTCGGATTAAAGCCGATTTCTTTCAGTGCCATTCATATAATGGACCCGGCAATTTTTAAACTTTTTCCCCCGGAAGCGTGTTTCCCGATTATGCCCTTTTATCTGGAAATTGCGCGCAGCGAGTTTATTTTTATGTATCGGCACGACCAGGACACATGGATGGATATGGGAAAGCTGGAGTCCTATTCCAATAGTTAATAGTTATGGAGCTTACAGAAGATTTAAAATTACAGATAGAGCAGTGGAATGAATCCCTGAAGGGAAAAAGTGCAGTGGGTGTAATTGGATTTTTCCTTCAGCATTTCGGCGATAAAATACTGCTTTCAACCAGCCTGGGTCTCGAGGACCAGGTACTTACAGAGATGGTGCTTCGGCAGAATCCTGCAGTGGAAGTGTTTACCCTGGATACGGGCAGGCTTTTCCCGGAGACCTACGATCTGATTGCCCGAACCAACAAGCATTTCGGGATTCGCATGAAGACTTATTTTCCCGATGCAGAAAAGGTGGAAGAGATGGTTGCAAAAAATGGCATCAACCTTTTCTATGACAGTGTCGAAAATCGCAAGATGTGCTGTGGAATCCGAAAGGTAGCCCAGCTTCCCAGGGCTTTCAAGGGGATGGATGCCTGGATCTGTGGCCTCAGAAAGGATCAGAGTGTATCCCGTTTTTTTAACCACCTGGTGGAGTGGGATGAAAACAATAAACTGGTGAAGATCAATCCGCTTATCGACTGGACTGAAAAGGAGGTGTGGGATTATATAAAGCAGCATAATATTCCTTATAACCTGCTTCACGACAGGGGATTCCCAAGTATTGGCTGTGAGCCCTGCACCCGTGCCATTGAGCCTGGGGAGGATATCCGTTCGGGAAGATGGTGGTGGGAGAGTGAATTGCACAAGGAGTGCGGATTGCATAAGAGGTAGACACTGGAGGTATTTAACGGTCGATTACGCCCGATCCGATTAATTCTTCTCCCTCATACCAGGCTGCGAATTGTCCGGAGGCCACACCTCTCTGAGCCTCATCAAATATTATAAACATTCCTTTTTCGGTCTTGTGCAGCTGAGCCTTCTGCAGAGGCTGCCTGTAGCGAATTCTCACAAGGTAGTTGCGAATCTCATCCTCCTTCATGATAAGGTCCCTGCGTATCCAGTGTATTTCTTCATTCCTTATAAAAAGACCCGGGCGATAGAGTCCGGGATGGGACTGTCCCTGGCCCACGTAAATCCGGTTGGTTTTCACGTCGGTGGAAATCACAAAAAGCGGCTCTACCTTTCCACCCACATTTAATCCCTTTCGCTGACCCACTGTGAAGAAATGGGCACCCTGGTGTTTTCCCACCCAGGTCCCATCCTCTTTGGAATAGACCCATGGCGCACAAAGTTCCTCCAGGTTTTCCGGATCCTGCTTCAGGGTCTTGTATTGCTTAAGCTCCCTGGGAATTTCAAAAATATTCCCTTCCCTGGCTTCCAGTTTCTGTTGTAGGAAAACGGGCAGGTGAACCTTCCCCACAAAACAGATTCCCTGCGAGTCCTTTTTGTCGGCCGAGGCAAGTCCCTGTTCCCTTGCAATTTTTCTGATCTCAGTCTTGTGAAGATGACCGATGGGGAAAAGGGTTCTGGAAAGCTGTTCCTGGGATAACTGGCAAAGAAAGTAGCTCTGCTCTTTGCTGGGGTCGTCACCGGCCAGGAGGTGGTGCACCATGCTTTTGTTTACCTCAGTGCTGCTTCTTTTGCAATAGTGTCCGGTTGCCACATAATCAGGACTATAGGCCTCTGCTGCTTTCAGAAAGGCATCAAATTTAATCTCCCTGTTGCAGAGTATGTCCGGGTTGGGAGTACGTCCCTTCTGGTACTCAGAAAACATATAATCAATCACCCGTTCCCGGTAAGGCTCGCTCAGATCAACCACATGAAAATCAATTCCAAGTTTCCTGGCCACCAATTCTGCAAATACAACATCTTCGTCCCACGGACAATCGGCATCAATTACCCCCGTTTTATCGTGCCAGTTGATCATAAACAGGCCTGTCACATGATATCCCTGTTCTTTCAGCAGATAGGCTGCCACACTGGAGTCAACACCTCCCGATAATCCGACTACTACCCTTTTCTTCAAAGTATTAAATTTGCTGCAAAATTATCAATTTTATTGGCAATTGCCGCAATGGGATGGGTTTAGAAAATGCTATATTTACCTGATGTGCCCCCTTAAAATATACAAAGCCTCGGCAGGCTCGGGAAAAACCTTTGCCCTGACCCTGGAATATCTTACCCTGCTCTTCCGTTACCCGGAAGCCCACAGGCACATCCTGGCAGTCACTTTTACAAATAAGGCTGCCGGGGAGATGAAGGAAAGAATCCTTGACAGACTCCACATCCTTTCAAAGAGTGCTGTTTCCGACCAGGGTGGAGAATTGATGATGCTGGTGGAGGCCACAGGTTTGAAGCCCGCGCAGATTATCCAGCGGGCAGGCAAGCTCCTGGATATCATTCTGAATGATTATTCAAGTTTTTCGGTGGGGACCATCGATAAGTTCTTTCAGTCAGTGATCCGGGCTTTCACGAGAGAGATCGGGATTCAGCCGGGATATAATCTTGAACTGGATACCCAGAGGGTGCTTTCAATGGGGGTTGATCAGCTGTTCAGGGACATTGCCGATCACCCTGCACTGCAAAATTGGTTAATCCGCTATGCAGAAGAGCGGATGGAGGAGTCCCGTTCCTGGAATTTCAGAAATGATGTAATAGAACTGGGCATGCAGCTTTTCAGGGAATCTTTCCAGGAGATGTTTTCCGATTCTGAGCTTTTGCGCATGAACAGGGATAACCTGGAGCATTTCCAGGGAGATCTGTACGGCATTGAAAACAGCACCATCAAGGAGATTCGAGAGCTGGGAAAAGCGGCGCTTGAACATATTGCACACGCTGGCCTGCAGGTGGAGCATTTCAAAGGGGCCGGAAAATCACCCGCGATCCTTTTTGTCCAGGCGGCGGAGGAGGGTGATTTGAGCTTTAGCGATGCAAAGCTGGCGGCCATGGAGCAATCGGAAAAATGGTTAAAGAAAGGTGCAGATGCCGCGATGATTTCTCTGACCGAGCAGGTTCTGATGCC
>CAZRPW010000182.1:0-6951 GCA_964601975.1 uncultured Bacteroides sp.
GCGAAGCGGAATCGCTGCTGAAATTCCAGCGATTCCCAGCGGTTCCGCCTCGCTTCATTCTGGGACTAGACTGCGATTCCGCCTCGTGTCATTCTGACTATATTCCAGGTGGTTCCCGGTTAAAAATCCTCCCTTTTTATCCGGGTTTATCACTTCTCCATCTTCTGAGCAACCGGATTAGCCTGACACACAGTTTACCCATAAAGAAATATTGGGGTATCTCCAGGTAAAAAAGATCCCTTCAAATAGCCCACTCAAAGATGGAGGTGCTTAAAAAAAGTAAGCCTGACTAAATAACATCCTTTCTGTTTTATACCTTTAGACCTTACACTTAAAAATGGCTAAAACGAAAACTGTATACCTGTGCCAGAGCTGCGGGGCCGACTCCCCCAAATGGCTGGGACGTTGTCCTTCCTGTGGGGAATGGAATACCCTGGTGGAACAAAGAATCTCTAAAGGGCCCATCAGATCATCCTCCCAGGAGAAACGCACAATGACTGCCCCCCAATCCATCGAAAATGTCAGCTCGGAACAGGCAAGACGAATCGACCTGAAAAATGAAGAATTCAACCGGGTACTGGGAGGGGGAATCGTCCCCGGATCCATGATCCTGATTGGCGGGGAACCAGGTATCGGAAAATCTACCCTGGCGCTGCAGGTAGCCATGCAAATTGACAAAAGCACACTCTATATTTCCGGGGAAGAGAGCCCCCAGCAGATCAAGCTCAGGGCAGACCGGCTGGGACCCGGAAAAGGAAATCAATGCAGCATACTGGCAGAAACAAGTCTCCAGGTAATCATCGATCAGATCAGGGAAATGAGGCCCCAGATGCTTATAATTGATTCCATCCAGACCCTCTTTTCGGAAGACCTGGAATCGGCTCCCGGAACCGTATCCCAGGTAAGGGATTGTGCAGCACGTTTATTGAGAGAAGCCAAGGAAAATAACATGCCGGTCATTTTGATCGGCCACATTACAAAGGATGGGAGCATTGCCGGACCAAAGGTGCTGGAGCACATTGTGGATACAGTCCTGCAATTTGAGGGAGATTCGCACCATCTTTACCGTATTCTTCGGGCCAGCAAAAACCGCTTCGGCTCCACCTCCGAAATCGGGGTATTTGAAATGACCGGGGAAGGACTCCGGGAAATCAGCAACCCCTCGGAATTACTGATCAACCAGCAGCCTCCCGATCTGAGTGGATCGGCAATTGCTGCGAACGTAGAAGGGATACGGCCCATTCTCATTGAAGTACAGGCCCTGGTAAGCTCGGCCGTATATGGTACTCCCCAGAGATCCTCAACCGGCTTTGACACCCGCCGGCTCAGCATGCTGCTGGCGGTCCTTGAAAAAAGGGCCTCATTTAAACTGGCCAGCAAGGATGTGTTTATCAATATTGCCGGTGGACTCAGGGTCGATGATCCTGCCATCGACCTGGCTGTGGTAGCTGCTATCCTTTCATCTACAGTGGACATCCCGGTGGACCAGTACACCTGTTTTGCGGGAGAAATTGGCCTGTCGGGAGAGATCAGGCCCGTTCAAAGGATTGAACAAAGACTGGGCGAGGCCGATAAACTGGGAATGAAGCGTATCCTGATGCCCGCCTTCAATCGAAAACGAATCGACGCCTCCCGCTTTAACCTGGAAATCATAGAGGTATCAAAAGTGCAGGAGATTCCTAAACACCTCTTTGGATGAAGCCCCTCCAGCCCGAGACCGAATATCCCCTGCTTAAGGAAAATTACGTCCCGGAGGTGCATCACTACAGGGTGGAACTTCCAAAAATCATTTCCGGAGAGACCTATTATTTTAATACTGAAAGCGGTTTAAAATACCAGGTGATCTTTGCCCGAAAAAGGGGCAACTACCTGGAAAACATTGTCAACTTCTCCGTTCTGAATGAAGAATTTGAAGATGAGTACAGTGAAACCAACAGGGGAGAAATCTACCGGGTCATTGCCTCAGTGGTGGAGATTATCCGCATTTACCACGAAAATCATAGCTATTCAGTTTCTTATGAATTCAGCGGGGAGTTTAAAGAAAAAAACAAGGACCGTGAAACCAGCATCCGGACCCTGCTCTATTTCAGAAAGGCCAGCCAGGTACTCCATCCTTCATGGAAGATTCTTAAAGAGGGAAATAAAGTGATTGTTTCCAGGAAACCGCACTAAAAATCTTCGAAATCACTGTTACTGTCTGCTTCCATGATATCGGGGCAATCCAGATCCACATAAAAGTCCAGGGGCCTTTTAAAGTCATCTTCCTGGGTAATCATCAAGGTGGAATCTGCATACACCCGCTTCATGAACTCGGCATAGATGGGCAAGGCCATTCTGCCTCCTGCCCCCATTCCCAGCATATCGAAATGGGCAGCACGATCTTCGGCCCCTACCCAGGCAGCTGCGGTTAACTTTGGGGCCATTCCGATAAACCATCCATCACTCTGGTTCTGCGTGGTCCCGGTCTTACCGGCAAGTTCACCCGTAAACTCATATCTGCTCCTCAATCCGTGCGCCGTCCCCGAATACCATTCACCCTGGTATTGTCCAATCATATCTACCACATTCCTCAGCAGGGTCAGCATCAGGTAAGCCGTCTGCTCGCTGATGGCCTCATTTTCTCCGGGATGAAAAGTTGAAATCACATTCCCATAGCGATCCTCAATGCGGGTTACATAGTTGGGGGTTACATATATTCCACTATTTGAGAAGGTGTTAAATGCACCCACCATCTCCTCCAGGGAAATTTGAGAGGGCCCGTAAATCATACTGGGCACCGGGTCAATATGGGAAGTAACTCCCATTTTCCTCATCAGACTGATCACGTTTTCAGGATTGAAGTTCTTGAACAACCAGGCTGAAACCCAGTTGTGAGAATTGGCCAGCCCCCACTTCAGTGACACTTTCTTCCCTGCAAATTTCTGACTGGTTGCCCGGGGTGTATAGGTCGAGTCATTGACAATATCTTTGAATGTGGTGGGAACCAGGGGGATCATTTCACAGGGTGAGTAGTTTTCCTGCATGGCCAGCAGGTAGAGGAAGGGTTTGATGGTGGATCCCACCTGGCGGCGTCCCCTGTAGACATGTTCATACTGAAAATATCTGAAGTTATGTCCGCCCACAAAAACCTTTACCTGTCCGTTTTGCGGATCCATCGCCATAAACCCAGCCCTGAGAAAGTGCTTCATATAGCGGATCGAATCCATTGGAGTCATGATGGTATCCACCAGGCCATCCCAGGAAAAAACCTCCATGGGAACAGGTTGATTAAATGAGTACAGGATGGAATCCCAGGAAGCACCTGCAGCACGCAGATACTTGTATCGGTCCGACCAGCGTACCGCTTTATAAAGGATGGAGTTGGTCTCCTCACGGCTCAGGTCCTCAAAGGGGGCGTTGCTTCTACCCTTTTTTTCACGGAAAAAGGCAGGCTGAAGCACCTCCTTCAGATGAATCTCCACCGCCTCTTCGGCATAAAGCTGCATTTTATAATTCAGTGTTGTATAGATTTTAAGACCATCCCTGTACAGGTTATACTGGGATCCATCGGGCTTGCGAACTTTATTGATCCAGCCAAAAAGCTGGTCTCCCGCCCAGCGAATAGAATCGCGATGGTATTGCTCCCATTGGAGTATACCCGCATCCTTATCGGGTGGTTCCGGTTTGGTCTCGTTCATGAAAACCGACAGAAATGAACGAAAGTGTCTTGCATTCCCTGTGAGGTGGCTGGCCAGGTTATAATCCACCGAAACAGGAATCTGCTTCACAGAATCAGCCACTTCAGCATCCAGGTATCCATACTTTGTCATCTGATTGATCACCGTATTCCTCCTGCCAAAGGCGCGATCAGGATTAATTCTTGGATTGTATGCTGTAGGTGCCTTGAGCATACCCACCAGGGTTGCCGCCTGTTCTATGTTCAGAGAATCCGGACTGGTATTGAAGAATGTTTTTGCAGCTGAATTGATTCCAACAATGGACTCACCCCCGAAGGGTACTGTATTCAGGTACATGGTGATAATCTCATTCTTGGTATAGCTCCGCTCCAGCCTCACGCCGGTATTCCACTCCTTGAATTTGTTGACGGCCAGGTGTCCGGCTTTCCCGATTTTTGATTTTCGGATGGTTGTATCCCGCGGAAAGAGGTTTTTGGCCAGCTGTTGGGATATGGTACTACCGCCCCCTTCATCCTTACCCAGCAACACCGAATATACAAGCACACGAGAGAGGGAACGGAAATCAATACCGGAATGCCTGTAATATCTCACATCCTCTGTGGCAATCAGGGCGCTTACCAGGTGTGGGGCAAGATCCTCATACTTTACAAAAGTTCTGTTCTCAATAAAATATTTTCCAAGCAACTCACCGTCCTCTGTAATTATAAGGGTGGAAAGGTTGGTCTGAGGGTTCTCCAGCTCTTCAAACTCAGGCAGAAATCCCATCTTTCCATGAGCTATTAACACCATAATAATAATGAACAATACCACTGGTAAGGTGTATAAGGACCAGAGTATCATTAAATATTTTGTAGTTTTGCCTGATTTTCGGGCCATGGAATGTTCTGTTTGCGTCAAAAATAGCAATTAATTAATTTATTTTGTGGTCGATTTACTAACGAGTGGATAATAATAATATGATAGAGAATCTGGTAATAGTTGAGTCACCTGCAAAAGCAAAGACCATAGAAAAATTCCTGGGCAAAGCCTATACGGTAAAATCAAGCTTCGGACATATACGTGATCTTGCGAAGAAAAACCTTGGAATTGATATAGAAAATAAGTTTACCCCTAAATATATTGTACCGACCGATAAGAAGAAAGTTGTAAAAGAGCTGAAAGATTTAGCCAGGCAATCTGAGATGGTTTGGCTGGCCACTGATGAAGACCGTGAGGGGGAAGCCATTGCCTGGCACCTCTTCGAAGAGTTGGGACTAAATAAGGACAAAACCAGAAGGATTGTTTTCCATGAGATCACAAAGGATGCCATTGTCAATGCACTTGAGAATTCAAGACACATCGACACCGATGTTGTAAATGCACAACAGGCCCGAAGGGTTCTGGACCGGCTGGTTGGATTTGAACTATCACCCCTGCTATGGAAAAAGGTAAAACCTTCTCTTTCGGCAGGAAGGGTACAATCTGTTGCTGTTAAGCTGATTGTTGAAAAAGAGCGGGAAGTACAGGCATTCGAGGCAAAAAGGTATTTCAGGGTATCCGGCTTCTTCACTGGCGAAGGAATATCATCCCCATTAAAAGCAGAGCTGTCGAAACGCTTCAACTCTCCTGAAGAAGCAGAGAAATTTCTTTCTGTATGCAAGGAAAGTACATTCTCGGTGGATAAAGTTGAAAAAAAGCCCATGAAGAAATCTCCGGCTCCACCTTTTACGACCTCCACCCTTCAGCAGGAAGCAAGCCGGAAACTAGGGTTTTCAGTAAACCAAACCATGTCGGTTGCACAACGCCTCTACGAATCAGGTAAGATTACCTATATGAGAACCGACTCGGTAAATCTCGCCAAGTCGGCCATTGGCAGCGCAGCGGGAATGATTACCGACACCTATGGTGAAGCCTACCTGAAGTCCAGGAATTTCAGCACCAAAACAAAGGGGGCCCAGGAGGCTCACGAAGCCATCCGCCCCACCTACCTGAACCAGCCGACCGTGGATGGAAACAGGGCCGAACAAAGACTTTATGAGCTGATCTGGAAAAGAACCATCGCTTCCCAGATGAGTGAAGCCAAATTGGAAAAAACCACCATCAGTATCAACATATCCGGAGCGCCTGAAAAATTTACTGCTACCGGTGAAGTACTGAAATTTGATGGTTTTCTGAAAGTTTACATGGAATCGACCGACGACGAGCAGGAGGAGGAGGAGACCAAAGGGCTCTTACCTCCCCTGAAAGTAAATGATCCACTTCAGCGTGACCGTATAGAAGCTGCAGAAAAGTCTACCCAGCAACCGGCCAGGTATACCGAAGCCAGCCTTGTCAAGAAGATGGAAGAACTGGGTATTGGAAGGCCTTCCACCTATGCCCCCACCATATCGGTCATCCAGCAAAGAGAGTATGTGTTGAAAGAAGACCGGCCGGGAAGCAAGCGGGAAATGCAGCAGATCGTTCTGAAGGGTGAAACCATCACCAGTAAAATGGTCTCTGAAAATTTCGGGTTTGAAAAGAGTAAGCTTTTCCCCACCGATATCGGAATCGTTGTGAATGATTTCCTGGAGCAGAATTTCGATAACATTATGGATTTCAATTTCACCGCTTCGGTGGAGAAGGAGTTTGATGAGATTGCAGAGGGCACACTCAACTGGCCCAGCATGATTGAACGCTTTTACAAGCCCTTCCACACGAAAGTTGATACCACCACCCAGACCACAGAGCGCTCCAAGGGGGAAAGAGTCCTTGGAACGGATCCCGAATCCGGGAAACCGCTTAGTGTAAAGATCGGCCGCTTTGGTCCGATTGCGCAGATTGGTGAAGCCACGGATGAAGAAAAACCGCGTTTTGCAAGCCTTCTCAAGGAGCAAAGCCTGGAGACCATCACCTTCGAGGAAGCCATGGAACTCTTCAGACTACCCAGGACCCTGGGCACCTTCGAAGATGAAGATATGGTTATCGCAGTAGGGCGTTATGGCCCTTACGTCCGCCACAAAAGCAAATTCTACAGCCTGGCCAAAACCGATGACCCCTATACCATCAAGGCCGAACGTGCCATCGAAATTATTGGTGAGAAAAGAACCCAGGAAGAGAACCGTAACATCAAACAATTTGATGAAGAACCGGGCTTACAGGTTCTGAATGGCAGATACGGTCCGTACATCGCCTTTAATAAAAAGAACTACCGGATTCCAAAGGGAACAGATCCAAAGGAGCTGAGCCTTGAAGATTGCCGTGAAATCATAACAAAAGCCGACAATAAAAAGAAATAACCCCACTTTACAGACTTTAC
>CAZRPW010000183.1:0-6864 GCA_964601975.1 uncultured Bacteroides sp.
TCTCCTTTCCCAAATTTAGCGTTGATAAAATTTACATTGCCATCGGAGAATTCGGCATTTATAAAACTTAGATTTCCCCTTCCGATACTCAGGTATTGAAAATCCTTTTCTCCTTTTCCGAATCTACAGTTCTTGAATGTAACCTCTGAGGATTCAAAATTTACATTCTTAAAATTCACATATCCCTCGGGAAGACGTGTATTATGAAAACTTGACAAGGCTGTTTTAAACCGGGCTCCTTCAAAATTTACATCCCCTTTACTGAGCCATGAGCCTTCCAGGCTAAACTCCTCTCCTTCCAGAACAGCAAAGGAGAAATCCAGAAAAGAAAGCCCCCCGAACAGGGCATTTTTAGCAGTGAAGCCCTTAATAATCACCTTCTCACGGGCATCCATATTACGGGTAAGCCTGTAATCCCTGAGGCTGAACTTCTCCACATAACAATCATCAAGGTTTAAAGCCTCCCCCCTGTCAATTCTATTGTAAATTTCCTTTTCCTCCATGTGCCCCATGATCTCAATCAGGGGCTGTTCCTTATCATCGATGCGAAAATGCACAAGTGCAGTATGACTGTGCCGCACACCGCTCTCTGCCACAAATTTCAATTTCTTGATCTCAACTGTGTAATCCCTGTGTACGGGTATCATTCAATTTCCTTTTTGTATAATTTAAATATAGTAAAAGCTAATCAATGCTCTGCCTGCTGCATATTTTTGAAAAATCACAATAGCGGCACTGGGCCTCATTATCGGTCTGGATAAAATCGATATCCGGATTAAATAGTCGCTCCAGGGTCTCCTCCAGCTTTGCCAGGTAGCTATCTTCCAGCTTTGAAAAATCGTCAACATACTCCTTTCTGCTAAAACTCCCCATTACCAGCCTGGGGTCAAATGGATTGTCATACAGTGACTTCATTACGTATAATCCGGGGGAAACCTGCGCATTGGGATGCGCCTCAAGCACCAGCCAGGAATACAGGAGGGTCTGCAGGGCTGCCCCGTTCCTGGATGTAAGTTCTCCGTTAAAAATCGCATCTAACCCAGAGAAAGCAGTCTTAGCATTTCCAGTTTTATAGTCTATAACCCTAAGCACCTCACCAACCCGGTCTACCCGGTCGATGAGCCCTCCAAGCCGTATCCTTCTCTTTCCCTCACCACTACCAATCCCGAGATATCTTCGGTAGGTTTGCTCGGCCGAAACCAGTTCAAAGGGTGCAATTTGCAGATCGGTTTCAATTATTTTCTTAAGGTACCGATGCATCACTTTCAGAATAATAATATTCCTTCCCTCGGGTTCTGCAAAGCGTCTTCCCCTGTAGTGATGCTCCATAAAAACCCGGGTCAGCACCTTTTCGATCCTGTCAGAGCCCTTTAAATCATCCAGGGCTTCCGGGCTGATAACACCCCTGCCCCCGCTTGTAAGCCCCTCATACAATTCTTTGATACTTTCATGTACTACTGTACCAAAACCGGCCGCTCCGATCTCCTCCTCCACCTCATCCCTTTCCCCGATTCCTGCAACATAGCGCAGATAAAATTTCAATGGACAGTCGATATATGCATTAATGGCTGAGGGTGATAGAAACTTCTCTCCCTCCACTTCAGCGGTATATCGCTTTAGTTTCTGATCAATATCGGGGGTATGCTTAACCACCACAGGCACAGTCTCCCGGGCCATCACCTCCACCCCTGGACGCCTGATTTCAATCCCCCGCTTATAAATCAACTGGTAAAGGTAACGACTCATCTCACCGGTTCGGACCCCCTCTGAGGTGCCATTGAAAAGGAGGTCGACGTGACTGGCCCTCTGCAGCAAACGGTTGAAATAATAGGCGTAGATACCATCCATATCCTCCCTCGAAGGCATCCCAAAGGCAAGGCGAAGCGCATAGGGAATGTAGGAGTGTCTGAATTGGGATGCAGGCATGATTTCTTCGTTCATTGAAAGAAGGATCACGTGCCTGAAATCGAGCATCCGGGTCTCCAGGATGCCCATCACCTGCAATCCTGAAAGGGGTTCGCCTTCGAAGGGAATCCGCATCAGTGAAAGCATTTTCCTGAACAAACGTTCAAAAACAGCCATGGGGATTCCGGGACGAGAACAAACGAGTGTCTCCAACCTGTTTAGCTGCATGAGTATCTGCAAAACAAACTCCCGGTGCAGTTCGGGAAGCAATTGATCCTCAGCGCTGCCAAAATTTTCAAGTATATGCAGGAATACCTTTCTCAGGTAGATAACCAGATCGTCCGAATCCTTTACCGGTCGGAATATCATTTTTTCAAAATCGGTAAAAAATAAAGCCTGGTCAACCTGGATCAGGTTCATTCGTGCGATCTCATCCAGCAGGCTGCCTCCATCGGCACGATCGGATCGCTCCATGTATGGATGGAGCAGGATGCTCTGAACATCTTTGTAATAAAAACTAATGCTTCCGTCCTTTGCCTCACGAAAGTTTTTCTGCAGACTCAGTAAAGCCTCTATGAATCCGGCCACGGGAGTGCTTTTCATGGGGTATCCCATGGTTACATTGATTTCCCCGGTAGATGCAGGAACCGACATCAGCAAGGGCATCAACAGTTCCTCGTCGCACAGGATCACTGCAGTATCCGTGCAATCGACCTCAGGAGGAAGCACTCTATCCTCCAGGATGCGATGAACCGTTTTGGCCTGAAGCAAATCGGTGGGAAGTTCAAAAATCCTGATTTCCTTGGGATCTTCCAGGGAGTTGAAAGATTCAAGATTTGCAGCTGGAGGAAAACTTTCAAGGTTTTCCCTCATAAAGCGACCCGCTTCATGAGCCCGATCATGTATATAGTGGTAATCAAAGTCCCAGAAAAACTCAGCTTCATGTTTCTGAAGCCAGCGAAATATATGTTTTTCACAGCCATTCAGTGCATTAAAACCAGCTACCACGATCCGTCCACCGGGACAGACCAGCTTGCCGGAATCGATGTTTTCTGCAATTTCCCTGTACTGCATACCCGGGTAAGCTTCTCCCCGGTCAAGGAGTTCCTGCCTCAGCCGATGGTACAGGCGGGGAAGAATCTTCCACATTTCCAGGAAGTGCGCCTTCTCCGGGGTATCGTCGCCGGCATAGAAGCCCTCCCAAAACTGCCGGATAAAGGCTAACTGGAAAGGTTCAAGCCCGGCAAATGGATCTTCAATCTCCTTCAGATCAGCGATATTCCTGAAAAGAAGGTCGGAATCCACCAGGTACTTATCCATCTCGTCGAAGTCATGCAGCATGATCTCCCCCCAGTGATAGAATTCATCCACCGACTCGGCATCCTCTTTCAGTTCCTTATAGAGTTCATGCAATACAAAAACAGACTCCACCGGGTCGGCCGCATCCAGGCTACTGAGTTCACTTATAAAATCGTTAGTGGCATAGATTCGGGGAACCCAGCTCACTGAAGTATTATACTTCGCAAGATTTCTCTGAAGGAAAAGTCCTGCCCGCCTGTTGGGCAGAATTATCCGGGTTTCGGAGAACTCCTCCCCGGCTGTTTCGACCAGGTGCCTGGCCAGTGATTCGAGTATGGCTTGCATCATTCCTCCGCTTTAAAAAATTTTCCCTGCCAGCTGTCATGCTCCTCCAGAAGCTGTTCGAAGCGACGTAATACAGCATCATAGCGAATGCCCCAGCCTTCCCTGAGCGCCATTCCCGGGGAAACTTCACCTGCAATTCTTTCCACCACGAAATCCGGATTAAGACCTTCCACCATTTCCATCATCAGCTGTAAATACTCCTCCAATGTAAACTCGGGGAAGTCTTCCGGCTTCTCCTTAAACTCCCTTGCCATGGCTGTGCCATGGATCAATTGCAACTGATGAAACTTAATATTATTCAAAGGCCAGCGGGAAAGCATATCGATGGAGGCAAGAAAATCCGCCTTGCTTTCTCCAGGCAAACCAATAATCAAATGTCCGCCTACACGAATACCCCTTGCAGCAGTCTCCCGTATGGCCCAGGCCGTCTTTTCCAAATTGTGCCCCCGGTTTACACGCTCAAGCGTACGATCCAGGGTGGATTCAATCCCATACTCGACGGTTACGTAGCATGTTTTTGACAGCTCCTGAAAATAATCCAGCTTCTCCTCATCCACACAGTCGGGCCGGGTACCTACAACAATTCCTGCAATTCCAGGGACCTCGAGTGCCTGGCTGTAAATTGATTTTAATTTTTCAAGCTCGTCGTAAGTGTTGGAATAAGACTGAAAATAAGCCAGGTAGCTGGAAGCTTTTCTGTATCGTGTGCGGTGAAATTCAATTCCTCTTTCTATCTGCTCCCGAACCGACTTCTCCGGCTCGTTATAGGACGGAGTAAAGGCTTTATTATTGCAAAATGTACATCCCCCGGTGCCACAGGTTCCATCCCGGTTCGGACAGGTAAATCCTGCATCGATTGTAATTTTCTGCACCCGGCTCCCAAACTCCCGGCGGAAGTATTCACTGTAAGTATTGAGTCGCCTTTCCGAACCCCAGTGATAAATCATAAGCTGTCGATTTGAATAATTTTGCCCAGTGAAACATACCAGAGATAGCCCTCCACCCGTGGATAACCCATCTCCTTCAGAAGCTCCATATACTGTCTCACCTGCCTGTGGTAACTCTCTTTCTCGCCCTTCCCGAATTTGAAATCAATCACCCGGACACCATCCGGATCCACAATGACCCTGTCGGGCCGGGTAATCCTGCCATCGGGGTCCATAATGCTCCGCTCATTCAGCACCTGTCTCCCTTCTTTTTTCCTGAACCAGTCACCCACCTCCTCTGCCGATATCATCTCCAGGATCTTCTCCCTGATTGCCGGGCGGTCTCTGAGTGAGAGGACCCCCTCCCTGAGGAGTCCTGTCAGCACCCGGTCAAGGTCTTCAGCATATTCGATACGGGAAAAAACCATATGCATCATATTTCCGAACACCCTGTCATTCCTGAATACTCCTTCCTCATCCACGAAATAGGAATCACTTCGCATGCGCATGCGTGGTAAGCTGTTCCCGATATTGCTAAGGTAGGTTTTAAACTGCCAGGGGTCTTCCACCCTGGCTTCAGCTTCATATTTATCCAGGGCTCCCACTCTGATGACATCTTCCTCCCTGTAAGAGGACAGGGCATCCAGGGCAGGTGAAATATCCGGTATCAAATCCTGGATATTACTCAACAAATCGCCCATATTCTTCAATTTATAATCGGCGCGTTGCGGAACACCCAGGTACAGAAGGTCCGCAGCCCTTGTAAAGGCCACATACATGAGGTTCAAACTGTCCAGGTAGCCTCTCATCCGCTCCTGGTAATAATATTCAGAGAAGAGCGTATGCTTCATATCCCCGCTAAATCTGATGGGCAGCGCAGGAATCCTGTGAAATGGAGTTCCCCTGGTTTCACACCAGATCATATTGGACTTGCGCTGATCGGTGGTAATTTCCCAGTTACAGAAGGGAATCATCACAGCCTTAAATTCCAGTCCCTTGGATCGGTGAATGGTAAGGATCCTAATGGCATTTGAGTTTTCTGAAACCTGGATTCCCTTCAAAGAACCTTTCAGCTCCCAGTACTGAAGAAAATCTGAAATCCCCTTTGTTTCCCGCTTCTGAAGTTCAATTACAAGCTCCTGGAAAGCCTGTATATAAGGAAGGTCGTAAGCCTGCTCATCCAGGCCAAAAATGGAAATCAGGGTCTCCACCAGTTCAAACAGGGGCATCTGGCGAAAGAGGGCGATCCCTGATACAAAATCCCTGGGAAGCCAGGGATCAATGGGCCCGGCGCTGTCAAACAATCTGCCTGCGGCGGACTTATCCTTTTCAAGGGTACCCGTCTGGAAACACCTGTATTTTAACAGGGAATTATTCTGTAGATCCTCGGGATACACCAGGTAATAAAGCGCTGAAACCAGCAGGGAAACCGCATCGTTATGTGCCAGCAAAAGGGATTCACTTGAGATCAGTCTGAACTTATGGGACGCTCCGGTGATCCTTGAATGCTCCAGTAACCTGTCTGCAACCATCACCCCTTCCTTCCTGGTTCTTACAAGGATGGCAATCTCGCCGGGTTCCACGCCCGACTGTTGAGCCTCTTCAATCCAGCCAGGAAGATCCGACAGAACCTGTTCCCGGAATGAAGAATCGTCATCGTCGCCATAAAAGCCAAGTCGGACCATCCCACCACTTCTCTCCATATTACCAGGAAACTGCTGCACTGCATCGGCATAGGCATTGCGAAAAAGTCGCACGGCTTCTTCAGCAGCCTCCCTGTTCACTCCGGCTGTATCCAGTTCCTTGCCCACCTCTTCGGCCAGCAATGCAGGGGCCAGTTGAAACACCGTATTATTGAAGCGGATAATCTGCTCCCTGCTCCTGTAATTAAAAGCCAGGGTAAACTTGTGCACATCCTGGTGAGCAAAATCCCTTTCAAGGTCAGTAGCCAATATCTTCCAATCGGAATTCCTCCAGCGGTAGATGGACTGTTTCACATCTCCCACAACCAGGTTATCGAAACCCGAAGCCAGGGCATTATCCAAAAGCGGTCTGAAATTATCATACTGGAAAATGGAAGTGTCCTGAAATTCATCGAGCATGATGTGGCTGAATCGACTACCCGTCCGCTCATAGATAAAGGGCACCTGGTTTCCCCCGATGATTCCATGCAGAAAGCGACTCGAATCGGCTATCAGAAAAAGATTATGCGCTTTCAGATAATCCTGTACTTTTTCCCTGAGATCGCCCAGGATGCCCAGGTTATAAAAATTTTGCCGAATGGCCTTGATGGTATTCAAAACCACTTGCTTGCTATAAATATCCATTAACAAAGGCATCAGAACCTGCTCGGTCAGAGAAATCATCGCGGCATCTGCACCTTTCTTTA
>CAZRPW010000184.1:0-3565 GCA_964601975.1 uncultured Bacteroides sp.
AGTTCCACAAAAAAAGTGGCTTAGAAATTAGGAATTCATTAGAGTATATAAAGTCCGTAAAGGCTTGCCCTTAAGCACCGGTTAAAAACCGTGTAGCAATTGTATTTAAAACCGCAGTGTGAATTTGATCTTTACCCTGGCGCCTGCTTCCTCCAGCTGGAAGCGTTCATAAGGATCACGGGCGATGGAGTTCCATACCAGGAATACCTCCCTGCCTGGTCTGAGGATCCACTGGAACCTGGATTGCCAGCCCATTTGATTTGATTTACTATCGTACTGGACGAAGTTATAGAGGGTGATGTCGGGACTAAAAAGAATATTCAGGTTCACCCGGTAGACCATGGCGATGAAGTCTCCGTCCTCCAGGCTGATGTCATTTCTCACCAGTTCGCCTCCAATAAACAGGGGAACCATTACTTTGTACCCTGCCTTCAGTTTGACCTCATTCCTTGTTCCATTGAAAAATCCACCCATGCGGTAGTCCATGGTTGCCCATACCTGCCGGCGTGGTGCAGAATGAAGCGAGATGGTATGATAGCGGAAGTTGTGAGCGCCCTGAGGGATGATATGACCCTCGTATATTTCAAATGCATCCTCGAGGAGTTCATAGGAGGAGGTGAAGGTGTAGCCAATTTTATCGCCCGACAGGAACCTGATCTCAGCCGGAGTGACATTCCAGTCCCTGGTCAGCATCACAGCGTCAAAATCAGAAATGTGATCCAGTCCCATTCCGGTCTGCACCTGCATGACCCCCCATTTATTGGGTCTGGGCCCCACCTTCAGCTCGCCATAGCTCTGCCTGACTCCTGGACGGGGTACAAATCCTGAGCCGGCCACAAAATTTTCCTGGATCTGCATATGGCCGACCCGCATGTTCACAAGGTCGTTGGGATAGACGAATTCTATGCCGTAGGAGAGTTCCCGGCCTTCATTCATTCGGCTTTCATCCTCGAACTGACTGTGGGATTTCAGGCCGTAAAGTGTAAGGGCCATATTTTTGTCTCCCCTGAATTTGGCAGTGGCCAACTTCATATCGAAGCCCAGCAGGTAGTTTTGCAGATTTTCAAGGGCATTCCCATAGGTAGTGATCAGGCCAGCCTGAGATTGCTCCCCGAAATTTCTTGAGAAGCGTGTCACCATAAAGTGGGAATGATCCCAGTCCTCCCTTTTGTCCTTCATATACATGGCCCCGATATTCCATTTTCCGGCCTGACCGGTGATCTTTGTGCCGTACTGGACAGGTATTGGGTTTCCGGCTGAATCCAGGCCAATACGCCTGGAGAAGAATGGAACCAGCCTGTTGCCCCATGGGTTGGAGCTTTCACCACTAATGCCAAAGTTGAAATAATTGGCTCCGTCAAGGAAAAAATCGCGTTTTTCGGGATAGAAAAGATTGAAACGGGTAAGGTTAATCTCCTGGTTATCCACTTCGGTCTGTGCAAAGTCAGTATTGACTGTTACAGCTGCCTTCAGGTTGGGGGTAAGGTTGTAGTAGGCCTCAAATCCAGCATTCAGTAAGGGATTGGTTTCCGGTTTTGCGCTTTCATAATCAAAACCTGTCAGCCCATAGGGCACCAGGTCCAGTCCCACTCCCTGGGATATTCCTTCCAATCCCTCCAGCAATCCTGCGTCAGAAACCTGGAAATTGTGGGTATTCAGATTGGCAACGGGCCAGTAATCGGTTTCTTGATTGCGCATATAATTCCGGATAAGCTTCAGTCCCCAGGTCGTATTTCCCTTTTTAAAACCAAGACTTTTGAAAGGAATAGCAATCTCCACGTCCCAGCCCTCTGCATGAATGGAGGCTTTGCCAGTCCACATTCCATCCCAGGCCTTATTAAAAGCCGCCCCGTTTTCACTTACAATGGCATCTCCAATCGATCCCCGGGGGCCTACCTGGAACCAGTATCCATTTCGCTGATCATGGTAGGTGTCCAGAATAATCTGCACCCGGTCGTCATATGCCAGGCTAACGTCCCTGGCAAGTTCTTTGGCTGTAATCAGACCAGGATCTCCATAGCACCGAAAGGCGATGTACAGGTGGTCCGAATCATATCCCAGGAATACTTCTGTGCTTTCGGTAGCCAGTTCCCCGTTATTTGGTTCCCTCTGCAAAAAGTGGCTTATGGGCTGGCACTTTTCCCATGCTTCATCGGTCGTAATTCCATCAATGATGGGAGGTTTCTCAAACCTGGTGGCACTGATATGTTCCTGTCCAAAGAGAAAAAGTGTGGGACAGGAAAGAAGTAAGAACAGAATAAGAGAATGCCTGAAGTGCATAAATACGTATTTTTCAGCGCTCACGGAAGGGGGTTACTCTTCGACTCCGAACTTAAAAATGGTCTGAGAGAAGAATTGCGCGCCCGGGCGAAGCACGGTGGTTGGGAAATTTGGCTGGTTGGGTGAATCGGGGAAATGTTGGGTCTCCAGGCAGAAGCCCTCATACTGTTCAATCGGATCTCCTCCCGATACCAATGTTCCGTTGAGGAAGTTCCCGGAGTAGAACTGGACTCCAGGTTCGGTGGTGCTTACCTCCAGCCAACGTCCACTCAGTGGATCCATTGCCTTGGCAGCGATTCGCATTTCGCCCGCATTGTCATCAATCACATAGTTGTGGTCGTAACCGACAGGATCACCACCCACCTCCTGAATCCTTTTGCCGATTATTGTTGGCTTTCTGAAGTCAAAAGGTGTGCCTTCTACATTTGCGAGTTCTCCTGTAGGAATTAAAGTGCTATCAACAGGTGTGTACTTTGATGCATTGATATAGAGAATGTGATCCAGAATATTTCCTTCACCAGCCAGGTTGAAATAGGAGTGGTTGGTCAGATTCAGCACAGTGGCTTTGTCAGTCTCTGCTTCATAGGAGATAATGAGTTGGTCCGGAAGTAATTCATAGGTGACCGTAACTGTAAGGTTTCCCGGATATCCTTCTTCACCGTCTTGACTCAAATACATAAGTTTAAGAGCCGCACTGCTATCACTGGAGATGATCTCAGCATCCCATACTACCTTATCAAAACCCTTTAACCCTCCGTGGAGTGCATTTTTCCCGTTATTGGCCTCCAATTGATAGTCCTTACCATCCAGGGAGAACTTTGCCATAGCAATCCGGTTGCCAAAGCGGCCAATCAAGGCCCCGAAGTAGGGATTTTCCTCTGTATATTGCTCCAGGTTATCAAAGCCCAGGACAATATTTCCCATTTTCCCATTCCGGTCTTTTGTGTGAATCTCAGTAATGATTCCCCCGAAGTCGGTAATCTTCACAAGCAGATCATTCTCATTCTTTAGGGTGTAAAGTGTCACAGAATCCCCTTCAGGGGTTATTCCGAAACCTGACTTCTCAACATTGCATCCTGGATTCCTCTGTTCTGTCTCTTCTTCGGCTTTTGTACCTGATTTGCATCCGGCTAGCAGGATGATCAGCACCAGGGTAAGGGATAGTCCGCTTATTAGTGGGTAATTGGACAGGGTGTGGATGGTTTTTTTCATGGTAATTGGTAATTGGTAATTGGTTATTGGCAATTGGTTACTGGTATGCAGCCCTATTTACTATTTACTATTT
>CAZRPW010000184.1:3665-5125 GCA_964601975.1 uncultured Bacteroides sp.
ATTGGTTATTGGCAATTGGTTACTGGTATGCAGCCCTATTTACTATTTACTATTTACTATTTGCTATTTACTATTTACTATTTGCTATTTACTATTTACCTTTTAAATTCCAACCTTTCCCCCCTTACCATCTCATTAAACATCCCGTCATTGTATACCAGCTTTCCGTTTACCCAGGTATGAGTGACGGCCGAGTGGAAGATTTCGCCTGAAAGAGGGGACCATGCACACTTATACAGGATGTTCTGTCTTTCTACTTTCCACTGTGTCTCCATATCCACCAGTACCATATCGGCCCTGTACCCTGGTTCAAGGAATCCTCTGTCCTTCACTTCAAAAAGCCTGGCAGGGGCATGGCACATCTTCTCTACAACTTTTTCGATGGTGATTTTATTCTGGTGAACCATCTCGAGCATAGCCACCAGGGCGTGCTGAACCATGGGTCCGCCCGAAGGTGAACTGAAGTATTTATTCTGTTTTTCTTCGATGGTGTGGGGTGCATGATCGGTTGCGATGACATCTACTTTATCATTCAGCAATGCGGCAAGCAATGAATCCCTGTCGTGTTTACTCTTAATGGCCGGGTTCCATTTAATAAGGGATCCCTTGGTTTCATAATCGGCATCGGTGAACCAGAGGTGGTGAATGCAAACTTCGGCAGTTACTTTTTTCTTGGTGAAATCGGTTCCATGTTCGAACAACTCCAACTCCTTTGCAGTGGAGATATGCAGGACATGAAGACGGCTGTTGTGCTTCCTGGCCAATTCAACGGCCAGCGAGCTTGACAGAAAACAGGCTTCTTCGCTACGAATAATTGGATGCATACTGATGGGTACCTCTTCACCAAAGGCTTCTCTTTGCTTTTCAGTATTTCTTCTGATGGTGGCTTCATCTTCACAATGAGTGGCAATCAGGGTAGGGGACTCTGCAAAAATCTGCTCCAGTGATTTCCGGTCATCCACCAGCATGTTTCCGGTGGAAGATCCCATGAAGACCTTAACTCCACAGTTTTTGGTCGGGTCCAGGCTTTTTATTTCTTCAATATTGTCATTGGTGGCTCCCAGGTAGAAAGAATAATTGGCCAGGGATACTTCAGCGGCACGGTCATATTTCTTTTCCAGTTCTTCGATGGAGGTGGCCTGGGGTTTGGTATTAGGCATTTCCATGAAAGAGGTGATCCCCCCTGCCACAGCAGCTTTTGATTCAGTGGCAATCTCTCCCTTATGAGTCAGTCCCGGTTCCCGGAAGTGTACCTGGTCGTCTATAACACCCGGTAGCAGGTATTGTCCGCCTGCATCAATTACCTCCACCACTGCCGCTTCTTCAGTCGGCTCGCCTTTGCCAATAGCTTTAATGATTCCATCCCTGACCAGCACGAATCCAGGGGTAATGATTCCGTTGTTAACGATCTTTGCATTCTTGATCAGGTAGTTATTCATAACTTTAAACTTTACAGACTT
>CAZRPW010000184.1:5225-6530 GCA_964601975.1 uncultured Bacteroides sp.
GACTTTACAGACTCGAGTTATCTGTGATAACTCCTGAACCAGCTGCCAATTGTCAATCTCATTACTCCGAAAACAGCCTCGCTGACGATTCGTCCGGACATTTTCGATGTGCCTTCTTTGCGGTCGGTGAATATAATCGGGAGTTCAACGACATTAAACTTGTACTTCCAGGCTTTGAATTTCATCTCAATCTGGAAGGCATAACCCTTAAATCGGATCTTATCAAGCTTGATGGTCTCAAGTACTTCTTTCCGGTAACAGACAAAACCTGCTGTAGCATCCCTCACTTTCATTCGGGTAATCAGGCGGACATACACTGAGGCAAAGTAAGAAATGAGTACCCGGCTCATGGGCCAATTCACCACATTTACCCCCGATACATACCTGGATCCAATGGCCACATCGGCCGATTCGTGTTCACAGGCATCAAAAAGCCTGCTCAGATCAGCGGGGTTGTGAGAAAAATCGGCATCCATTTCGCATATATATAGGTATCCTTTCCGGATGGCCCAATTAAATCCTTTTATATAGGCAGTACCCAGGCCAAGCTTCCCTTCCCTTTCCATAAGGTGGAGTCTCCCGCTGTAGGTTGCCTGTAATTCCTTGATTTTACTTCCGGTTCCGTCAGGAGAATTATCATCCACCACAAGAAGATCCATATCCGGAGCCAGGTTCATCACTGCTTCAATAATATTATTGATGTTTTCTATCTCGTTGTATGTGGGTACAATGACCAGTCTATTGTTCATAAGGTATCTGTCGAAGAATCAAAAATACCATATTTTTTGAAAAATATGGTAGGCGGATAAAATGAAAGCGCTATATTTGCAGCCCGTTTGAAAAAATGGCGTTCATTGAAAAGGATAAATAAAGTGCTGATAATTAAGCGAATGAATTTTTTTCTGAAAAAAGTCAAAAAAACATTTGGAGAAGCAAAATAAAAGTCCTTATCTTTGCAGCCGCTTTCACAAGCAGATGTTCTAAAAACAAGATTGAAAAGAGAGATTTTTCGCCGCTGAAAAGCTTGAAAAAAAAGTGAAGAAAGTTCTTGCAGATTAAAAAAAGGTTCTTACCTTTGCATCCGCTTTCACAAGCAGATGTTCTAAGCAAGATTGAGGAGAGAGTTTTTTCACGGCAAAAGCAGCGAAAAAAAGCGAGAAAAGTTCTTGCAGATTTAAAAAAGGTTCTTACCTTTGCAATCCGCAAAAACACTAGCGGTTCCGCCGAGAGCGGAAACAGTTACAGAACAAAGTTCTTTGAAAATATTGAAGTAAGAAATAGGTAAAGAAGTCACCTAAAATTCCA
>CAZRPW010000185.1:0-6480 GCA_964601975.1 uncultured Bacteroides sp.
GCACCACCAAGAACTATATCTCAAGAATTGAGAACGATGCCAGTGATATTCGTTTATCAACACTTTTGAGAATTATCAATGATGGTCTTGGCGGCCATCTGAGCCTGTCATTTGATGGTTAAATATTTGTGGCAAAGCACCTAACACTAGGTAAACTCCATTTGCCATGTCACACTTTTCGCACCTTAACACCGACCAAACTGAGCAAGATCCCGTATTAGCAAAAAGCTGTGCCATTGGCAAACAGTACGTTTACCCGAACCGTTAGGCTTCATACAGGAAGATAAAGAGTCAGTATTTTGCCATTCTTGATATAAGTACGTATATTTGTACTTATTTAATTACTTTAATACGTACGCCTATGTTAGCTGCAAATTACTCAGAATTCCGAGGTGACCTCAAGAATTTTCTAGACAATGTAGAGTTTAACAAGGAAACTTTAATAATTAAGAGAGGCAAAGGTAATGGCACTGTAATGATATCGTTAGATGAGTATAATTCCTTGATGGAAACGGTACACCTACTTTCATCCAAAGCAAATGCTGATCGCCTTTATGAATCATTAGAGCAGATCAAGGACGGGAATATCGTTGACAACGACCTTATTGAAGATCAATGAGAGTAGTCTTCTCAAAGAATGCCTGGGAAGATTATACCTCCTGGTTACAAATAGATAAGAAGATGCTGAAGAAGATCAATGTTCTAATCAAGGACATTCAAAGAAATCCCCATTCAGGAATTGGGAAGCCTGAACCTTTAAAATATGATCTTGCTGGATATTGGTCCCGAAGGATCGATCAGGAACATAGGCTAGTCTATCAGGTAACAGACAATGATATTCGAATTATCTCATGTAAGTATCATTATGACAGATAAGTACGAAGCCTAACAATAGGTAAATTCCATTTGCCATGTCACACTTTTTGCGCCCCACTCCTAACATATTCGAGAGCATTCCCGTATGCAAAATGGTGCGCCATTGGCAAACGTTTATTTATTTTAACCCCGGACTAAAACGCTACCAGCAAAGTGAAGATTTTGATACCACCCTTCTGAGTTGCTGATCTGATGTAGGATTCCAGAGGGGTATTTTTTTGTTTATCCGGTGGAGATTCCCAGTTTCACTTTCCCACTTAAAACGTGCAACATAGTCCGAAGGGAGCTGTTGTCTTCTGTAAAAGGAAGGACAACTCTATTAGGCAGATTATTAGCGGTTCGTGATAAGCACAAAAGGCACCAACGATCGTTAATGCCTTTTGTGTGCTGAGATTTGTCGGGTTGTAATTACCCCGTTTTCGTTTTGCTGGGCTTTTCTTTCTTCTTTTCTCCATATTGTTCCTGCAGTAGTTTACCCTGGTATTTCCGGTAACTGGGTCCGTTGATCTCCACGATCACCGAGTGATGGAAGATACGATCCAGTATAGCCGATGTGGTGAGCGGATCACCCAGGAACTCTGGCCATAGCTCTTTCTCGACATTGGAGGTAAAGATCATCGGCTTATCATCATTGTAGCGTTTGTTGACCACCTTAAACAACAGATGTGCTTCCTTAACCAGTTTTAATTCGAGACGATCATGCCCCATCTCATCAATGACGAGTAATTCAGGGTTAGTGTATTTCCTCATTCTCTTTTCCAGGGTTTTTTCAAACACCCCGAGATTCAGATCACTGATCAGGCAGCTTAATGTGGTGTAATAGGTTCTATACTCTTTCTGACAGGCAAGTAGAGCCAGGCTCTGAGCCAGATGGCTTTTGCCTGTCCCATTGGTGCCCAGGAACAATACAGAAGTATTACGCTCCATAAATTCCAGCGTAGCCAGGTCCATGACCAGGCGGTGGTCCAGATCAGGCTGGAAGTCAAAATCAAAGTCGGGGATCATCTTCAGAGGCTGGGGTAAATGGCTATTCTTGATTAGATTCTTGACTCTCCGCTGCCTGGAGGCAGCAGCCTCTGCGAGAACAACCTCATTGATAAAATCAAAGTATCCCATAGTTTCTTCGTGAGCCTTATCGATCATCTCCCGGTACTGCCCTCCTAAATGCTGAAGCTTCAGGTAACGGCAGTTATCCGTGAACTGCGCAGCCTGCTGTTGTGTCGGATTTATTCTCTTAGTACTCATTGTAATGACTGTTGTTTCTGGGTTTAATAGATAATCTGGTGCTGTATCGCGACTCGGAGTTGTTCTTCAAAAATCCTTCGATATCCCCTGCGTCATAGACATTGTAATCCTGCGCCCTGTTAACAGCCATCATAATATCTTCTGTGTGGTAGTTTATCTTCAGGGCCAGCAGCCTTCTCAGGTGTAACCTCCAGGACTGAGGCTTATGCCGCTTTACCTGCTCGATATATAAGGCCATATCAGGAGCAAAGCTTTCAAGGCGGGATATCACATCCGAGATAGGAAAATTCGGCTTCTTACCCCTTTTCTGGTGTACACCCACATACCGACCTTTCTGTCCTTTCTTTGCCAGGGGATGCACGGCCAGTTGCTTGCCATCTGAAGAGTACACGATTACCTCTTTCTCGGTGATACGTACCGGACATAGCTCGTAGATGTGCTTCTGTGGAACGACATACAGATACCCTTTCCACTGAACACAAGACTCCTGGTTAACCACCAGGTGGGCCACATGAGAGGTGTCATAATGATTCTTCGGCAAGGTTTGCAGGTAAGGGTGCTCCTCTGTGTACAGATCAATGGGCCTCCTTTTCGTGGTACCATGGATGCGGATATCGTTTACTTCATTCAGCCATTGTTGTAACTGGCTCCTTAGATCCTCTGTGTCTTTGAACTTGCGTGCATTTAAAAAACTCTTCTCCAGGTAATAAAATGGTCGCTCTACTCGTAAATTTTCCGTTGGATTATGTGGTGTAATTGTTTGTGGAGAGAACCGATACCAACTCGCGAACTCAAGGTACTTGTCGTTATAGATTGGATTGCCCGGCTCCCAGCGATACACACAGGCCTTCTGGTTGTCACTTTTAATCTCTTTGGGTACTCCGTCCATATAGATAAACGCTGCTATCAGCTCACGAAAAAGGGTGTCCTGCTTTTTGTCCTCCACCACCGAGACGTATTGCCTGCGGGAGTATCCCAGGATGTAACCGAAAAAAGTGACCTTGGTAAGCTCCCCCGGCTCCTTTGAGGTAAACTGGATGTTATAATCACTCCAGTCATGAGCCGCACGCTGGCCTGGTAGCGTTTCTACCATCCGCACCGGCGTTTTTGAGCCCACCTCACGGATTGATTTCACATAGTCCCGAACAATGGTTGTCCTGCCATCAAAACCCTTCTCCTGAAGGTGCTCAAAAACCCGCTGACCCGTGATGTCAGGGTATTTCTCTAGCAAATTACCAATGTATCCTTTGTACGGATCCAACTTGCTTGCCCGATTGGTTTTTTGCTTAATCCAGATATCCCCGGTGGTATCACGCTTATCCGAGTTTGATGCCACTATCCGGCAGACACGTTCACGGGAGATATGTAGCTCACGAGCGATACGGCGGATCGACCAGCCCATACCTTCAAGCGTAACTACCTTATTCTCTGTTTGATTGTCTTTCATCCTTTTTATGATTTCTCAATTTGTAGTTCACTGGTTAGTAGTATGATCTTCTCTGACAGACCGTTTAACTCTATCAAAAATGGATAGATGATCTCCTGTTCACTATAGCCAAGACCTCCAAAGCGGCTGTCCGCAAGGCTGATCCTGACTATATCAAGCTTCGGCCATATATTCATTACAGACTCCATCAACTCATTGCCATAAGCACTCAGCCGATCATCATAGGGCTGATCCGGTAAATCCGGCTGATTCCACAAAAAATGCTCAGGGTGGGCCAGGATTACTCCCTGCTCATCCTCATCTTCAGCCTCCAGCCAGGCATCAACCAATCGGTTACTCAAACGGCTCGATAAATGAAAATGACTGATCACACGGGAAAGGGCTGTCTGATTGCCGCGCGGCAACCGCATCAAGGCTCGCGCATGACTGCTGGTTATGGTTCCCATGCGGATCTCTGAGGCTACCTCTTCATCCAGCTTGCTGATCAAAGACAAGCGACGGCTAACCCATGATGGACTCCGGTCAACCAACCTGGCCAGGTGACGCTGTTCCAGGTCCCCGCCCTCCAGCATGGACTTCAAGACCATCGCCTCCTCCCATGCCTCCATCGACTGGTTCGTGCGGTTGTAGCTCAATAACAAAACCTTGGCTTCTTGCTCATCAACATCCACCAGGTAACACTCCATATCCACGAGCATCAGATCCATGGCTGCATAAACCCGCTTAAATCCGTCAATAACCTGATGACCGCCATCATGCACACGAACGATGATAGGCTGCAGCTGCCCCTGAAGGCGCATCGACTGCTCGATTTGCTCCTTACGGCTCACATTCATTATCCGCAAATCGAATAAGGAAAGGTCCAGGGACTCCGTAGGTATAACTTCAATTCTTGGAAGCACAGGCTGGTGTTTTTGATGCAGGTAAAAGTAAAGGGCCAGTTTTGCCTGTGCAATCGAGTCTGTATTTACAATCAGCCTGTATTTGAAGGTAAATACGTCTGTGACCCAGTCATAGCATGCAATTGAACCACGTACGCGTCTGTATTTACAATCTTTCCTCCCTTTGCAATAGGCATTAATACGTAGGCTCCGTCAATACTGGGATGTAGAGATAACGCGTCTGTATTTACAATCATTGAACCCCCATCTTCCGGATGGCGCTTATTACGCTTCCGCTGTAGCTCCCGGTTGCGTTGATCATATTCGGGATGCTTCTCCCGATAAGCAGCCTGATACGCATGGCCTGGTCGCTTCGCATAACATGCTTTCTGACTCTCAAGGCGCTTCTTGCGGTGGGATTTATTGGTGCGATACTCCTTTCTGCCCCAGGCATTCTTACGAGCTTGCTGGCAGGATAACGCAGAGCAATACTTCTGTGATTTCTTTAATCGGGGATTTCGTGGTAAGATCTTACCACAATGACGGCAAGTAAAGGTTCCAGGCATCGATCTTCTTTTTCAATACCTGCAATTTGCGCAAATTGCTATAACCGGATGGTGGTGGTAGTGTTTTTCGCCGGTGGGTGGTAGTGGTCTACTCCGACGTTAAAAATTTACCCGGACCGTTAGGCTTCATGCAAAAAAAGAAACAGCAAACACCGGCATGTGTACCATATTTTGTATATTTGGTACAAATAAATGCGATATGGGACAAAATGCACCACATTACAAACTAGATAATCTTCCGCCTCAGAGGGAAAAAGTGGAAACAATTAAGATACTTAGACAAACAAATAAATCCACTGCTGCATTAGCCGAATTAAAAGGGATTGCCAAGACTATTCCTAATCAAGCAATGTTGATTAATGCGATTGTCTTACAAGAGGCAAAAGATAGTTCCGAGATTGAAAATATTATTACAACTCAGGATGAGCTGTACAAAGCTTTAGCTGTTAATAAACTAAGCATATCTGCTGAAACTAAAGAAGTTGTAAATTACCGAAAAGCTATATTTCATGGATATGACCTTGCAAGATTGCAAGGTTTTTTAAGGGTTAACGATATTGTAAGCATACAACAAGAGTTGGTTGATAATACAGCAGGAATCCGAAATACACCGGGAACAGTTTTAAAAAATGACAAAACTGGAGAAATTGTTTATACCCCGCCACAGGACAAAGCTGAAATACTTGATTTATTAACAAATTTTATAAATCATTTCAATCAACCAGATGATCTGTCTCCATTGATTAATCTGGCAATTCTTCATTATCAGTTTGAGAGTATTCACCCATTTTATGATGGGAATGGAAGAACTGGTCGCATATTAAACATATTGTACTTATTGTTAAACGAATTGATTGATGTTCCAATTCTATATTTAAGTTCATACATAATTGATAATAAACCTGAGTACTACAGACTACTAAATCAAACCAATAAGACTGGTCAATGGGAAGAATGGATATTGTTTATGCTAAAAGCTGTTGAAAGCACTTCAAAGGACACGATAATACGCATAACAAATATTAAAAATCAACTTGATTCAACTATAATCAAAGTTCAGGAAAAAGCTTCAAAAATTTACCGAAAGGAATTAGTGGAGCTATTATTTGAACAGCCATATTCGAAAATTGAGTTTGTAGTAGATAGGCTTGGAGTTGAAAGAAAGGCTGCTTCAAGATACTTGCAAGAACTAGAAAGAATAGGAATACTTGAATTTCAAAAAGTTGGACGAGAAACATTATACATTAATAGAGAACTGATTGAAATACTGAAACAATAAAGCACGAAAGCCTAACAATAGGTATGCTCCATTTGCTATGTCATGCTTTTCGCTGAAATGCAAAAAGCCCGCCAATAGCAATCGTTAGCATACCCGAACCGTTAGACACAAGGCGGTGGAATTTCTGCCATTATAAGCTTAATTTCTTACATTTGATAAAAAGCATGTGAAATGGATTCATCGGAA
>CAZRPW010000186.1:0-6439 GCA_964601975.1 uncultured Bacteroides sp.
AAGACAGGAAAAAGGAAGGGTATTTTTAATACGCCGGTGGCGGATTAGAAAAGTCTGTAAAGTCCGTAAAGTCTGTAAAGTCTGTAAAGTCTGTAAAGTCATCAAGTCTGTAAAGTCATCAAGTCTGTAAAGTCTGTAAAGTCTGTAAAGTCTGTAAAGTCTGTAAAGTCGTAAAGTCGTAAAGTTTGTAAAGTCGTAAAGTCGAAAGTTGTTATGAATGAGATGAGTGTATTACTGGTGTCGGCATTTACCCTGGGTCTGGTGCATACCCTCCTGGGTCCCGATCATTACCTGCCTTTTATTGTATTGAGTAAGGCTCGGAACTGGACCCGGAAGAAGACCATGTGGATTACCTTTATTTCCGGGGTTGGACATGTGAGTGGTTCGGTGATCCTTGGGTTTGTAGGAATTGCTATGGGGCTCAGCCTGAGTAAACTGGAGGCCTTTGAGGCAAGCCGAGGAAGTCTTGTGGGTTGGATGCTGATTGCATTTGGTGTGCTTTATACAGGCTATGGAATTTATAAATACATTCGGAAGGGTGCTCATGTCCATCTTCCAGCTTTCCTGAGGCCTAAATCGATCCGGCATAAGAATCTGCATCTCGATGTTGATGATTTGGAAGAAGAGGACCGGGCTGGCAGGCTCACGCCCTGGATTTTATTTTTGATTTTTGTTTTTGGTCCCTGTGAGGTCCTCATACCTATGCTGATTTTCCCGGCCTCGGAACAAAGTATTGCCGGGGTTTTATTGGTGGCCCTGGTATTCGGGATTGCCACCATTGGTACGATGATGTCAGTTGTTTTCCTGGGATACCAGGGTTTCTCCCTTATTCGTCTGAAGGGCAGGGAGCATCAGTTTCACCTACTGGCCGGACTTGTAATTCTGATTGCAGGTGCGGGGATGCAGTTTATGGGTTGGTAATTGTGAAGGGGTAGTAATTGTCAGGGCATAGAATATGTCGGCGTTATTAAATGTTAGAAGTTTGAAATCTTATATAGGTATTTACTGGTGCGCATAAGTATGGCACCCCCGGTGATGGCTGGAGTGGCCCAGATTTCACCATCCAGTTTATTCTCAGCCACCATATTCAGTTCTTTTCCGGGCTCAATGACATAGGTATATCCCCTGGTGGAGTTGAAGTAGATATGACCATCGGCATATACCGGGGAGGAATGGAATTTCCCTTTCAGCCTTTCGGACCAGATGGTAGTGCCATCTGATGCATCCAGACAAAGTAATATACTCCTCGAATCGACGGTATACAGGAGGCCATCCAATACCAGGGGCGAAAGCAGTTGAAGGATGGGTGTTTCTACACTCCAGCGTACATTGGACTTTTCGATGTTCCCTTTGCCATCGGGATTGACAGCCATCAGTTTAGCGATTTTTTCACCGCTTGAATCGCTTTCAAAAGCCACATAGTAATAGATAATTCCCTCACTTTCTGTTGGCATGGCAATGGTGGAGTCCTCACCATAAACGATTCTCCACACCTCTTCGCCGGTTTGCGGATCATAGGCGATGCAGGCAGCCGATCCATTGCTGATCATCAGATCGCGACCTTTAACATTCACAATAATGGGAGTTATGTAGGCTTTCTTTCCTATGTATTCCAGCTGGTCGTAGAGCGCTTTCGGTCTTTCTGTCCTCCAGATGGTTTCGCCGCTTTTCTTATCCAGTGCCGTGATGTACTGTATATCGGACCCTTCCATGTGGACGATCAATTTATCCTTATAGATAAGTAGCGAAGAGCCCGGGCCCTGTATGTGTTCAACCTGCATATCGGTTCGTTTCCAGAGCGTTTCTCCGGTTTCTGTATGAAGACAGGCTGTTCCGTAACGGCCAAAGTGCAAGTAGACCCTGCCTTTCTCAATGGCTCCGGTGGGGGTGGCATAGCTGTTTACCGCATGGATCCGGTAGAGGCTGTCGGGTCGAAAAAGAAGGATGTTATGAATGATATCTCCGCTGCTGAAATCAACACAGATGGCCCTCATCTCTTTGTTATCATTGGTAGCTGTGGTGAGCCATACCTGGGTGCCCAGGACCACAGGCGATGACCAACCCTTCCCCTCAATGGCTGTTTTCCATGAAATGTTTGTGGAGTCGTTCCAGGAAAGAGGGATGTTTGTTTCTTCAGAAATTCCGTTCAGATGACTTCCCCTGAAGTGCGTCCAGGAAGGTGTTATCTCCTGTGCAAAGAGTGAAAGAGAAGAGAGGGAGAGAGCAAACACAAAAATGTTAAACAGCTGCGTCCTTAGCATGATTATCCAGATTGATGAAAGCTTCTAAGATAAGAAAAGATCAGGATCAATCCCTGACACACCTCACCGAAGTGGTGTTTGGACGGGCTCCTGCGTACCTCCCAATACCCCCCTCATCCGTATGGAGCATTCTGTAGATAGCCGTTGCTTCATCAACCGGGCTTGAAACCCAGTAAACGGTATATGACCCAAGACCACTGGAAGTAGAGGATACGGGGAAGATCATTCCGGAAGGAAGCGCTGAAAACTGGGTGGAGTTTGTGGCCAGTGTATTGGGTTCCGCCCAGGGTGGTTTATCGGCTGATTTAAGCATGCCTCCCTGGTTGTACCCCCTGTAAGCTTCAGTCTCAAGGTCAGTCTCCAGAATTCCCAGGTGTTTTTCCAGAGCCATCCATTCGCCATCTGAGGGAATATGCCATCCGTCAGGACAGACCCCTTGCGCCGATTGATCAGTGCTGTTTTGCATCATCTCATCCCAGGTATAGAGTCCCCCATAATCAAGGCAGTGCGAAGGATTGTCCTCATAGCAGAACTTTTGAATTCCGTCTGCGGTCTGGCCTGTTTCAATATCCACCCGCAAGCCCACATTCAGGTTTTTAGCCATCCAGCACTGCTCACCAATCAGTACTGTGGGATACTCCTGGCCATCTCTTTCATCAATTAGCGGATCTCCACATTCAAATAGGGTTTTGAATTTCAATGGTTCTCCCAAACCAATTCCGGCCGAATTTTCAGCGAAGGCTCTGTAGTAATAAGTGGTGCTTGAGGATAAGTCTCCAAGGGTAAGCTGGAAGGCGGAAGCACCACTGCCCCCGTGAAGAATGTTGTCATTTTCGGTGGGATTGGGTGCCAGGCCCCAGTAGATGCCTTTTGCTGTGATTTCTGCATATCCTTCTTGAAGGATGGATCCTCCCAGCACTACAGAGTGTTCTGTAAGCTCTTGGGGAGAATTGGTCTCAACTTCAGGTTGCATGGGGTTGGGAGGGGTGCCAAAGGTCTTTTGATCTCCATACGCGGTACCCTCACCATTTGTAGCATAGGCCCTGACAAAATAGTCCGCTTCAGGTGTTAAGCCTGTCATGGTTCCTGTATAATTACCGATGCTATCTCCATCTTCAGTGTGATTCTCAGCATTCTCAAGAGAGGGCAAAGGCTCCCTGCCCCAGCAAAGTCCCCGCATACTTACGGGTGATCCTCCATCGGATAGAATACTGTATCCGCACTTTGCCGAAGTGCTGGTAATTTCGGAGACAGTTCCCGTTTCAACCTCCGGGAATTGTGCAGGGAGGGTGGTGAATTCACCACGGTCCCCATAGGTTCTGATTCCCTCAAGAGATGCATAGGCCCAGAAGTAATATTTTGTTTCCGGAGCAAGATCTTCAATCACCGAGGAAAATGATACTCTTTCATCTTCACTCCCCAGTTGATTGCAGTCTATTGCTTCTGCAGGGTTGGTGGTTAAAGACCTGCAGAAGCCATGATTATTTACTCCTGACGATCCCACATCAACCAGGGTGCCTGCAACTTTGCAAGACCGCATGGTAATCTCAGACACTCCTTCAGTTTTTACAATTACAACCTGGCTTACTTCAAATTTCTTGCAGTGGGTGAGGAACATACTGCCCACTATGAGCAGAATAACTGTCGACAATGAAATGAATGCTGTTAATCTGTTGCAGTTTCTCATGGGACCTTTTTTGGAGTCTGTCTTTTTAGAAAGATGAAGTCTCCCCCCATATCTCCCACATTTCGAATTTCACCGAAGCGGGGAAGAGCATCGGTGTTGTTGGCCACAATAATTTTGAAGTTGGAAAAGAGTTCCTCTGAAGAGAGGTAGGTCTCTTTGTTCTTCTTCAATTCACTAATCAGGTATTCAGTGAATTTGCTCTTGTCCGGGACCTCGGTAAGTTGACCGCTGGTCATGGCTTTGCGACTATTTAGTTCATAGAGTTTTTCGTAGGCCTTCTCCCGGCTGCCGAAGGCTGACCTGGCCTGGAAGATGGAACCCCCGAAGCAGGCATCGGTGATCAGCAGGGTATGTTTCGAATGAATTTCTTTGAGGTAGTCCACCAGTGTACTGTTCCTGAACCAGTTGGTTTTTTCATACCTGTGTGAATCGGCAGGAAGCCAGTAACCATTATCAGAACTTTTATCCCACCAACCATGGCCGGCATAGAATATCAGCAGGTTGTCATCCTGTCCAATTATTTCGGCCAGTTCATCCAGGCTGCGGATAATATCTGTACGGGTGGCATCTTTGAGGAACCTCATATTCTTCTCTTCAAACTGATAGTTGCTGATCAGGGTTTCGTAAAGCTTCTGTGCATCACTTATTGGATTGCTCAGGTCAGCGATTTCTTTGTCCCTGTAATGGTCAATGCCGATGATCAATCCGTAGTAGGTGGATTCTTCACAAATTTTATTGGCCAGGGTCACCACCGGGGGGACGTATTCCACAAGGAGATATTGTTCTGTCAGGTTCTCACTTTCGTCCATGGCTACGATGCGGAACTGGTTTTCTCCGGCTTCCAGTTGCAGGAGGGTTGTAAAAACACCGGTCCCGGTAAGTAACTGCATCTCTGAATTTACAGAGACGAAGCTGATTGACTTGTTGTCTGTGGCTTTCCCTATCAGGTCCATCTCAGGGTTTTCACTTACATATTTGGAACCGACTGGAATTTTAGGGGATATGTATTCAATGATGGGGGGGGCTGTATCGGGAAGTTCCCTTTCAGGGGGTTTGGGCAGATTGCTGATATGCAGGCTCGATTTTACGCTTTTGACCTCCTGTGCGGAAAGCGAAGCCCAAGCCAGTAAGATGGCAATTAGCAGAATGGATTTTCTTGCTTTCATCACTTCCCTGATTTAATTATTCAAAATTTGTAACGCAGTGCGATCAGAGGAACGTTTGATATGGGTTCCACAGAGGTTCCTATGCTTAGCCTTTTTTGGTTTGCTGAGAGTTGATCAATGTTCATCCCGGATGTACCTATAATGGTCCATGCCAGGTCAACTACCCATATGCCAATGGCAGTATAACCCAGAATGCCGGATGTTTTTTTCTCATTGTAAGCCTTGTTAAACCGGTCTTCCACCTCGGCAGGACTTTCTGACCCCAGGTAGTCCTGGTAGCTGGACCATGCCTTGCGGTTAAGATATACCGATCCTGCAAGGCATCCATAAGCTGCCACACCTCGCAGCCAATGCGGTGCTCCCGGATGAAGCCTGGATAAACCAAGCCCTGGAAATGCAATGGATTGAGTAATGAGCGACATTCGGTTCAACTCTTCTTTGGTGCTGCTTTGTTTTGTAGCTTTATCAACCAGCGCCTTCTCTTCCGCGAACTTTTGTTCCGTGATCTTCTCTTCTGTGATCTTCTCTTCTGTGACCTTCTCTTCCGCGAACTTTTCTTCACTGGCCTTTCCCGCATTGGAGATTTCAATCACAGGTGGGACCTCTGGCAGCGCATATACCTCCACAAAAATATCTTCGTCAAGGAAAATACTATCGGCTTCTATATCCCAGGTTATCTTTTTATTACCTCCTCCGGGAATTCCCTTTCCCAGATCGCCGGACAGAGATTTGGCTTCTATGGAATTCCCACTCTGGTTGGTAATTCCCACCCTGATGAAGAATTTTTCCGATTTCGATGTATTGAGGAGCTTATATTCAATGGATAACTTACCCTTTTCAAGCGAGAGGACAGGCTTAGATACCACAACAGTATTTTGACCGCAGAGCGTATTGCAGAAAAACGCCAGGCACATGATGGTCAGTATTCTGTGATTTACTCTCATGGGGTTTAGTAAATATAAGGCGCATACGGACCAATGTCAAGTCATCCTCAATTGGAGATACCCCAATATTTTCCCATAAGCACTCAGTGTGTCAGGCGGGATCTGATCCTTAGTGTTTTCTGTAGTGATAAGCAAAAATATGGGCCTGACGATCGGCTTTTGCGCATCCGGTTCCTCAGAAGTCAGGTTCGCGATAAGGATACATAAAAATGCTTGATAAAGGGTTTCGCTAACGGGGGGTATTTATCAACGAAAGCAGAGACCTTCTCCCTTCTCCCTTCACCCTTCACCCTTCACCCTTCACCCTTCACCCTTCTAAGTTTAATTTTCCCCCTCTGCATTCAAGCATTTGAAAAGCCTGTCATCATCTCTGGTGACTAC
>CAZRPW010000187.1:0-6400 GCA_964601975.1 uncultured Bacteroides sp.
TGGAGTTCCTGGACCAGTTTTATAGTGAGTGGGATCCGCCTGCGGCGGACTAGAAGAGAAAATTCAGGTTTATATAAAGCCCGCTGTCGCCGTCATCTTTCTTGGCAGCCATACCATAGTCCACGGTAATAATAAAGTTTTCATTCAGGGCAATATGAAGCCCACCACCGAAACCCAGGTGGGGAATCTCCTTTGCGTTAAGGTCGACCACATCTGATGGACGGTCAGCCGGCAGATTGTCAAGCCCCGTGGCATCAAAATCATATTTCTGGGTGACCATCCCTGCATCAGCGAAGGCCGAAAGGGCGATGTAAACATTCTGATTCAGCACGGTACCTCTCAACACCTTTGCCCTGAGTTCCACATTACCATAGGCAAAACCATCCCCGACAATCCGGTTACGTTTGATCCCCCGAACCGTTTTCGAGCCTCCTACCCCATCAGTTGTCAGCTTGGGGGCCGTGTTATAGAGGTAAGGAAGCATATAAAAGGGCATTTCTCCTCCAATCTTTCCCTGGTAACTCAGGCGGTATGCTAAATTCATCCACTCTGGAAAAATTGTGAAATACTGGCGGTGGGTAAACACGAACCGGGTATAGCTATAGTCTGTATTGCTCAAAAAGGAAGGCGCGTAGTGCAATTGCATCTCGGTCCATATCCCGCTGAATGGATTGGGCTCATTATCACGGGTATCGTACACCAAACCAGCCTTCAGAAGGGTATGGTTGCCCCCGTTTGCCTGATCGGCCTTAATTGCTCCCTGGTCAACATAGTCCTGGTAAAGTGAATTGGGACCCAATGGATCCTCATCATTCCCTTCGTTTAAACCTTCGTAATCCACAGGGCTTATTTTGTTTCCATAATAAGCTACTCCACCCAACCAGCGGAACTTCTTATCGGTAATCTCACCCTGGAAATCGGCCTTTATCCTGAGCAGCTGCCTTGCATGCCTGTAATAGAGGCGGTCGGGGCTCAATGCTCCCTCTCCCGTGGGTCTTTCAAAATCGTAATCGTATACGGCCTGGTAACCGTTGAAACCATAGAAATCCAGGGCCTTCTCCGTGAGGTAAGAGAATTCAAGGAAGGACCTGATGCCGGGAATCAACTGATCGGAATCATAGGTTATCTGGTTAATACCATTTCCCTTGGTGGTCCTGGACCACTCCAGGCAGATGGAATGGTCATACATGGGATAACGATCCTTATTATACCAGTAAAGGTTCAAAAGTGCCCCGTACTTGAAACCGATATCAGAGTCATATGCCACTACAGGCACTCCTCCAAGGGAGAAGCCATCCTTAACGTTCTCCGCTTTCTTAGTGGACGTAGAGTCGGCATCCTGGGCATTCAGGGAAATTGCAAATAATGCAAGAAAACTAATGGAAATTAGTTGCAGGGTTTTCATAGAAGCTCGTTTTAGCAAGGCTCAATATAGAAATAATTTCCATTTTTCGTACATTTAGTCTTTCAAGCCCTAACTTATGAAATATTTACGTAGTTTTTTTTATGTCCTGCTGGTACCCGTCGGGGCATTTCTTCTTTTTCTTCTTTATGCTTCGCTGGATGATTTCAAGCCCGAAGAAAAGATCAATCAGTATGCCGGACAGGAGGCCGACATCATTGCCGACAGCACCGAACTTAATCTGCTGATCTGGAATATAGGGTATGCAGGCCTGGATGCTTCCATGGATTTCTTTTACGATGGAGGTAAACAAATGAGGCCATCTAAGGAGGGCGTGAACGACAACCTGGAGGGTATCCAAAGCATCCTCGCCCCTTTCAATGGCTTTGACTTCATCCTGCTGCAGGAAGTCGACATCGACTCAAAACGCAGTTATCATATTAACCAGGTGGAAAAGATCAGCGCAGGTTTCAAGGGATACCAGTACTTTATCGGAATCAACTATGATGTGTTCTTCGTACCCATCCCGGTATCCAATCCTATGGGACAGGTAGAATCAGGATTAATGAGCCTGAGCAAGCACACACCAACCACGGTAGACCGTTACAACTTTCCCGGAAACTACTCCTGGCCTATGAGTCTGTTCATGCTCGACCGCTGTTTCCTGGTGGAGAGGCACCCCGTAGGTGATGGAAAAGAATTATTAATAATCAACACCCACAATTCGGCTTATGACGATGGTTCACTGAGACAACAGCAGATGGATTACCTTAAAGATTTTCTGCTGAAAGAATACAGTAAGGGCAATTACCTGATTGTAGGAGGTGACTGGAATCAAAGTCCTTATGGATTGCCTCCCGAGCTCCCTTCCCACCTCTTTGACACCATCAGCCTTACCTATGTGGAAAAAGATTTCCCCGCTCCGCAGTGGAACTGGGCCTTTGACCCCACCCTGCCAACCAACCGAAGGGTCAGCACTCCATACAAGCAGAGCACCTGTTTAACCACTGTAATTGATTGCTTCCTTCTTTCACCCAACATCAGCGTTGAGAAGGTAAAGACATTGGATGTCGATTTCAGGTTCAGCGACCATCAGCCCGTATATTTAAAGGCAAGGTTGAATCCCGAAATAAGCCATTTAAGTCTCATATCCCAGTAAACCATTCAAAATTAAACCCTAAGTCCAAATACTCCCATGAAAATCCGGAAAAGAATCCTCACGATTCTGCTTGCTGTTATTGTAATTGTCCTGGCAGCGGGTATGATCTTTCTGAACAACCTGAAAGTAAGGTCTGTCCCTGATTACAACCAGAATGTTGACCTGGAGAATCTGAGCGAAAAGGTCACTGTTTACAGAGATTCTCTCGGCATTCCTCATATCTATGCAAAAAACAACCTGGATCTTTACCGATGTATTGGATATGTAATGGCCCAGGACCGGTTGTGGCAGATGGACCTCCTGAGGAGAATCACCACAGGAAGACTCTCAGAAGTGCTGGATCCCGGACTGGTTGATGCGGACCAGCTATTCAGAGCCTTGCGCTTCTCAAAGAAATCAGAGATGGTGATTTCAAAAACTGATCCGGAGATCATTGCCTGCATGGAAGCATATTGCGATGGTGTGAATCAGTTCATCGAGACGCATCAAAAGAAACTGCCCTTTGAATTTGCCATGCTGGGATACAAACCCGAAGCCTGGGAACTTGTCCATTCCTTTAACCTGATCGGATATATGCATTGGGACCTGGCCATGGGATGGGGAACGGAAATGGCGTTGTTTAAAATGCAACAGGTGCTGGACAGTGCCCGTTTCAATGAGCTTTTACCCGATATGGATTACCAGGAAACACATGTTTACCCCGGATTAGAATGTGCAGGGAAAAGCATTGACCTTCAATCCGGCATGGATGATGCAGTCCGGATTATGCAGGATCTGGGTATGGAGGTTTTCCAGGCATCCAATAACTGGGCTGTATCCGGAACCCGAAGCAAGACCGGGATGCCGCTTCTGTCCAATGATATGCACCTGGGGCTCATGGCCCCGGGAATCTGGTACCCGATGCACCAGGTAGTGGAAGGCTCCTTCAATATTACGGGCGAAGTGCTACCGGGTCAGCCCTATGTGGTTGCCGGGCACAACCAGGACATTGCCTGGGGTTTCACCAATGTAATGTTGGATGATACCGACTTTTACCTTGAAAGCATTAACCCTGCCGACAGCAACCAGTACAAACTGGATGGCCAGTGGAAAGACATGGAACTGGTGGAGGAGGAAATTTTTGTAAAGGGAAAGGAAGAAGCGCTTACCAGGGTAAACAGGTTTACACACCGCGGACCTGTGATCAGTACCCTGAAAGGGATAGATGACAGGGTTATTTCCATGCGCTGGCAGGGAAATGAGTACAGCAATGAATTCAGGGCCATGCACCTGCTACGCAGTGCCGGGAACTGGGACGAATTCAGATCAGCCCTCAGTACATTTTACGTGGGACAGAACGTTGTATATTCCGACCGTATGGGGAATATTGGATTACAGACCGCCGCCGGGATTCCCATCCGCAAAGGAGATCACATTAAAGTTTATCCGGGAGACACCTCGCTCTACGATTGGACCGGGCAGGTTCCTTTTGAAGAATTGCCATACTCCTTTAACCCCGAATGTGGCTATGTTTCAAGTGCCAATAATCGGACGGTGGGTGATGACTATCCCTACTACATCAGCACCTGGTTTGCAACCCCAAACAGGATCGAAAGAATCAGGGAGATGCTGGAAAGTCAGCCTAAACATGGAGAGGAGGATTTCAAAAGAATGCTTAAAGACCAGAATTCTCATTTTGCCAGGAAATTGACACCGGTCTATCTTGAAGCTCTGAAAAATCAAAGCCCGGGTATTTATGAAAATGCATACAAGGTACTGAAGTGTTGGGACTACAACATGGAAGCCTCTTCCGCTGCTGCTTTGATATTTGAAATCATGTGGCAGGAACTGAACAGTGCCATTTTTAAAGATGAACTGGGTGAGGAACTGTACCCACTCTTTCTCAGTAATAATATCATAAGCCGCAACCTTATCAGTAAAATTGCCATCACCGGGAAATCGAACTGGTGCGATGATATAAGTACAGCCGGTAAAAAAGAAGCATTCAGTGATAACATACAAACCGCCTTTGTCCTGGCAGTAGACACCATTGCTTCAAGGTATGGGGAGGATCCGGAAAGCTGGCAGTGGGGAGAACTGCACAAGGTTTCGCTGATGCATCCCATGGGAAGTGTTTCCGTTGTAGAAAGGCTCTTTGGGGTTAACCGCGGACCTTTTCCGGTAGGTGGAAGTTTCCATACAGTTTGTCCCTACGCCTACCCTCTTGGTAAATCCTTCGTCGCCAATCATGGAGCATCGGAAAGACACATCTATAATACGGCAAACTGGGATAAGTCCCTAACGGTTATTCCAACGGGTATTTCAGGTGTTCCGGCTTCACCACACTATCTCGACCAAACTGATATGTATGTGAACAACCAGTATCACAGGGATCATTTCAGCCGTTCTGCAGTTGAAAACAGTTATAAATACCTTACGATTTTTGAATAATCAGGCAAGAAAGCCATCCATTTTGTCGAGGAGTACAGAGGCAGCCAGAGGTTTGGTCAGGAAGGCATCACAACCTGCCTGCCGGGCCTGCTGATGATCAACTGAAAAAGCATAAGCGGTCTGGGCAATGATAACCACATCCCTGGCAAATGATTTGATCTTACGGGTTGCCGTAAATCCATCCATTTCGGGAAGAAGTACATCCATAAGGATCAGATCGGTTTCCGGATGCTGCCTCATATAGGCCACTGCTTCTTTTCCATCGGAACTATAACTGATCATTGCCCCGGTTCCCTTAAGAATTTCTCCCAGAAGAAAGACGCTGGACTCATCATCCTCAACCACAAGGATGCTTTTTGTATCCCAGTGATAATGATTCTGTATGTTCATTGCACTTAAAAGGTTTATAACTAGCTTATTCTAAGTTAAGATAAATATTCGTCAAAAAAAATTAAATTTAGGCTGGTAAAAACAAAAGCACTTAATTGAAGAAAGAATGAAATTAAAGAAGATACTAGGTATCGATATCGGAGGCTCAGGTGTAAAAGGAGCCATTGTAGATACAAAAAAAGGAGTATTGATTACGGAACGCTACAGGATTCCGACCCCTCAACCGGCCACACCCGAAGCAGTAGCAAAAGTTATAAAGAAAATAGCCAAACATTTCGACTGGACGGGTCCCATCGGGGTAGGTTTTCCGGGAGTAATCCAGCAGGGTATTGCAAGGACTGCAGCCAATGTCGATAACTCATGGATTGACAAAAACCTGAATAAACTCTTTTCAAATGCCACAGGTTGTGTGGTTCATGTGGTTAACGATGCAGATGCAGCAGGAATGGCGGAAATGAAATTCGGAGCCGGGAAAGATAAAAATGGAACCACAATGCTCATCACGGTTGGAACCGGATTGGGCACCGTTATATTTACCAACGGAAAACTGGTCCCAAACCTGGAATTTGGGCACCTGATGCTGCACGGCGCCGATGCCGAGAAATATGCTTCTGATGCTGCACGCAGCAAAAACAAACTCGACTGGGATACCTGGGCCGGCCGTTTTAATGAGTACCTTATGCGTATTGAAGAATTGACCTGGCCCGATCTGATCATTATTGGCGGGGGCGCCAGTAAAAAAGGAGAGAAATTCTTCCCCTATCTCACCACCAAGGCTCCTGTGGTTCCTGCCAAGCTCATGAACGAAGCAGGGATCGTTGGCGCAGCCATGCTGAAAATAACAAAACTTCAAGAAACGTTTCGACTGTGCAATCTCCTTTCAGATTGGCTAAGCAAGAAATACTTACAGCAGAACTCTCAATGCTTGAATCACAAAATGATTCTCAACCAGCAGATTTTTTAACCTTATCAAAAAAATACGAAAAAACAATTAATGAGGTAGGACTTGATCACCTAAA
>CAZRPW010000188.1:0-6221 GCA_964601975.1 uncultured Bacteroides sp.
AAGGAATCTGGTGGTCTATCCCCGCAGGCTGGGGCATTGGCATGGTCCTGTCGGTCATCTACTACCGTACCGGCAGGTGGAAAAACAAGTCGGTCGTCAAAGCCAAAGTGGAACCCGCCACTGTAACCCGCTAGAACCTTCAACTTTCAATTTCATGCTTCACAATCAACTTTTGTAACAGTTATAACAATATTTAACGATTATAAATTGATTTGAACTTCCCGATTGGCTAACTTGGTTCAATATTTGTACCACTAAGCTCAAACTATGCTACTAAACTACCGGGATGTTTAGAAGAATTTTTGTCCTTTTCTCCCTGATTATTTTTTGCCTGTCATCCATGCAGGGGCAGGAAGATTATGCCCGTTTTCAAAGAATTACCATCAACGACGGACTTTCCCTCAGTTCGGTTTACAACATCTCGCAGGATTCCAAGGGTTTCATGTGGTTTGGTACAGAAGATGGACTTAATAAATATGACGGACAGTCCATCACTGTATTTGGGGCCACCACCGACCAGCATTACATACTTGCAAATAAATGGATCGAGCTGATATATGAGGACAGGGCCGGAATGATCTGGCTTGGGTCCAGGGGCGGACTCACCATGTACAATCCCAGGAAGGGGATCTTCAACAGGCTCAGGCACGACCCGGAATCGCCCGGGTCCATTTCAAACGATACCATTTCTGCAATCATTGCCGATCTCAGGAACGAAGTTTGGATTGGAACTTTCGGCGGACTTAACCGGGTAGATCGCTTTACGGGTGAAGTAACCCGTATCATTTTGGATGAACCAGAACTGAAAGGTCTCAACTCCCACATCAGTGATTTTGCCCTTGACCGATCGGGCACACTCTGGATCGGAACACACAGTGGTTTATTCAGCCAGGATCGTAAATCGGGGCTCTTTTTTAATGAAACAGCCAATGGTTTACTTACTCCCCAAACAAAGATACACTGCATGGCTCAGAGCACCGGGTCATTGTGGCTGGGAACTGATATTGGACTGGTAGAACTGGATTTATCGGGTGTGGCTGAACACATTGTCATCCCCGCACTTCCGGAAGAAGGGCTTTCTCATATCAGCCGACTTCTGGTCGACCGCCTGGAGCAAGTCTGGATTCAGACTCCAGAAGGCTTGTTCTGCTACAGGAATCAGCAAGAAGGAATTATCAGGGTTCTGGAGGGAGGTAATGCCGCCAACTCCCTGGCTCTCAATCCCGTTGAGCCTTTACTGGAAGACAGGGATGGGATACTCTGGTACGGAACCTTTGGGAATGGGGTATTTAAGATTAACCCGGTCACCCTTGACTATAATCACTATACGCACAACCCTGCAGATCCAAGCAGCCTTGCTGAAAATTCGGTCAATTGCATATTTGAGGACCGTTTCGGAGTACTCTGGTTTGGGACCTTTGGTGCAGGAATCAGCATGCTCGATCCTCATGCAAACCAGTTCGAGCTCTTTAAGAATGATCCCTTCAATCCGAACAGCCTGGCCTCTTCCTTCATCTGGACCATCTGTGAAACTTCAGACAAGCATCTCTGGTTGGGGACCAATGCCTATGGAATCAGTGTCTATAACAAGGAAAATGAGACTTTCCGGCACTTTAATCATGATCCGCTCAATCCCCGCTCACTCTCACACTCATCGGTCCGCAAAATATATCAGGACAGCAAGGATCGGATTTGGATTGGGACCGACGGAGGAGGTCTGAATCTCTTTCAGCCAGGGGGTGGATCTTTCAGGAAGTACAAACACGAAGCAGGTAATCCCCGGGCCATTTCCAGCAACTCGGTCCGGGCCATTTACGAGGATCCCCACGGCAGAATCTGGGTGGGTACCCGGCACGGACTAAACCTGTTCAATCCTGAAAGTGGGCAGTTCAAAAGCTATCTTCATGATGAGAACGATCCCTCCTCGATCTCCAACGATTTCATCTACTCAAGCATGTTCATGGATGACGACGAACAGCTGTGGATAGGCACATACGGAGGCGGCCTGTGTAAAATGGACCCGGAACAGGAGACCTTTTCCAATTTCATGCACGATCCGGAAGATCCCAATACCATCTCCGACAATATCGTTTTCTCCATGTATCAGGATGAGATGGGCAGGATGTGGATCGGCACCAATAGCGGATTAAATATGTTCTATCCCGCAACCGGATCTTTCCGGCGCTTCGGTGTGGGCGAAGGACTAGCAAACGAGGTAATATACAGCGTTCTTCCCGATGATGAGAACCGTATTTGGCTCAGTTCCAACCTGGGAATTATCCGCTTCGATTTAGAAACTTTCGAGGTGAAGAATTTTGACATGAATGATGGTCTCCAGAGCAATGAATTCAACGGTGGAGCCTTTCATCGCGGATCGGACGGGAAGCTTTATTTCGGGGGTGTATACGGACTGAACATCATTGATCCCGACCACATAGAACCCCTCACGAAAGTTCCACAGGTAACCCTCACCAGTCTCGAAATCCTGGGCAAAAAGGTGCAGATCGCAGGGATTGACCTGGAGGATCAATTCCATCAAAATCCCCATGGCATCATCGAATATGAAGGAGAGTTCTACTCAAGTGAAAATATAACTTACATGGAGGAGATTGTTCTTGACTACAGCCACAGGCATGTCTCCGCCGAGTTTTCGGCCCTGAACAGCCTGCAAACAGGAAAGCTCAATTACTCTTACATCCTTGAGAACCTTGAAACGGAGTGGACCCGGGCAGGAAAACGCAACTATGTCTCCTATGCAAACCTAAAGGCCGGATCATATGTGCTCAAGGTGGTAGCAGAGAATGTGGATGGTTACAAAAGTGATCCTCCCCTGGAACTGAGAATTGTGATCACCCCACCTATATGGCAAAAGTGGTGGTTCATCCTTCTCGAGTTTCTGGTGGCAATCGGACTCACAATCCTGATCGTAATTTATTTGGTTAAATCACGGACAAACCGCCTGTTGAAATACCAGAATCAGCAAATCAGCCTTGCGAATGAGGCCCTGCGAAAATCTGAGAGAAACCTGATGGAACTCAATGCCACCAAGGATAAATTCTTCTCCATCATCTCACATGACCTGAAAAACCCCTTCTCCAGTCTGCTCTCCATAAGTGAACTGATGGTTGAAAATTTTGATGATACAGATGTGGATGATCACCGCGCCGGTTTCAGAAAAATCAATCAGTCGGTGAAGCATCTGCTCGATCTGCTGGAGAACCTGCTCACCTGGTCAAGGTCCCAGCGTGGTCGCATCAAATACGAGCCGGTCCGCTTCAACCTTTCAGTCCTGATACAGGAGAATATCAACCTCCATAAGCTTGCTGCCGAAAGGAAGGGAATTATTCTGGAGCCCCCCGGCGAAGAGGGGGTCTATGCCTTTGGAGACCGGGATATGATTAACAGCGTGGTCCGCAACCTGATGACCAATGCCGTGAAGTTCACCGATAAGAATAAAAAAGTAGAGGTTAGGGTGAAATCGGATGATCAGCAGGTGGAAGTAAGTGTCATGGACGAGGGCATCGGGATTCCTCATGAATGTATTGGGAAACTTTTCCGGATTGATGAAAAGTATAAATCTGTTGGGACGGCAGGGGAAAAGGGGACCGGGCTGGGATTAATTATCTGCCGGGAGTTCGTGGAGAAAAACGGGGGAGAAATTTCAGTAAACAGCAAACCCGGTGAGGGATCCACTTTCAGCTTCACCCTGCCCATGTCTAACTAAATCAGGACTTCTATGCCCTCTTCAATGAAAGTCGGGCCTTTTTACTAATTTTGCTGTATACTGAAAAAGCATCTATGATCAAATCCATGACGGGTTACGGTAAGGCCGAATCCCTTTTACCCGATAAAAAACTAACCATCGAGGTCAGAGCACTGAACAGCAAACAACTGGACGCCAATACCCGCCTGCCTTCTCTTTATAAGGAGAAGGAGCTCGAAATCAGGAAACTTATTGCCAATGCCCTTGAGCGAGGAAAGGTGGAATGCAGCTTTTTCTATGAACTTTCACAGGAAGCATCATCGGGGACCATCAACGAAGCCGTGGTGAAGGACTATTACGCACAGCTGAGTCGTATATCAGATGAACTGGGAGTGAAGGCTTCCCAGGAACTTCTTTCAATAGTGATGCGAATGCCCGACACCATCAGGAACGACCGGTCAGAACTGGAGGAGGAGGAATGGGAATTGGTCAGGGGAAGCCTGAAGCAGGCACTGGAGCAGGTAAACGGCTTCAGGCACCAGGAGGGTGAATCCCTTGATAAAGACCTCCGCGAAAGGGTTGCGTCCATATCTGCCAGGCTTGCAGAACTTGAAGAAATGGAAGGTGAACGAATCGCCCGGATCCGGGAACGCATGGGTAACAACCTTTCCGAATTCCTCGGAAAAGAAGACCTGGATGAGAATCGTTTCGAGCAGGAGCTGATTTTCTACATGGAGAAACTGGATATCTCCGAGGAAAAGGTCCGGCTGGCAAACCATTGCAGCTACTTTCTGGAGACCATGGATAATGAGGGACCGGTGGGTAAAAAACTCGGCTTTATCTCCCAGGAGATGGGACGTGAAATCAACACCCTGGGATCGAAGGCAAACCATGCCGAAATCCAGCGACTTGTAGTGGTGATGAAAGATGAACTGGAACGCATCAAAGAACAAATACTCAACGTTCTCTAAATCGCAGCAATGGAGGGTAAACTGCTCATATTCTGTGCCCCTTCGGGTGCCGGGAAATCTACAATCGTCCAACACCTGATGAAGCTGGAACCCAAACTGGCATTCAGCATCTCCTGTACCTCCAGGAAACCCCGGCAGGGAGAACTTCACGGCAGAGAGTATTATTTTATAAGCCCACAACAGTTCAGGGAGAAAATAGAAAACAAGGAATTCGTCGAGTGGGAAGAGGTTTATCCCAACCAGTTTTATGGCACCCTGAAAAGTGAGGTAGAACGTATCTGGGGCAAAGGCTTCCATGCCCTGTTTGATATCGATGTAATGGGCGGACTGAACCTGAAAGAAAGCTTCGGCGAAAAGGCACTTTCGATTTTTGTGAAACCCCCTTCCATGGAGGTTCTGGAGCAGAGGCTCCGATCCAGGGGTACCGACGACGAGGAATCCCTTCAGAAAAGAATTGGGAAGGCAGCCTATGAACTCAGCTTCGCCCCACGCTTCGACCGCATCCTTGTAAACGACACCCTGGAAAAGGCTCTTACCGAAGCCGAAGTCTTACTACGTGAATTCCTTTCAGACTAAAAAGAAATGGCCGGATTTAAACGCATCATAAAAACAGGCCTTTATTTCGGCTCCTTCAACCCGGTTCACATCGGGCACCTGGCCATTGCCAACTACATGATCGAATACAGTGATCTGGAACAACTGTGGTTTGTGGTGAGTCCCCAGAACCCCCTGAAAGAAAAAAAATCATTGCTGAGCGACCACCACAGGCTGGAGATGGTCCGGCTAGCCCTGGAGGACGACCAGCGCTTCCGGGTATCCGACATCGAATTCAAACTTCCCACCCCCTCCTACACCATTGACACCCTTACCTATCTCGGCGAGAAGAACCCGGGACATGAATTTCAACTGGTTATGGGAGCAGACCAGCTGCGCACTTTCCACAAATGGAAACATGCCGACCTGATCGCCCGCAACTACCACCGCCTCATCTATCCGCGACCCGGAGTAAGTCCCGAATCACTAAATGCCATCCCAAATGCGACTGTTGTCGCTGCGCCCCTGATGGAAATCTCCTCCAGCTTCATCCGCCAGGCCATCAAAGACGGCAAAGACATCCGCCACCTGATACCAGCCCCGGCCTACACCTACATGCGCGAGATGCATTTCTACGAAAAGTAGCTCACAGTACCCAACTCACAAAATCTTTCCAATCCAGAGCCATAGAACCTGACCCTGTAGTCGTACCTGTCAGATTCACCCCTCCAAGTTGCCCGTCCTGAAGCTCCTAGCCATTGTATAGGCACTTGTTCTCGCCGGACAGCATTTTAGCCCCACTATCAGCTCCTTACACCTTCTCAAGCTGGTGCAGCATATTCAAAGAACGCATTTTAAAGATACCTTTTTTCTTTTCAGATGAAGATTTCACTTGTTTATGATATTTATATCAGTTATTTTTGTTGAAACCTTGATTTTCATATCATTTTACTGATATATAAGTATGACTTTAGGACAACATATTACCACTTTAAGGAAGGAAAAGAAGCTTT
>CAZRPW010000189.1:0-6083 GCA_964601975.1 uncultured Bacteroides sp.
TTACTGGGTATCCAACAGGGCAAACTTTGACACGGTTAGTTAGAAGTGTTATTATAGTCCAATAAATCTGTATCGCTTATCCAGGACTGGTCAGCGTGCAATTAAAAAGAGGCTGCCTCTTATGAGACAGCCTCTTTTACCTCTTCCTATTAATCCTTTTATAATCTGTGTTTATTGGGATTTCTCAAAGGACATAAACCAGGCAACCTGATAGTAATCAGATCCCGGAGCACTGATTCCTTTTTTCTCATCCGCACTAAGAACAGGTACGATCAAATCATCACCTCTCTGCCAGTTCGCAGGAGTTACCCTGTTTTTCTGTGCAGAAACTGTTTGCAGGGCAACCAGCATTCTTTCTATTTCATCCACACTACGTCCGACCTCATTGGGATAGAACTGAATGGCCCTGACGGTGTTATCAGGGTCAATAAAATAGACGCCCCTGATGTTCTCACTCGCATGTGATGCCGAATGAATCATACCATATTTTTTGGCAACCTTCATATCATTGTCGGCCACAAGCGGAAACTCGATTTTCACAGGATCCCTGCCCAGGTAGTTGATTTCCTCCAATGCGGCCTTCCAGCTATTGTGTTGTTCCAGGGCATCTGTTGAAAGCACAATGATTTGGGTATTTAGCTTTTTAAAGGCTTCCTGCTCATAAGCAAGCTCCAGTACTTCAGAAGAGCAAACCGGTGTAAAATCCTTTGGATGTGAGAAAATTATTTTCCAATTCTGACCAAAGTCGGCAGGGAAGTGAATGGTTCCATTAGTTGAGGGCGCAGTAAATGAGGGTGCTTTGACTCCAATCTGGGGAATGTTTACATCCTGAGCATTCATCTGACCAACAAAAAGCGAAACCGCCAATGCAAATAAAAATGTCTTTTTCATGATCTTACTTTTTTTCGTGAAACTAAATTGTGTTTTAGAGATTATTGGTTTCATATCCATTAGACTTAATTAAATATAAAGCATTTATATTGAACGAGTCTAAATAGCGATGTTGTTAACACATATTTAACTCCATGACTTTTTCCAAATTCCTGTATGCCCCCTCAAGGCCCATACAACCTCAAATACCCGTCGATTAATTATTTAACCTCCCACCCGTTTTGGCATACCTGTGAAATGTGAATCAGTGAAACGCCGGAATACCAAATAGCAGATTTACCTCCATTGAGAAAAAAAACCATTTGGTAGATAAGGTCGGCACATTGGTTGAATCTATTTCCACAGGGGTTTTAGGGAAACTATTTTTAACAATAATTAAAGATTAACAAGCTAAAAACCATGTCCATTGAAAGCATAAAAGGATGTATCGGATGCGGCAGCTGCATAGCCACCTGCCCTACCGATGTGATCCGCAAGGATCCTAAAACAGGTAAGGCGGTTATCACTTATCCGGCTGATTGCCAGATCTGCCACCTGTGCCGCATGTACTGCCCGGTGGATGCCATTACCATTTCTCCGGAAAAAACCATTCCGGTAATCGTTTCATGGGGATAAATAAGGATAGAATGCACAATATGAAAACATACAACCGAATGGCTGCCATCCTTCTTTTCCTGGCGCTGCCATTACTGTTCTGGGCCCTGGGAGATACTCCACGGCGCAGTTTCCTGAAGGAGATCATTTCCATAATAACAATTCTGGGCTATTTCCTGATGCTGGGACAATTCTTCATCTCCAGGGGCAATCAAAAAGTGCTTAAAACGCATAAGACGGGGAAGGTGGTTCATCTACATAAGGTGATCGGCTACATTTTTATACCCATACTCCTTCTACACCCCTTTCTGATGGTTGTTCCCCGGTTTTTTGAAGCGGGGATCACTCCCATAGCGGCATTTACCACCATCATAACTACCTGGGACAGCCAGGGTCTTGTTCTGGGCATGATCGCCTGGATGCTGATGCTGATCCTGGGACTCACTTCCATTTTTCGTAAAAAAATGGGCATGAAATATACTACCTGGAGGATATTCCATGGAATCCTTTCCATGGCCTTCATCCTACTTGCCACCTGGCATGCCATGGACCTGGGCCGTCATACCGATCTCCCCATGTCGCTTTATATGGGAGCCATTGCCGGTCTCGGCATACTGTTCCTGCTCAGAACCTACCTGTTTAATCCAGCCAAAAAAGCCGAATACAATGTCTGAAAAACAAAATAAAAAACTTATGTCGCGACGCCGCTTTGTAACGCTGGCTGGCGGAGCCGCCGGTATGGCAGCCCTTGCTTCCACAGGAATTCCAACAGGCTGGACTTCCAATACACCTGAATTGGACCCGGAAAAAATGAAACAGCAGGAACACAGCACCGATGTACTCGTGATCGGAGGTGGAATGGCCGGACTCTTCGCAGCTGTTAAGGCACATGATGCAGGAGCCGCTACCCTGATGGTATCAAAAGGACGCCTGGGATCATCGGGTCAGACCCCTTTTGCAAAAGGAATATTTGCCTACGATCCCGGGGCTGAGGAAATGAGCATCGATGCCTTCGTGGAACAGGTATCACGATCGGCCATGGGCACCAACAACCCGGTGTATACAAGACAATTGGCCGAGCATTCACTGGCCAGGGTAAGTGAGCTTAGAAAGTGGGGATTCTTTGATTCACCCCTTTATAACTCCAGCTTTAGCAAACCCATCAGGGAACGCCAGATCCCGATCATGGAAAGGGTACACATCACCCATCTCATCAAGGAAAATGGCAGGATCGCAGGTGCCGCGGGCTTTAGCCTGGACGAAGAAAAGATTCATATTTTCAAGGCAAAAAGTGTCATTCTATGCACCGGTGCCGGTGGATTTAAACCCAATGGCTTTCCCATATGTGACCTGACCCACGACGGAACTGTCATGGCCTATAAGATTGGTGCCAAAGTGACCGGCAAGGAGTGGAACGACGGACACCCGGGTTTGGCCAAAAACCCCGCAGCCTGCTTTGATGGCTGGCATGGGATGTTCGAGAGAAAACCGGGAATAACCGGGATAGGAATACGTCATGATCTGGGAGTGGATGGCAATTACCAGGCCTATATGCTGGGTAATCCTGTATCAGGGGGTCCCGGTCAGCCTCAAGGAAAAAGCGTTGCTGGCGGTCCCCAAAGGCCGGAAGGATTAGAGGATATGCATCGTCCCGGACCCGGAGGTGAAGGTCCCGGAGGTGAAGGTCCCGGAGGGAAAAGACCCGAAGGCAATGGGCCAAGAGACAATGGTCCGGGGGGAGCTGGTGGTGAATCAGGAGGAGCCCCTCCAGGTATGGGCGGCACCTCGGTGGGTGGCTCATCGGCCGGTATGGCGATTCATAAAGCTGAAGGACTGGTCCCCATCAATGACAAATGCGCATCCAATATTCCAGGGCTATATGCAGCCGGAGATGCACTGGGATCCTATATGGCCGGGGGCATCTATACCCAGATAGGTTCCTCACTGGCAGGCTCGGCTGTTCAGGGAGCCATAGCCGCTGAAGCCGCGGCTGATTATTGCAGGGAGATGGAGGTACCGACCATCTCGTCCACTAAAATAAAAGAAATTCAGGAAGAGATCCTTGCTCCTTTAAAAAGGGACGCAGGTTATGGTCCGGCCTGGGTGACACAAACCCTGCAGGGCATCATGATTCCCAACTTTATCCTTTATATAAAGAAAGAGCATCTTTTGCAAGCGGCACTGGCCTATATCGAAGAGTTAAGAGACCACCATATGCCACTTCTCAGGGCTGCCGACATGCATGAACTCAGATTGGCACATGAGACATCCAATATGATCCTGAGTGCTGAAATGAAGCTCCGGGCCTCTATTATGCGTAAAGAAAGCCGCTGCAGTCATTTTCGGCTCGACTACCCGGAGGTGGATGATAAGAATTGGCGGGCCTGGATCAACATTTATAAGGGTATAGATGGCAACATGAAGCTTGAAAAGCAGCCCTTCGACAGCTGGCCACAGCAGATAAGACTTTAATAAGTGCGGACAAACCTATAAACAAACAAACATGCGTCATACACAAAACATATCCATCCGAATACTATGTTCTCTCATGGGGATATTATATACAGGATTGGCATTTTCCCAGACCGTCACCAATGACTTCCAGGCACGAACCGAGGTAAAACTAAGTTTTGAGCCCCTGGATAAACTGACCCTGAGTCTGAATCCTGAAATCAGGTGGAATGAATCCTTCGGGGTAAGTAAATACATGCTGGAAAGCGGTCTATCCTATAAGCCTTTGAAAGGCCTGACCCTGGGAGGAAGTTATCGCTTCATCATCAACCCGAGAACGACAAAGGCTACTGAATACCTGCATCGTTTTGCCCTCTATACCTCCTACAAGAAAAAAATTGAGCGATTCGAACCTTCCCTGAGGATCAAATACACCAACTATACCGAAGATCTCTCCCTGGGAGAGTTCCTCCGCTACAGGGCCAAACTTGAATATGATATCAAGGGAAGTAAAATTACGCCCATGCTGAGCGCAGAAGCCTTCCACTACCTCTCAGGAAATCAGATTTACAAGATGCGATATGCCATAGGAGCTGAGTATAAGATCAACAAAAAAAGCAGCATAGGACTGGGATATATGCTTGACTACTATATGACCGAGTATCAAAATAAACATATAATCAATCTGGGATATAAATATAAATTTTAAGACATGAAGAAGACAAGCCACAAAAGCCGCCTTATGTACTTTCCAATCATAGTTTCCCTTTTATTTCTCGGAGCCTGCCGGGCCGACGACCTGGATGAAGAAAATGAAATTATAACAATCGATCTTCCCGACTGGAGCGAGGAGACCCATGGCAGCACTGCAGAGCCTAATTACGAACTTGTATTCGATCATGGGGAAGTGATCCGTTTCGACATTGTTATCGACCCCAACGACTGGTCAGATATGCAGGACGACCTGGATGCCAACCTGGGATCTTCAGGAGGCAGACCCGGAGGAGGCATGGCCACTCCTGAATCAAGTACAGATTATACACCTATCTGGGTGCCCTGTTCCTTCATCTTTAACGATACCGAGTGGTACAAGGTCGGGATCAGATACAAGGGTAATTCCAGCTTATCATCTTCGTATTCCTCCGGGATTGATAAGCTCTCCTTTAAACTTGATTTTGATGAATACGAAGATGATCACCCTGAAATTACAGATCAGCGCTTCTATGGATTCAGGCAGTTGAACCTTAAAAATAATTATGCCGATATGTCCCTGGTGAGGGAAAAAGTGGGAGCGGACCTGTTCAGGGAATTTGGACTGGCCTCATCCAAAGCTGCTTTCTGCGTGGTGTATGTGGACCACGGATCGGGCCCGGTCTACTTCGGGGTATATACCCTGGTGGAAGAGGTGGACGACACCGTACTGGGCAGTCAGTTCGACAACAGCGAAGGAAACCTCTACAAACCGGATGGCACAGCAGCGAGTTTTTCGGCCGGCACTTACGACGAATCCGAGCTGGAAAAAAGGAATAACGAAATACTGGCCGACTATTCGGATGTATACGCGCTGTATGAAGCCATCAACAGTTCAACCAGGACTTCCGACACTGAATCGTGGAAGGCAGAGCTCAATTCCTGCTTTGATGTGGATGTTTTTCTCAAGTGGCTGGCTGCCAATACGGCCATGCAAAACTGGGACACTTATGGAGTTATGACTCACAACTATTACCTCTATAACAATCCGTCAAATGGCCAGCTCACTTGGATTCCCTGGGATAATAATGAGGCCCTGCAGCAAGGGAAAGGTGCTTTAGGCCTATCACTGGGCGAAGTGGGCAGCAACTGGCCCCTGATCCGCTACCTGATGAATGACAGCGAATACCAGCAAATCTATAAGGACTACCTGCTCGAATTTTCAGAAGGTGTTTTTGCCCCGGAAAAAATGATCACCCTGTACGGCGAGTACGAGGCGCTTTTGAAAGAATATGCCTATGCTGAAAATTCCCCCTACACCTTTATTCGCTCAGATGCCTATTTTGACGCAGCCATTGAGGAGCTGAAGCAGCATGTGCAGACAAGGGCCAGTGCGGTTCAAAGCTATTTGCAATAAACAATAATATCCCCAACTTTACCTTAGCTAAGACTAATAT
>CAZRPW010000190.1:0-2904 GCA_964601975.1 uncultured Bacteroides sp.
AGAGTGTATCAAAACCCGCTTCAAGGGCTTCCCTGAGCAGTGCCTGTCCATCCTCCACCATCTGCTTCTTTGGGTGGTTCAGTGATGTCAGAACAGTCACGTATTTATAAAGGGTGACTTCTTCCCCCTCTTTCAGTTTAAATGACAGTCGCTTGCCCACATAATCGTTACGCTCAATGGGTTCAGAATCTGAGGTGACTGCACCTTTTGGTAATTCAAGCGAATGCCCCATGCTCATGCAGGTCACAAAACCGCTTTTCCGGGTTAAGGCCATCAGGTAAGAACTCTCTTTGCCGGTTCGCGTACCCATCATCTCCCAGAAATGCTCCCCGTAATTGGAGTCCTGGTTCACTACATTCCCGTCAATGTAGGGAGTAAGAACCACGGTTCCCGAAAAATCTTCAGACTTCAGCTTGTAACGGATGGCTCCGATTTCATCCCTATGCATACTCAGGAATCGCCGTACGGTAATATGCAGACAGGAATGCTTTAACGATACTTTAAAGGAGCGTTCCAGGTAGCCCTGGCGCATGTTCAGTTCCCTTCTGAATTCCCGGGGTGTATGTACATGAAGATCCAGCTGTTCGCCATCGATCTCCACATCAATCCCGATCCAGTTGGGTGCATTTAAAACCTTTGCAAAGTACTCGGGGTATCCGTTTTTCCACCATCCCACCCTGGTCTTATCGGGGTAATAAACCCCTGCCAGGTAGTTGCCCTGAAGGCAGTCGCCCGAATACCGTTCTTCAAAATTCGCCCGCTGACCCATCTGACCATTGCCCAGGCTGAATATGCTTTCAGAAGCTTCCTGGAAAGATGGATTCCATACATCCTCGATGATGCTCCATGGATCTTTTATATAGTGCCCATTCATCTGTCTATCATTTACTTTTATCGTACGAATCCTTCACGAACAGGACCAAAACTGCCGCTATCAGCAGAGAGATACCCCCTGCAACCAGGGCATAAATGCTATCCCCCCCGAAGAGGGTGTTTACCATAAATCCAAGAATCGTTGCTGCCAGAATCTGGGGGATCACAATGAAAAAGTTAAAGATCCCCATGTAGACCCCCATTTTCTTTTGGGGCAGCGATCCGGTCAGAATCGCATAAGGCATCGCCAGTATACTTGCCCATGCCATTCCAACCCCAATCATTGAAAAGATCATGTGCTGGGGGTTTTTTAACAGAATCACCGAAGCAAGGCCGAGACCACCTACAACCAGTGCAATGGAATGGGTAATCTTCCGGTTGGTAAGCTTAGCCAATACCGGAAGCAGCAACAATCCAAATGCTGCAGCGAAAAGGTTGTACCAGCCCAGCATTCCGCTTAAAAGATTTGCGCCTTCGTTATAGATTTCAGAGGTAGTGTCGGTTGTCCCATACAGATGTTGTGTTACCCCCGGTATTGTATAGATCCACATGCTGAACATGGCGAACCAGGAGAAAAACTGGACAATGGCCAGCTGTTTCATGGTAAGCGGCATGCGGTAAAGGTCTGTGATAATGTTCACCAGACCCCCATTCTCCTTTCGTCCCCTGATCAGGGCAGCAGCGAGCAGCTGCAGGATACCGAACAGGGCAAAGCCCCCGGCCAGGATATACAACTCTTTTTCAAGTTTGAACCTGACGATTACAAGGGCTATTACAAGACCCACCAGGGTCCATATTAGACCCCTCCGAAAATATTTCGAAATCGGCTCAAGGGATTCTGCCTCCTCTGCCTCTTTCTTTTCCTCATGGTCAATAAAGCTTTCGAGTTCTTCGGGCGAATACTCTTTGGTTCTTAACACGGTCCACAATACAGCCAGAAACAGTACGGCTCCGCCAATGTAAAAGGAGAGGCGTACCGTCTGGGGTATTTCGCCTTCAGGAGCTGTATTTGAAATGTGGAACCACTCAGAAAGTGCATAGGGCAACCACGAAGCCGCAAAGGCGCCAATACCAATGAAGAAACTCTGCATTGTAAATCCCTGGGTACGTTGATCGTCGGGCAGCAAATCTCCAACGAATGCCCGGAAAGGTTCCATGGATATATTGATAGAAGCATCCATAATCCAGAGCATGCCCACAGCCATCCATAATGCAGGGGAGTTGGGCATCAGGAACAAAGCAATAGAGGCCATAATTGCGCCTGCCAGGAAATAGGGCCTTCGCCTTCCTAACTTGCCCCAGGTCTTATCACTCATATAACCGACGATGGGCTGAATAATCAAACCGGTTACCGGAGCAGCAATCCATAGAATCGGAATCTTATCAATCTCTGCACCAAGGGTTTGGAAGATCCTGCTCACATTTCCATTTTGCAAAGCAAAACCAACCTGGATCCCAAGGAATCCAAAGCTCATGTTCCAGATCTGCCAGAAACTCAATTTTGGCTTCTTCATATTTCAGGGTTTAATTTAGCGGGCCCGGGCTCTTTTAGGGCTGGCTCCATTACAAATGTATCAATAATGCGATGCTATTTCAAGCTTTCAGGGTTAAAGAGAGCCCTGTAAATACCTATAAATCAAAGCAACTCCCATTTCAAACGTTTGCATAGAGTAAAAATATTATTGCCTTGAAACAGGAGTTATAGAAAGGATTTCATTTACTCCCTTGTTTGGGAGATTTCGAAAAATGAATTTCCGGGCGAAACCCAATATTAAATATCCTTTTGTTATGATATTTTGTTGATAAACGGATATAATAAATCGATATCAAATATATTTTATCTGTTTATTACGATATTTTCATAATAATCAGATATTTTATATTCCTTATTCAGGCCCACAAGGCCCCGAACTCAAAACCCACAACTCAAAACCCACAAGACTCCGAACTCAAAACTCACAAGGCCCCGAACTCAAAACTCACAACTCAAAACTCACAACTCAAAACCCACAAGACTCCGAACTCAAAACT
>CAZRPW010000190.1:2914-6041 GCA_964601975.1 uncultured Bacteroides sp.
CATAATAATCAGATATTTTATATTCCTTATTCAGGCCCACAAGACTCCTTACCCACAAACTTTACAAATCCTAGCCCTGAAGCTTCGCAAATCCTAGCCCTGAAGCTTCATAAATCCTAACCATATAGCGGAATCTCTCTCCACCACAACCAGGGCGTTTCGAAAAATGATAGCAGAAGTCGCCTTATCACCTATCCTTCTACTGAATCAAAAACCCGGTCTTCAAAACCGGGATATCCAAGGTAAAAGATGGCATATAGCTTTCCCAATTAGGGTCATCTGAAATACCAGGGTATGTACCAGCGTTAAATACCTTGCATATTAGCGCGCACTCGTCTATCTTTGTGCAATTTTAATAAGCGCTGGAAACGGAGGACTGAATGAGTAAGCTTTTCCCTGAATATAAGAAGTTTGACCTGTCACAGATCAACAAGGATATCAATGCTTTCTGGAAAGAAAACCAGATTTTTGAAAAATCCGTAAGTACCCGTGAGGGTAATACTACTTTTGTTTTTAACGAAGGGCCTCCTTCTGCCAATGGTGTGCCGGGAATTCACCACGTCATGGCCCGAACCATTAAGGACCTCTTTTGCAGGTACAAAACCCAGCAGGGGTTCCAGGTAAGGCGTAAGGCTGGCTGGGACACCCACGGACTGCCGGTTGAACTGGCTGTGGAAAGCTCCATGAAGATCACCAAGGAGGACATTGGCAGTAAAATCTCCATTGCAGATTTTAATGCCGCCTGCCGCAAAGATGTCATGAAGTACACCGACATCTGGGAGGATCTTACCGAAAAGATGGGCTACTGGATCAACATGGATGATCCCTACATCACCTACGACAACAAGTATATCGAAAGTGTCTGGTACCTGCTGAAAGAACTCTTCGACAAAGAACTGATTTATAAGGGATACTCCATCCAACCCTATTCTCCTGCAGCCGGTTCGGGCCTCAGCACACACGAGCTGAACCAGCCCGGCTGTTACCGCGACGTGAAGGACACCACCTGTGTGGCACAGTTCAAAGTTATAAACGATGATCGTTCGGCTGCCCTGTTTGAGGCCACCGATACCGAGGTATACATCCTGGCGTGGACCACCACCCCATGGACCCTCCCCTCCAATACAGCCCTTACTGTGGGAGCTAAAATCGAATACTCTCTTGTACGTACCTTCAACCCGTATACCGGGATTCCGATATCCGTTGTTGTGGCCACACAACTCATGGGACAATACTTCCCGGAAAAGGATGCTGCACTTCCCATGGAAGATTATGAACCGGGAAATAAACACATTCCCTATAAAGTTGTACATACCATCAAAGGCTCTGCCCTGAAGGGAATTTCTTATGAGCAATTGCTGCCGTGGGTGAAACCCGAAGGAAAGGCTTTCAGGGTAATCACGGGCGACTTTGTGACCACCGAGGATGGTACCGGAATTGTACATACTGCTCCCACCTTTGGTGCGGATGACTACCGGGTGGCCAAGGCCAATCATATCTCAGCGCTGACTGTGCTGGATAAGGATGGAAACATCCAGCCCCTGGTTGACAAAAAAGGAAGATTTTTCAGGTTGAAGGACCTGGATCCGGGCTTTGTTTCCGAAAGGATCAACGAGGATCTCTATGTTGATTTCGAGGGAAAATATGTGAAAAATGAATATGACGACAGCAAATCGGAGAAGGATCCCACCATCGATGTGGATATCGCCGTTTCCCTGAAGCTGGATAATAAGGCTTTCCGCATCGAGAAGCACGTGCACAACTATCCTCATTGCTGGCGGACCGACAAGCCGGTGCTCTATTACCCGCTCGATTCATGGTTTGTGAAAACTACGGCCATGAAGGAGCGAATGATGGAACTTAATGATACCATCAACTGGAAACCCGCCTCAACCGGAACCGGAAGATTTGGAAAGTGGCTGGAGAACCTGCAGGACTGGAATCTTTCACGAACCCGTTTCTGGGGAACGCCTCTGCCCATCTGGGTAACAGAGGATAAAAAGGAACAGGCCTGTATCGGTTCCGTTGCTGAACTGAAGGCTGAAATAGGGAAAGCTGTGACGGCAGGCTTCATGGACAGTAATGCCCTGGAAACCTTTACGGAAGGAGACTGGTCTGAAGAAAATTACAATCTGTTTGACCTGCACAGGCCTTTCGTGGATGAGATCGTCCTTGTGAGTGCTTCAGGAAAGAAGATGTTCCGCGAACCCGTACTTATTGATGTCTGGTTCGACTCGGGTTCCATGCCCTATGCACAATACCACTATCCTTTCGAAAACAGCGAAAATTTTGACCAGCTCTTCCCGGCCGATTTCATTGCCGAAGGCGTCGACCAAACCCGTGGGTGGTTCTTTACCCTTCACGCCATTGCCACCATGCTGTTCGATAAGGTATCCTTTAAGAATATTATTTCGAACGGTCTGGTGCTGGATAAGAGCGGGAACAAAATGTCCAAGAGACTGGGCAACGGAGTGGATCCCTTTTCAACCATCGAAAAGTATGGCTCCGATCCGCTGAGGTGGTACATGATTTCCAACTCTCAGCCGTGGGACAACCTGAAGTTTGATGCTTCGGGAATTGATGAGGTGACGCGGAAATTCTTCGGTACCCTTTACAACACCTACTCTTTTTTCGCCCTCTACGCCAATGTTGACAAATTTAGCTATGAAGCAAATGAAGTGCCGGTGGACCAACGTCCCGAAATCGATCGCTGGATCATCTCTCTGCTCAATTCCCTGGTAAAGGAAGTCACCGGGCAGTATGAAAATTATGAGCCCACCAGGGCTGCCAGGCTTATCCAGGATTTTGTAAGCGAAAACCTGAGTAACTGGTACGTACGCCTGAACCGTAAACGCTACTGGGGTGGTGAATTTGATTCCGATAAGCTGGCTGCCTACCAGACCCTCTATACCTGCCTGGAGACAGTGGCCCAGCTTTCCTCTCCCATTGCTCCTTTCTATATGGATAAACTGTTCCAGGACCTGAACAGTGTAACGGGTCGTTTCACCGAGGAGTCTGTTCATCTTGCAAAATTCCCGGTATGCGACGAAAGCCTGATTGATACTGAGCTGGAGAAACGGATGGGTGTGGCACAGAAACTCTCCTCCATGATCCTTGGATTAAGGAG
>CAZRPW010000191.1:0-6004 GCA_964601975.1 uncultured Bacteroides sp.
ATGAAGCAAAGAAGAAAGTTTATCAGGAGACTGGGAGGACTGACAGCATTATTGGCCCTGCCGTCAATCGCTAAACCAAACGAACAGGCACCAATGAAAAGGAAAGCAGAAGGCAGTTTTATGCATGTTGTATTTTTCTGGTTAAAAAATGAGGACGAAGCAAGCCGGAAAAAATTCCTGTCTGAACTCCATAAATTCATCGACAATGTGGACCTTATAAAAACCAAACATGTGGGTTCACCGGCCGATACCGATCGGGAGGTAATCGACAGCACCTGGACCTACAGCCTGATCCTCTCCTTTGAATCAAAGAAAGAACAGGACCTCTACCAGGAGCATGAGTTGCACAAAGTATTTATCAAAAACGCCTCCGCGCTCTGGGAGAAAGTCCAGGTATATGATTCCTTAAAACTATCTTAAAAAAATCTTATGAAAAAAATTACAATACTGCTTATGGCAGTATGCACCTTTTTAGCAACAAACATCATGGCACAAAGCGAATTCTCAAGCAATCTCATAGGGGTTGGGGTCGTTACCCCTGACCTGGAAACATCCCTGGATTTTTACCTGAATGTAATCGGCATGAAAAAAACCGGTGAATTTGATGTGAATGCAGACTTTGGACTTTCCTCCGGGCTCAGCAATGGCCTGCCCTTCCATGTGGATGTCCTCCAGCTCGGAGAAGATGGAAATGTCTGGAAACTTATGAGTTTCGGGAAAGAAGCAAGCCATCCAAAGTCCACCTTCATCCAGGATGATATCGGAGTACAGTACATCACCATCAACGTCACCAGTATGAAACCCTTCCTGGAGCGCATTAAAAAGCACAAGGTGAAACTGCTGGGCGAGACTCCCATCCCCATGGGCAATGGCGAACGTCAGTTTGTACTGATCCAGGCTCCCGAGGGAACCATCATTGAATTGATAGGCCCTCCGAATTAGCAGTTTCTTTTTAAAAGCAATTGCAGTGAAATTGAAAAAGATTCTGTTTATTCTTCTGGTAGTTTCAGCCTGCAAGCCTGCTGAGCAAAGAAGTGAAGCAATTAAAGTTGAAAACACCGGTCAGGATTTCTGGTACGAGCAGCCCTTAAGGATCGTCCAGACGGTTTTACGCGAGGTCGACGCCCGGGATTATGATACTGAAGCACTTCGTGAATACCTGCTCGAAACACATGCTAATACGCTGGTTATCAACGCCGGTGGCATTGTTGATTTTTTTCAGAACCCCTTACCGGCGGCAAACCTCAACCCCTTTCTAAACGGGCGCGACCTTCTCAGGGAAATTGTAAACGTATGCCACCAGGAAAACATCAAGGTAATCGGACGTATAGATTTCCGGGGCGTTGAAAAACACGTATATGAGGAACACCCTGACTGGTTCGGGGTGAACCAGGACGGAAGTCCAATGACTCTCGATTATACCACACCCGAACTCTATGCCCCCTGTTACCTGAGTTATTACCGCAACGAACACGCCAAAGAATTTATCGGGTATATCATAGAAAACTATGAGCTGGATGGTATCTGGCATAACAGTGTTCATGTGAGAGACCTATGCTATTGTGAGCGATGCAGGGATAGTTTCAGGGAGAAGACCGGGAAAGAGATCCCGGCAGAGGATGCCCGTGAAGGCTCACTGGACGAATATTACCTCTGGAAGGAGGGAATCGCTGAACAGTATCTTAAGAGCATGCGCGAGACTGTTAAATCATACGGTGAGGACAAGGCCTACTCAGCTGAAGTATTTGGCATGTTCGACGTGGACCTTCCTAAACAAAGCGGCATTGACCTGTACAGCGGTGCCAGGTATTTTGATTTTTTGCTGAGTGTGGGATTCCTCTCTGAAAACACCACGGAGATAAGCTATAAGGACCTTGGGCATCCTGCCAATCATATCCGCTTCCTCCAGTCGCTCGAGCCTGGAAAACAGGCGGTGATACTGTTTGGAACCAACGGTACATCGCACCGCTACATTGCTGATCCTGTGGAAGACCTGAAAATATGGATGTGGGAAACTATATCCATGGGCGGGGGACTCTGGAATTGTAATTTTACAGGGGCGAATCCGGCAAGTACGCTGGACAGGCGGAATGCATTCCTGACCAGGGAACCCTATGCCTTTATCGAAAAACACCGGGAGATCCTCAGGGATCAAAAGGCCTATGCTCCCATCAGGATTCTGTATTCCAGGGATACCCGGAATTTGACAGGCAATGAGGACAGGGATCCGGATGATTTTGGCAATGCCATTATGGGCATTGAAAAGGTCCTCATGGAAGATCACCGTCCCTTCGGGTTCCTTCCCGATTTCAGGCTGGACTCAGCAGGCCTTTCGGGATGCGAACTGTTGATTCTACCGGATGTGGCCTGCCTGTCTGACAGGCAGCTCGCAGTAATCCGTAGCTATGTAAAAAATGGAGGTAAGCTTCTGGCTACCTATTCAACGTCGCTGTATGACCAGGATGGGCAACGCAGGGAAGATTTTGGTCTCTCAGCTCTCTTCGGCTGTTCTGCCGAACCGGGCCTGTTTGACACCCGGAAAGATTCTTACCAGTACATTGTCCACAGAAACAGTTTGCTTGAAGGATTTGAAAATACGGAAATGTTAATGAACGGGGGCAAGACCCTCCGGTGCATCCAGGCAGGTGAAACATCAAAGGTCTTAACAGCCCTGGTACCCCAGTTGAATAACCAGCCACCCGAGAAAGCCTGGCGGGATACCCTTCCCATAAATTCACCCGTGATGCTGAGCAATGTTTGGGGAAAGGGAAAGGTGATCTATTTTGCCAATCAACCGGACAGGCTCTCCATTCATCCGGGTCACAATGATTTCCGGGCGCTTCTTAAAAATTCATTCAAGGAGCTTCAGCCCCTCCGATGGCTCAGCACCAATGCACCTGAAAGCGTACATATAAATGTAACGAAAAGTACCGATCAAAAATGTTATATGGTGACCCTGATCAACCTGAGTTCTGCTCCTGAGCGGCCCATCCGCTCCCTGATTCCGGTGAGGGATGTAAGTATAGAAATCAACCTGCCCGATGGAGAAAGCTACCTTTCCCACGAAATATTAAGAAAAGAATCCGATGTACGGATCAGCAAGAAGAGCCGGCAGAAGATTGAAATTGAACTGGAGGAACTTTCAGAAATGGTTTCATTTTTGATCTCTGTGGAGTAAGATACCTTCGGTGAATTAAAAAAATGCATAAGCAAAGACATAATGAAATATCACCTGATCCTCGGCCTTTTATGCCTGATGCTCCTTTCCGGCTGTACCGGGACAAGGAACAAAATCGTTGATCTTTCTTATAACCCGCAATCTCCTGTTATTAGCTACGGAGTGGATCGCTTGTCTGGTCACCTGGAGGCCTCGGGCTATTCAGTGTCAGGACCCGGCACCTCCCGTTCCGTAACAGGAATCTCCATTCTGACACCTGGCGATTCCCTTGACAAACACCAGGAGAAGGTATTCTCCAACCATATTCCTGAAATTTTATCCGACGGATACGGAATTGTCAGAGAGGAAAATCAAATCTATATAATTGGGAGAACGGACCAGGGCTGTCTCTATGGCATCATGGATCTCATCGAGCAACTGGGACCCGGTTGTGACTTCGAAAGGGTCAAAGAAACCAGGGTCAATCCGGCATTCTCGTTCCGGGCCATCAAATTCAACCTGCCATGGGCCCCCTACCGCCCCGGGCCGGCCACCGATCTGCACCAGGAAACATGCAGGGACCTCCAGTTCTGGGAGGCCTTCCTGGACATGATGGTGGAGAACCGTTTTAATGCGCTGACCCTCTGGAGTGCCCACCTCTTCCCCTATATGATCCGGGCAGAAAATTTTCCCGAAGCCACCCCGTTCAGCGACCAGGAGCTGAAGGAATGGCAGCAATTCTGGAAACAGCTTTTCAAAATGGCCAGGGTGCGCGGGATCGAAACCTACCTGGTGAACTGGAACATCGTGGTATCCCCCGAATTTGCAGACGCCTATGGAGCCGATCTGCACAACGACCTTTCGGAACAGGTAAAAACATATACCCGGGAGTCGGTCACACAACTGATCAATGAATATGAGGATCTTAGCGGATTGGGGGTGACCCTGGCCGACTGGATGGGTAACTGGGGTGAGCAGAAGATGTCTCCGGCCGACCGGGAGGAGTGGATCCGGGAGACATTCGTGGAGGGAATGAAAAAAGCCAGCCGCAAGGTCAAATTCATCCACCGGGCCGTGCTGGCCGGCGATCCGGAAGAAATGCGGAGGGTGATCGACGATGCTGCTCTTCCGGACAAAACCATTGTGGAAGTGAAATTCAACTGGTCACATGCCCATTCTACGCCCCATCTTTCTCTCACGCATTCCAATGATGAGGGCACCATCATGCGCGACTTCTGGGATCCGGAACCGGATAACTACTTCATTGCGTGGATGATGCGCAATGAGGACTTTTTCGTACTGCGCTGGGGCAATCCTGATTTCATCAGGGAACATATCAAACGAAACCACCACAGCTATGTGGATGGCTATTTTGTAGGCTCCGAGGGATATATCCCTGCAAAAGACTATTCATACAGGGAAGATCTCCATAAAACATGGGACTATGCATTTGAGAAGCAATGGATGTTCTATCACCTGTGGGGCAGACTCACTTACAACCCCGATGAAAGGAATGAAGTGCTATCCCTGGCCATCAGAAACAGGTACCCGGGTATTGATGCCCTTTCATTGCTGGAAGCATACTCCCTTGCCTCAAAGGTTCCCCTGCACCTGGCCTCCTTCTATAAATCCACCTGGGATTTCACCCTTTACAGCGAAGGATTCCTGGCTCCCTGGAATATTGGCTATGATGATGGGAACTCCCCATTCATCTCCCTGGAGGAATTGATCAGGCATGAGACCCTGGATGCCGGCTATGTAAGCATTCCGGACTACTGCAAAATGCTCAGTGAAAAAGCTGAAATCCAGGCTGACCTTTTCACGCCCCCCGAATTAGCCGATCGCCTGAAATCGGATGGTGAGACGGCCATGAAACTGATCTCCAAACTGAGGAAAAATGTAAACAAGCCCACCCTTCAGTCGGAACTGGACGATCTGGAAACCTGGTGTCATCTGGGTTTCTATTTTGCAGATAAGCTACTGGCTGGAGTGGCTTTTGAGCAATACAGGAACATGAATAATGCAGAAGAATTCAAAACGGCCACCCAGGCCCTCGAACGCTGCATCGACCACTGGGAAGAGCTGATCCGAGTGACGGAGAATCGCTATAAACCAATGCCCTATGTAAGCATGGGCAATCCTGAACAAAAGTGGCCCGAATTCACATCCTTCCACTGGAAATTTTTTCGGGATGAAGTAAGGGCCGACCTTGAATATGTGCTTGAGTACAAGAAAAGTGCGAAAGATTGAATATCTTCGAATCCACAAAAAACCAAGATATGATAAGAAGAACACTCTCCATATTAACCCTGATGATCCTTGCTGTTTCCTGTTCAGGGGTAAAAGTGCTAACGGAATCGAATAAAGATGCCGATTTCTCTAAATACAAAACCTACAGCTTCTTAGGCTGGCAGGATGTGAGCGATGATTTGTTCAGCAAGAGCGACCTGAACCTAATGAAAGAGTCTTTTGTCAGCGAATTTGAACGCCGTGGTCTCAAGCTTGTAAATGCCAATCCCGACATGCAGGTTTCCTGCTACCTGGTTACCAATTCAGAGACTGCCTTCTCCGGGTATAACGATTATGTCGGAGGGCGCAGTACCGGATACAATCACTACCGCACAGGCTGGGGTACTGGTTATTCAGGAAACACTTCAAAGCAACAGTCCAAACTTATGGGAACCCTGATCATGAACGTGTATGAGGGAAATACCAAAAATCAGATCTGGCAGGCAACCGCCTCTGGCAAAGTGAGCGATAATCCTAAAAAAGACCGCTCTAAAACCATACCCGGCAAGGTTGCAAGTGTGATGCGAAGATTTCCGGTTCGTCCCAAATAAAGAACAG
>CAZRPW010000192.1:0-5985 GCA_964601975.1 uncultured Bacteroides sp.
ATTAAAGTTCCAGTAACATTTCTTCATTCTTAGGATCGGTAAGGATGCGTTCAAGGGCTACCAGGCGGGCATTTGTATGATAGCTGGGATCGACCACATTCCAATCTTCCATAAGCCTGAAATCACAGGTGTCACAGCGGAGTAAGAGTACCTGTCCGTTAATCTCAATTTTGGCAGTAAGGGTATACTTTCCCTTTCCCGAGGGGGACTTATCAATCCAATGCAGATGCACATCCTTTGACTGGAGGCTTTCGGGAATGGCTTCCTGTAATTCGTGCCGGGTAATTCCCGCTTGCTGAGATGAGATGTTGCCCATTATGTGTTAGTAGGATCAAGTTCCTAAGTTAAAAAGAATCCCATTTATTAGATATACTGTTTGATCAAGTTAAGTAATTCAGGGATCAGAATGGAAAAATATAGTATTTTTGTAAATGCACCCCGGCTTATCATTTAATACAGAGAACTATGCGCTGGTTATTGAGGTTGATACTGCTGTTGTTGATAATCGCTCCGGGAATAGGAGTTGAAGGACAGGCTAATTTTCGCGAAGGGCGTGTTATTACTATTGAGGGTGATACACTTACAGGCTTAATAAAGGATGGATTCACCCCCAGGAATTCCAGGTTATGCCTTTTTAAGGAGAGCAGGAAAGATAAGCTTGTACGCTATCATCCTGATGATCTTCGTTCCTTCAAGATAGGAGAGGACAAGTATTACGCAGCAAAAGTTGTGAGTGTGAAAGGAAAGCCGGAACGGGTTTTCACCCAGGTGCTCCTGGAAGGGGATATCAATCTCTATCATCAGCGAACCGATAAGGAATATTCCTATTACCTGGAAAAGGAGGAGGGATCTCTCATCGGGCTGGTGAATCGGGACCGGGAGTATGAGCGGGAATCCAATTGGTTTTCACGCGGGTATTCTACCTACGAGGAGGCGAAAATTCCAGAGTTCCGCGATACTCTCTATAACCTTTTTGAGGACAGTAAAGCCGTGCAACAGCAGGTGTACAAGGTCAGGTACAATCATAAGTCCTTTATGGATATCACCAAGTCCTATGTGAAGGAAACCTGTCCGGGGGCTGAATGCATATCCTATGAAAGTGAACTGAGCAGAAACAGGGAGCGCTTTGGTGCCTTTACGGGGCTAAACCTGTCGAAGGTCTATTTTGAGGATGGGGGAGCTGAATCCAATGTGCATGCCACGATGCCCTTTGGGATTTTTTATCACATCCCCCTGTCTTTCATTCACGACCGCCTTTCCTTCCAGAACGAGGTGCTTTTCCGACGCCTTCAATACGACCAGTTATATAATGCGCCCAATGAAACCATATATACAAAGTTAAAATGGGACGTAATTGGGATCCCCTTCCTCTTACAATACAGGATCTCCGTAAAACCTTTCTCCCCGACCATTGGCTTTGGGAAAGAGTTAGGAATTGTTGTGAATTCTGACATCGTAGCACTCACCGAGGGCAAAGAGGTCTATGAAGACCCAGTTATTACCAGTAATGAATACATCTACAGGCTTCAAAAGGGAGGCTGGTTCATCGATTTAGGAATGGATTATTATGTGAACCGTAAGCTTAGCCTCTTTTCAAATATCAGGATCCAGCATTATCAGAATAAAGTGATATCCTATCACTATGAGGATCAGTTTACATTTAAGGTTGCAGATGGAACAGCCCTTGAAACCTTTTCGGCTGCACTGCATGTGGGTGTGAGGTTTTAATCCCGGGAGTTCAGCGACTTTAAAAATGCAGGATAGAGCTCATCTCTGATATAGATGAAGTCAGGTTCAATTTGCAATATCTTCCTGTAGGTGTGTTTGGCCATGGTGGTATTGCCGGTTTTGTCATAGCTCTGTCCAAGCATCATCAGCACGTTTAAGTAGAGCCAGTTATGATGAATGGATCCCGGGTCTTTTTCCATGATCCGGATCGCTTTTTCATATGCTTTTCTGGCCCCGTCCTTTGATCCGCCCAGTAGCTTTGGGGTATAGAACATGCCATTTCCTTTTTCTATCCATCCTTGCTGACAGTCGGGGCCCAGCTCAATGGCACGATCAATGTAAGTATTGCTTTCCTTTGCAAGGAAGGCAGCCCTCATCTTATTGAGCGAAATCTTGTAAGCAATAAAGGCCGCTTTGTAGGCGTGCCACTCTGGTGCATTAGGGTGTTTTTCAAGGAGTTGGTCGATGATAGCCTCAGCCTCCCCGATGTAGTTGGTCGCTTTTTTCTTCTGGCCCTCTCCAATTACCCAGCCGGTATATCCGTAATAGTAGTTTACCAGCTCACCCAGCTGCCTGTCCGAAAGGCTTGCTTTTCTGGCACTCAGCTTCACAATAACATGGTCCCACCCTTCCATCTGCTCAGAGATAAAGGCCTGGTATACCTGCTCATTCGGATTCTGTTGGACCGTATAATCTTCCGTCGCATTTAATCTCCCCGAAAGAGAAAGCAACAAACAGATGATGCTTGCAGCAGCTATATAATTCTGTCTCTGCATTTCCCTACAATAATACTCAGGATTATTTTCAAAATAAGCACACCTTTGTAAAAATGTCAGGGATCATTCTTACAGCATATTTCAAGACTGCCTACGGGGAGCTTATATTGGGTTCCATGGATCAGAAACTATGCCTTTGCGATTGGCGTTACCGGAAAATGAGGGGAGTAGTTGACGGCCGTATTCAGGCCGGGTTGGATGCCGTATACCAGGAGGGGGAATCGGAGATAATCGACAGGACCAGGGTGCAGTTACAGCAGTATTTCGATCGGGAGAGGGAGGTCTTTGATCTTCCCCTGCTTATGGCGGGCAGTGATTTTCAAATCAAAGTATGGAATGAATTGCTCAGGGTTCCCTATGGGAAAACGGAAAGTTATGCGTTTTTGTCCCGCCAGATTGGCGCCCCGAATGCGATCAGGGCCGTGGCCTCTGCCAATGGGGCTAATGCCCTTTCTATAATCGTCCCCTGTCACCGAATCCTTGGAGGTGACGGCAGCCTGACCGGCTATGCAGGCGGACTGGAAACTAAAAAGAAATTGCTTCGACTGGAGCATGCAATGATGCAGGGTGAGTTGTTTTAATGAGCAAAAAGTGAAGGATGTGTTTTTGTTAGTTCTGCATGATTGAAAGAATGGTTTCTTTTTCCCCGGCACTCAGATTATAGGAATTCTTCTGGTAAGTCTTGTTCCCGGCCAAAAATTTTCTTACCGCGCTTTCGAATTCCCCGGACCAAAAAAGATCAAGTTGGGTGTAAATATGCTTCAGGCATGCAAGGGGATCTTTTTCAAGATCTTCGAAGCGCAGTTCTGTAATTTGATGATCCATTACCCTCCTGGCCTTTGCCACATGATCCTGGTATTCCTTCAGGACAGTGGCTGTTTCTTCAACAGTGGGTTTATTCCATCCCCTTTTGAGGCTGTTCTGGTCTGCTACAATATTCCACATCCGAATGGTGGAAGGAACGACGACCAGAGGATCACGGGTGATATGAATGAATTTTGCCCCCGGGAACATATCGGCCAGCACTTCGATCCGTTTGGTATGGTAGGGGTTTTTTGAGACAATCTGTAAGCCCGTTTGCAGGGTGATTTTTTTAAAAAAAGTGAGCAGGTTCTTTTTCCAGTATTCCAGTTGTTTTCCTTCAGGCACATAGTGTTTGTACCCCTTCAGAAAGTAGCCTTCCCCCGAAGGGAAAATGAGCTGCTCCACAGGGCTTATTGACCCCATTCTTATAAGGGCAAATTCCTCTTCCTGGGGCTCGTGGGGTGAGAGTGCCACATTGTCCATGGGACGGCTTTTGGGTGTTGCTTTCTCCAGGATGGGTACATAGTACTTTGTACTGAAAAGGAGGTGGTCTGGTATGACAGTCTGAACCAGTGTGGGAGCTGTGAATTGCGGATCAAGGTTGATGAGCTGGTGGAGAAGCGTGGAGCCGGTGCGCCAGTGACCAATTATAAAAATGGGGGCTTTAGGGAGGATGGTTTCCCGGGTCTTCCTCTCATAATTTCTTTTTTCGGCAAGAATCAGGGTTGAGGAGATCAGTGAGTTTACCAGCAGCAGCAGGAAGCGGGCGATGTATTTCGGATAGAGGCTTATTCCATTTCGAAGAATCAGTCTCATCAGGACAGAGAACCTGGTTCCCAGTATGATGGTGATAACTTTCATGGACGTACCCGGGTTCGCTGATCAGGTGCTTTCCGGTTCAATTTTTTGAGTAAGGATAAATTCGGCAATGGTATCGACCGTGTTTACAATGAGCCTGGCGTGGTTCTGGTCACGGATTTTCACATTGAAATTCTTCTGTATGGCAACTACTACTTCCAGTACATCAATTGAATCGATCGTAATTGCATTTTCACCGCTCAGCAGAGAAATGTCGTTGCTGATTTCTTCCGGTCGAACATCATCTATATTCAGTGTTTCCAGGATCAGTTTCCTGGTTTCAAGTTTAATATCGTTCAAAGACTTTTCCGACATAAAATACTGATGCTCTAAAATGAGATGGTCTTCCGAAGATCGGTAAAAAATTTGTATTCCTGATCAGCATTCTTCCTGATCATCTCTCCCATCTCTTTCAATTTTTCATTTTCCTGACCCCGGTGTTTGGCAATCCTGGATGCGAACAGGGAGATATTTCTCCAGTCATCCCCAATCTCCATCATCCGCTTTGCGTATGCTTTAAAGACAGCGTCATCCAGAATAGTTGCAGCTTCCCGGAGAAAAGAGGCATAGATGTACCTGAATCCTGCGCCCCCGGTCCCCTGATCCTCCAGCATGGTGGTAATCATGAATATATTGTGGGCCAATTGCTCCTCATTTCTGGCATATTTCGGCCAGTCGGGTAGTTTGTCTGCAAAACGTCTGATCCCCTTTACTCCCAGGAAAGGCATGGGAATTTTAAGCATGTTAAAGACGGTCTTTTTCATGCCCTGAGTGATCCCTTTTTTAAGGGGTATTTCCGCGGGTATTTCAACCGGGTAAAACATAAGGCCCTTAGGCTCCATACTGCCCTTGGCAAACCTTCCTTTGCGCAGTGAATCGCGGTGCAGTTTTGCAATGGTGGGATGGTAGGCGTCACTTACGATGTAGTGATCATCCTCTTTCCCGATTACAACGATGTAGTGTACGTTGATATGTACCCGGTGCCAGGGCGGGAAGAAATCCATGTAGAAGAAATCCACCTGCAGTCCGACAGGAATATTTTGTTCCAGAAGGGCATCCAGCTCTTTCTCTGCTTTTTCAGGGTCCCTGAATTTTTTTGTCACAAATTTAACCCCTGTATTCTTACAGAAATTTTCAAGGATTTTTCCGGGCCTGATGCGGGAAAAAATGGTTGGAAATTCCCTCATGGGGGTTTTCATATAACCAAAGAATATGCCGCTTGAGATTCCAAAAACCAGGGGTTCTGAGATTTCCAGCCCACTGTGATTTACAAGGTTTGTAACCGTGCCTGACTCGCAATGGGCAGCCATTGCATGTTTATAGGGTATTGTGCTCAAGGATTTGTCTTTTCGGGATTAGTAATTACCTGCAAAGGATTTTCGGTGGCCTTCTGGCTGATGGTTAGTTCAATCTTTTTTGCCGCTTCGGCGTTGTAGCCCATGTTCCATTTCCCATCCTCCCTGGTGGAGATTATCTGGAAAAAATTGGCTATCGGAATGTTGAATACATTGGCATATTTTTGTAGCTCTTCCACGCTTGCTTTCAGGAAGTGCTTATGGGTGAGATGCCTTTTAACTTTTCGTTTGGACAGGCCGGTTCTTGCGGCCAGTTCTGAAGTGGTGAGTTCTTCAAGTTCTTTAAAGCGGGCAATGGGACTGATTTCTTTTTTCAACAACTGTTTAAAGGTGTTTTTTTCAAGATTACTCCAAATCTGGTGGAATTCGGCAAGGTGATTTTTGGCCATGTATGAACCCGATAGAATGGGTCCAATGGTATCATCCTCTTTTTCTGCATAAAGAATCAGCTGATGTTCCTTGTA
>CAZRPW010000193.1:0-3154 GCA_964601975.1 uncultured Bacteroides sp.
TGGTCACCTACATGGAAAGCCACGATGAGCAACGGCATTTGTTCGATGTAAAAAAGTGGGGAAATTATAATAACCCGGATTATAATATAAGGGACAACCTCGAATTGTCCCTGGTAAGAGCAGAACTTGCCGCCAGTTTCTTCTTCACCATCCCGGGTCCGAAAATGATCTGGCAATTCGGGGAGATGGGCTATGATTATGATCTTTTCTACAATGGTGATAAGCTTGGGCCGAAACCTATTCGCTGGGACTTTTTACAAGAACCCAACAGGTTAAGGTTGTTCCAGGCCTATGCTGCCCTTACAAAATTGAAACAGGAGCAGTCAGCATTCAATACCACCGATTACAGTATTGATGTGGCCGATATGCTTAAGACCATCCACCTGAGGCACGAGGAGATGGATGTAACTATTCTTGGGAATTTTGATGTCTATCCGCAGACGATTGATCCGGCCTTTACTAAAACCGGGACCTGGTATGATTATTTCACCGGGGAATCCATCGAAGTTACAGATGTAAACATGCCCATTGAACTTGACATTAGTGAACACAGGATCTATACAAGCGTGCAACTTGATGCCCCCGACCTTATATGGGCTCCTGAAGCAAGGGATGTTTCCATATCCGGTAATATGGGCATTGGGGAGGAGCTTACAGGAACCTATACTTTCTACGACAGAAACGGGGATCCTGAAGGTGAGTCGACCTACAAGTGGTTCAAAGGAAAAAGTTTAGATGGAAGTGACAAGATGCAGATTATGGGGGCGCTGGGACGAACCCATGTGATCAGGGAAGTGGATTGGAATCACTACATCTTCTTCGAGGTAAGCCCGGTGGCCGCAAGCGGTGAACTGCTCACAGGCCTTACCCAGGTTGGGATTATCGACCTGGCCACAGCCGTGGAGCAGCCGGCATTAAGCCGTCTCGATGTGGAGCTATATCCCAATCCGGCAGACCAGGGTTTTCATATTCGCTTAAACCAGGCAGCGGAGAGTACGCTTTCGGTGGAGATTTACGATCTCAGTGGCAGCCTTGTGTTCAGGAACAACCATGCCATGGATAAAGGAATCTCAGGAGAAATATATATGGATGTTCCTACCCTGGAGAAGGGGGTATACATGGTGAAACTTCGCACCGGTGAAGCGCTGGCTACACGGAGAATCGTGATGCTTTAGCACCTGTTTTGTATAATTCCGGGAAAGCAGTAATTTTGCATCCAAATTAGTGAGAAAGATGAAGGGTTATCAGAAAAGTACAGATTTGATTGTTTTCGGAACCGGCTGTGTGGGTACCGAAGGTGATGATGCTATGCTTTGGAGGAAAACCTGACAGAGAGATATTTTATTGTCTATAAACTAAGGTCGGGTAAGCCCCGGCCTTTTTTTATGCCTTTTTTTTCGCAGCATGGCAGGCTGCAAACATAAATCCCGGATTTCCTGCCATGGGATTCGGACAAAATTAATATCATGGAAAAATTAACAAGTATTGTGAAAGGGACCATGGCCAACATGGTTCATGTATGTAAAGGTAAAGTGATTTACCAGATCGACACCGGGAACCATCTCTACCAGCTGGAGCTCGACTCCAACGAGCAGGAGTGGGAAACCACCTACCTGGTTCCTTCCTTCAAAGCCATCACCCTGATGCGGTGGATTCGCAGGGGTATGGAGACGAACGACGGAACATTCATCAAACTCAGGTAAGATGGAAGAAGGTGAAGACAGGCTGGGGTTCTACAGGTCGAAACCCAGGTCCGTCAGGCTGGTCCTTTCATGGATGTGGATGGCCTGGAACCCCAGTTCCTGTGATGCTTTGATATTATGGATATTATCGTCCAGGAAGAGTGTTTCCTGTGGCACAATTCCGGCATCAGATATCACATGCTCCCAGGCCTCATAATCTGGTTTATGATAGCCAATCTCGAACGAATAGTAAAGTTTTTTGAATAGATCCTTCATGGGCCTTCCGGCCACTTCAAGGTACATCTGCTCGAATACCGGGGCATGCAACGCAGATGTATTGCTCAACATGTACAAGTCATATCGTTCCTTCAGTTTTTCAAGTAATTCTACCCTTTCGAGGGGAATTCGCAAAATCATGGCATTCCAGGCCTCATTAAGCTCCGAATCACTCACATCCTGTCCGCTGATTCTCCGTAACTCATTTCTGAACTCCACGGTCCCGATCTTACCGGTTTCATAACGGAAAAACAGGTCGCTGGTCATGTTGTTTGGATATTGCATCAACTCTGCCGGGAAGCCCAGTTCATAAAAGCGTTTCAAGGTGGCCTGTACATCGATATCCAGAATCACACCTCCCAGGTCGAACAGAATATTTTTCATGCGGAGTTCTTTTGGCAATTTGTATATTCGTAAGGCTTAAAGATAACAGAAAAAGCAGAGAGCGGTGCGTATTGAAAACAAGCATTACAGGACCATATGGCTGGATGATGATCCGGGAGTGGTCAGGGTGATCGACCAGCGGAAGCTTCCTTTTGAGTTCGAGATTCTGGAACTCAGGTCGCTGGAGGATGCCTGTTTCGCCATTCACGATATGGTGGTCAGAGGGGCTCCGCTGATTGGCGTAACAGCGGCTTTTGGGCTCTACCTGGCAGGCCTGAACAGCGACTCAAAAAGTTGGTGTGATGAAGTGCACAAGGCCGGGGAGCAACTGATTGCCACCAGGCCCACAGCGGTAAACCTGAAGTATGCGGTTGATCTCGGACTGGAAGCCTTGAATTGTGCTGGTTCCAGGGAGCGGATGATCGAAGGTCTGTTTCACATGGCCATGCAGCTTGCCGAGACCGAGGTGGAACGCAGCCGGATGATCGGGGAGCATGGTTTCCATCTGATTCGTGATTGTTATGAAAAGACCTCAAGGACTGTAAATATCCTGACCCATTGCAATGCCGGCTGGCTGGCCTGTGTGGATTACGGAACGGCCACAGCTCCCATATACAGGGCCCATGATGAAGGAATCCCGGTGCATGTATGGGTGGATGAAACCAGGCCCCGCAACCAGGGCGCCAGGCTTACAGCCTACGAGTTGGGACAGCATGGGGTTGCTCATACGGTGATTGTGGATAATGCCGGGGGTCACCTGATGCAGAAGGGGCAGGTGGACATGGTTATTGTGGGGAGCGACCGTACCACCC
>CAZRPW010000193.1:3164-5820 GCA_964601975.1 uncultured Bacteroides sp.
GCACCGCAATGGCCTCGGCCAGCGTGCGACCGTACCACCCGCACAGGCGATGTGGCAAATAAAATAGGCACCTACCTGAAGGCCCTGGCAGCACACGATAATCATATTCCCTTTTACGTGGCACTTCCAAGCAGCACGATTGATATGATGCTGACAAGGGGAAGCGAGATTGAAATTGAAGAACGGGACGCTGTTGAGGTCAGCCATATCCAGGGATGGGATGAAGAACGGGGAAAAGCCTCGCAGCTTCGGGTCGTTCCAGCTGCTTCAAAGGTTTTTAATCCCGGTTTCGACGTGACTCCTGCCTGTTTGGTGAGTGGACTGATCACCGAAAAGGGCATCTGTCCGGCCACTGAAGAGGCCATTTTGAAATTATTTGAAGCCTGAGATCATGAGATATATTGTGTTCCTCATGCTCCTTTTTAGCCTGCATGCTGCCTTCGCCCAGGATGTGAAGCAGGGATCACCCAATGGTCAGCCTTTTTTCCAGCTAATCTATCACCAGGGGGTACACTGGAACCGCACCCGGTATCTGCACGAACAACTGGAAGATGGTTTTAAGGGCATTGAAGCCAGGATGGGTTTCCAGACCCTGGGTGGAGAAATCTGGCAGCAGTATAGCCGTTATCCCAAATACGGACTGGGAATTCACTATGCCGATGAGGTAATGGACCGGGGCGATACCACCCTTGGAAATCCATTCAGTGTTTTTGCTTTTTACAATGTACCCATTGTTCGTTATGGGCGCTTTAGCCTGAATACCAATTTGTCGGCCGGACTAAGCTATGCGAAGTTGGTCCATGATCCTGTAACAAACCCTTATAATGATATTGTGGGTTCGCATATTAACCTTTACCTGGATGTTGATCTGAACCTTGGGATTCAGCTGGGTGAGCGTATCGATATGACCCTGGGCTACGGGATGACCCACTACTCCAATGGCCGTATTCATATGCCCCAGAAGGGGCTTAACAACTGGGGATGGCTGGCTGGGCTTAGTTACAATTTCGGAGGTCCGGACGATCCCTATAAAAGGGCTGAGTTTATGTATAGCGAACTTCCCGAATTTGAGTCGTATGAGGAAATTCAAGTAATGGGATCGGTGGGTGTAACAGATTGGTACAGGGAGGAAACAGGTGAAAGCAGGCACTATTTTGCCTCGTCTCTTACAGTAGATTATGCGTTTCGGTATAATGCACGGAGTGCCATTACCCTGGGCCTGGATGTGATGTATGACGGGTCACTGGAACAAGCCATAAAATACACACTCCCCGAAAATGTAAACACTTTTCAGAAGATGTACCTGGGAGGACATTTCGGTTACCAGTTTACAATTGATAAACTGACTTTCCTGTTTAACCTTGGGACCTATTTCAAGCTTTACTCCTACGACAGGAGTTTCTATTTTGCCCGGGCCGGAGGAAGGTTACGACTTACAGATCATCTTTCAGCCCATATTTGTGTGAAGTCAAGAAACGGTATCCGTTCCGACTGGATTGAGTGGGGACTGGCCTATGCCATTAAGACCCGCTAGGGTGGCTATTACAATAAGTGAATGAAATTTGTAATTGCCACACCAGGGTGCTTTTCGGTGCCTGTTCTAAAACGGATAACCGATGGCCAGGTAGAACATGCTGGATGAAAGGAGGCTTCCGGAACCGCTTAGCCAGTTTGAATCATCCCGAAGGTAGGGGGTTCTCAATGGAATTCCAAGGTCTGTCCGGAGCACAAAAAAGTTAAAGTCAAACCTCAGTCCCACGCCTGTACCTACAGCCAGCTGCCCAAGAAATGAATTGAATTTAAAATCAGAACCCGGCCTCCTTTCATCCTCGTTTATAAGCCAGATATTTCCGGCATCCACAAAAAGGGCGCCCTTCAAAACCCGGGAGATTCCAAAGCGGTATTCCAGGTTAGCCTCCAGTTTAAGGTCGCCCGACTGATCAATGTAAGAACTCTTCTCCTCATGGAAGGATCCCGGACCCAGGGTTCGCGCGGTAAACCCCCGGATACTATATGCGCCTCCACTGAAAAATTGTTCCACATAGGGAAGAATGTCCGAATTCAGGTAGGGCAGACCTACGCCTGCATACATACGCATGGCAAGGGTATTATTTTGTCCATGAAAATAATACCTGAGATCGGTCGTAAATTTTAAATGCTGGGAATAGACATTGTTCAGAAATTCATAGGGCCTTTGAGAGGGATCCTTACCCATTCCTGCAAAGAGATCCAGGGTATTTCCTGAAGTGCTGACCCCCACCTGGAAGTATATATTTCGGGGTTGCTTTAAATAAGTATTATCATAGCTGAAATCATATTTCATTCCTATGATGAATTGCTCTTCAAAACTTCGTCGGATATATATATTTTCATTTATGATTGAATCAAAATCAGGAGTTGTGGCAAGCAGGGATACCGCGTTTAAATAGATGGGAGAATATGAATGTGTTATTTTCCTGGTTTTACCCCAGCTGTAATTCAGAGCAGTCAGAGAGGAAAACATGGAATAGTATGCTGTTCTGTTCAGGAGGTTAAAATTTTGCTTAATGGAAGTTTCCTGTTTCATGATTTCCTTGATCCTGGTCTTTTTCCCGGGCAAAATGATTCGGGGATAGGTCAGGCCGGTATTTGCTCCCAGTTCATAGGAAAATGTACC
>CAZRPW010000194.1:0-5753 GCA_964601975.1 uncultured Bacteroides sp.
TAAAGTCTGTAAAGTAAAAAAAAAGTTGATGATGAGCAGGAGAAATATAGCGATAGTACTGGGGCTGATGCTGGCTGTCGGCATCGTAGCGCAGGGTCCCTATAAGCGGGAAATGAGGGCCGTATGGGTAACTTCTGTAGCTAACCTTGACTGGCCCAAATATGAGGACAGGGGGAATCCTTCGGCTCAGAAAGCCGAGCTGATACGGATGCTGGACCTTTACCAGAGTCTGAATATGAATGCTATTATATTGCAGGTGAGACCCGAGTGTGATGCCCTCTACCAGAGTGCATATGAGCCCTGGTCAAGGTACCTCTCCACAAACCAGGGTGATGATCCTGGTTATGATCCCCTTCAGTTTGCCCTGGAGGAGGCCCACAAAAGGGGGATTGAATTACATGCCTGGCTAAACCCCTACCGGATCAATGCCTCTGCCAATGATGGCGGATCATACTATGATGATACCCATGTATACGTAGAGCACCCCGAGTGGGCCATAGCATATGCCGATGGAAAAAACATCCTGAACCCGGGAAAGCCCGAGGTGATGAGCTACATCGGAGCTGTGACGAGGGATCTTGTAAGCTCTTATGCAGTGGACGGGGTGCATTTTGATGACTACTTTTATTCCTATGAAGGAACCGACAATGACCTGGACCAGGCGGAATACGACCTTTATGGGAATGGGAAAAGTCGGGGGGACTGGCGACGTGATAATGTGAACCGGATGATCGATACGGTATACCGTGTGATCCAGGAGACCAATCCGAACGTTCGTTTCGGGGTGAGTCCCTTTGGTATTTACCGTCCCGGAGTTCCATCCGGAATTAGCGGAATGGATGCCTACAGTGTAATTTATTGCGATCCATTGGCCTGGCTGGAAGACGGGAATGTTGACTATCTCACCCCTCAGCTGTACTGGCCCACTGGAGGCGGACAGGATTTCGAGACTTTGACAAACTGGTGGTCGGAGCAGGTAGACCTGCAGGGCAGGAACCTGTTCCCCGGACAGGGCACCTATCGCCTCGAAAGTAATCCCGGATTAAAGGGAACAGCAGGTGAGAACCTACACGAATTGAAGACCTATATGGATATGGAATCTCCAGCTGGAGAAAAGGGAACAGGTGATCCGGTGGCGCCCTGGACGCTTGGACAAATAGGCCTGCAGATTGATCTGATCAGGGCGAACCATGATAAAGGAGCCATGGGGAGCGTCTTTTTCAGGGCGGATGACCTGGACCGGGTCAATGGCCTGGCCGATTACCTGAAGGACAATAAGTACCTCTACCCCACCCTCATGCCGGAGATGCACTGGAAAACGGATGACACACCCGGCACTCCGCAAAATGTAGGGATCGACACCATTGACGAAATGCTTTACCTGAGCTGGGAAATGGACCCAGAGCAAAATCAGCGCTTCGCGGTCTATGTTTCGGATGGTGAGAGCGACGAAACAATCATTATCACTAATCCCACTTTTCTCCAGGGAAGCTTTATGGAGAACCGTGTAAATCTTTCCGAACTGGTACTCTCGGCCAATAGTTGGATCACGGTAAGTGCGGTTTCCGCCACTGGTCGGGAAGGAATTCCTTCTACTGCCATCGAAGTTAAAATGGAAAATCTTGCTGAACTGGTTTCGCCGGATTCTGAAGCAACAATTGGCCAGGAAGACCTGCTGCAATGGACCTCAGCACTTTCAGATCCGCAGTACCAGATACAGATCGCCAGCAATGCTTCCTTCAGCAATATTATTTACCAGTCGGAATGGACTACAAGTTCGGCAGCAAAAGTTGACACCCTCCTGCTAAAGGGCGAGAATAGCTATTCCTGGAGGGTCAGGGCAAAGGAGATAGTTTCAGGACCGTGGACAGCTTCCCGCACCTTCCATACAGGCTTCCCCGGACTGCCTGTATTGGAATCTCCAGTGAATCTGGCCCTCAATGTATCCACCACTCCCATAGTGAAGTGGAGCAAAACTGCCGCATGCAGCCAGATTAAGGTGCAGGTTTCCACCCAAAGCTCATTTGAAACCATCCTTCATGAAGAGCTCTTCGATGCCTCCCTGAAACAGGGAACCCTTTCAACAGAACTGGAGAAATCCTCCTGGTACTATATTCGCATCCAGGGTTTAAATGAATATGGGGTAAGCACTTTCACCGGGCTCAGCACCTTCCAGACCAGCGCCGGGGAATTTCCCGGAGTGGAACTTCTTTCACCGGAAGACCAGGCCACGGTGGCTTCTTTTGACTATCTGCAATGGCAGACCACCGCTACAGAAGGGGAAATTGCCTACCAGCTTGAGGTGGCCATCGACCAGGAGTTCTCGGGAATCCTCTACCGCTCGGCCTGGATGAGTGAAGATCAAATCCTGGTTTCGGATATGAAACTGGAAGGCAAGCGGATCCACTACTGGCGTGTTAAAGCCAAAAGTGAATTTGGAGAGAGTGAGTTCACCCCCTCCAGAATTTTCACTAGCGGATATCCTACCAGGCCTTCCATTACTGCGCCACCGCACCTCACCGATGGTATAAGCTCCAGGCCTGTGGTGGGCTGGAATGTTGATCCTGACACAGATTCGGTATATATGGAATTCTCTGAGAATGTAGATTTCAGCACTATCTACTATAAGGAGACCATGGATGCCTTACCGGGATCGGGGCAAATAGCCGGTTCACTCAGAGGCTACACCTGGTACTATTGCCAGATCAGGGCCATCAATGAATATGGACAAAGCATCAATAGCGCCAGACGATATTTCGGAACCAGTGAAGGGACGATTGTTGAACCCTTTGCGGACATACAGGAATTCCTGGCCGTATACCCATCTCCGCTGTCTGCTGGTGTATTAAAGATCAGATACAAGGCGGATACTTATCCGGAGAGCCACCTGAAGATTACAAATGCCATGGGACAGGAGATATATGAAGAAATAGCAGGCCATACAGGTCAATCAGGAGTAATAGAAATAAGCATTGACTACAAGAGATTCCCTGCTCCAGGAATCTACTTCGTTGTAATTACTGAGAATAACAGGGTTTTCACAAGCCCGATTGTGGTGAATTAATAAGCCTTTAATAAAAAAAAATGATACTGATTGCAGATAGCGGATCCACGAAAACCGATTGGAGATTAGTGGATGGAGAAAAGGTCCAATCCTTTTCCACCCGCGGCATTAACCCCTACCATAGTAGTGCAGAAGAGATTGAGTCGGAACTGAATAATCTGAATATCAAAGCAGCCGGATCAATCCGGTCCATCTGCTTTTATGGTTCGGGCGTAGCCAATGAGGCCATGAAAGAAGTGATCCGCCATGCCATAAAGATTCGTTTTGGAAAGATTCCGAAGATCTGCGTGGAAGACGATCTTACAGGAGTGGCACGAGCACTCTTCCAGGAGAAGGACGGAATTGCCTGCATCCTGGGTACAGGATCAAACTCGGGCCTTTACCAGGGAGGCAGAATTTCCGATAAGGTTCCTCCCATGGGATATTCCCTGGGGGATGAAGGCGGTGGAACAGACATTGGAAAAAGGCTGGTTTCGGCGCTCCATAAAAGGGACCTGGGTGATGAGCTGGCCAAAGCCATTATTGAGGAGGAAGGACTTAGCATGGAGCAGATCCTGGATAATGTATATAAGAAGCCGCATGCCAATCGCTACCTGGCCTCTCTTACCCGCATTGCAGGAAAGCATGTTGCTGATCCTCAAATTACACATATTATTGAAGCTGCCTTCAGCGAATTTATAGATAAAAATATTTCCAAATACAAAAATTACAAGGATATGGAGATCGGTTTTGCCGGCTCGGTAGCCTTCCATTTCAGGAGCATCCTTGAGAAAGTTCTCAGGGAAAAAGGATTAAAATGTGGCCAGGTTTTGGCTGGGCCCATCGACGGACTGGTGAAGTATCATCAGCGGGAAAAAACTAAAACATCAGGTCCGATACAGTCCACCACAGAATCCTCTTCGAAGTACGACAACCTTGAAAAGATGTCGGTTCATGAGCTACTTGTAAATATCAACCACGAAGATGGCACGGTCCACCAGGCAGTGCAGAATATAATTCCCCAGGTGGAGAAGCTGGTGGAAGGAATTATCCCCAGGATTATGAAGGGTGGAAGGCTTTTTTACGTGGGTGCGGGTACCAGCGGCAGACTGGGCGTCCTGGATGCATCGGAGATCCCCCCCACTTTCGGCGTTCCCTATGATATTGTGATCGGGCTTATTGCCGGGGGTGACATAGCCATTCGAAAGGCTGTGGAATCGGCCGAAGATGACCCGCATGGTGCCTGGCGGGACATGGCCCAGTATAAACCTGGAATCAATGACATCGTGGTTGGAATTGCAGCCTCGGGACGAACGCCCTATGTGATCGGTGCAGTTAAAGATGCCTCCAAAGAAGGAATGCTTACAGCCTGCATCACCTGTAATGCCAATTCAAAGCTTGCAAAGGCCGTGGATATCCCGCTGGAGGCTATTGTGGGACCCGAATTTGTAACTGGCAGTACCAGGATGAAGGCGGGTACTGCCCAGAAACTGATTCTCAATATGATCACTACCTCCACCATGATAAAACTGGGAAGGGTGAAGGGTAACAAGATGGTAGATATGCAGCTTACAAACCAGAAACTGGTGGACAGAGGAGCCAGGATGATTAGTGAGGAGCTGGGATTGGAAAAGGAAGAATCACGAAGGTTGCTGCTACTTCACGGATCGGTCCGTGAGGTACTGAACAATTACACCTACCGATAAGCGCCGTCAGTAGACTATTTCCTTCCGATGGATCTTGCGTACAAAAGCGCGGTGGTCCTGTAGAAAACATGCCCCAGCTTTGTAAATGGCAGATACATGATCACAAACCATACCAGTACCAGGTGAACGAAATAGAGGTGGTAAGCCAGTGACCAGTTTCCAAAGCGGGCAAACTCAACCAGGGTTCCCGATAGGGTAAGCAGTGCGATGGCTACAAGCAGCTGCCAGTCGGAATACCCGCTTTTCCCAAAAGTCTCCTTGTCCCTGAGCCTTTGCCAGATCATGATTCCTAGTCCGCAATAGATCATCAGAGAGGCCACATTCCCGGCTATCTTAAAGGGGTTTGTCAGAGGCAGCGGGTAGTTATGGCTGATGGTTGCATAAATGGCATAGAGGGTCACCAGCAACAGCAATCCGAAACCAAAAAATACAAGCATATGGGCCCACCTCCGGATTTTCGGAGTTCCGCCGCAGGCGGAAAAGTTGGAATGGGAAAGAATCTCTCCCAGGACTTTGAAAAAGGGAACTCTTCCCCCCTTTCCAGCTGCAGGAGGGGTATTTCTTTTCATGTCTTTCCAGAAGGATCCAATACCCCGGGCAGCCAGCAGGTAAAAAAACAGCGTGATTACAGAAAATGTGGAGTTGAGCAGGGCATGGGGAAAAAATGCAGAATAATCGACATGACCCTCCGGAATCTTAAAGGTGCCTGCAAGACTCAGAATAATGATGATTACCAAAGCAGGAATGCCCAGAGCCAAAGGAAGGAGCGCCGGCTTACTTACCATACGGGCCAGGAAACGGGGTTTCATATAATGCTCATAGGTCTTCTGCCGGATCGCCGCAATCACATCAGATGGCTTCACATCGCGCGGACAGGAACTGCTGCAATCGCCACACTGAAAACACAGCCATACGTCCACATTTCCCACCAGCTTATCCTTCATTCCCCAGGCAGACCAGATCATTTCCTTGCGTGGAAAAGGCCGGTCGGCGGGGGCCAGGGA
>CAZRPW010000195.1:0-5684 GCA_964601975.1 uncultured Bacteroides sp.
CCGGTCGATGGTGCATCGCTCCTTGAAGTTCCTGTTCACAAGGGTCATGCGTGAAAACTGATTGATGAGTGATGGGCTTAGATCCTCCGTGGTATAGGGTGTATTGGCTTCTATAAAGTCACGCTCTTCTTTTGTAAATGAGTGTTCGTTTAAAGTAGTCTGGATACGTTTCTTGGATGTCCTTCCCTTATTGGTCTTGAATTTGATTTCAAGAAAGCTGATCCCCGATGAGAGATAAGACCGACGACGAATTTTATAGCGATTCAGATTCCCATTGTGGTGTTTAATGTACATCCGGTCTGCCGGGGTATCGTAATAGGTGGATGAATAAATAAATTCATTCTCACCTTCGATGTCCAGGACGTAGTATTCGTGACCTACCGACTGAAGTATTCGCTGAAGATGCTCTTCATGAAACCAGAATTTCTGATCAATCCGGTTCATCAGTTTCACCTGGTCCATTTGTTCCAGCTGAATGGGTGTAAAAAGATTTGTTTTCATCCCTTGGTTTTTAGAATTGCTCTAAAACTAAGGATGGTGGAGAGGACCTGAAAATCAATTCAACAGATCACCCTATTGTATCTACCGGATGGTCCATTTCTTCAACCTGACTTTTCGTATTCCTTATTGAACCACAACTTTCAGAAAGGCGTCATCCACCCGGATTATATACATACCCGGAGACCAGTCGGTTGTTGAGATCCATAGTTTTTCGGAAATGCTGTTCTGGTAAATCACTTTGCCGCTCAGGTTGTAGATGAGGACGGGCCTGTCGCTTTGCTTATCCCCTGATATCTCCAGGCTGAAAGACTCACGAGCCGGGTTGGGATAGGCTAAGAGCCCAGGTACTGCAGAGACGGAAGTTGAAATATCTGTAATTTCCTGACCTTCCAGATTTACCGAATTGAAGGTAGGACTCATTACCTGGAAATTCCCTGTGCCGTTGGGATATCTGCCCCAGGATACATCCATGGTTTGCGCTGTGAAGCTCACCATATCCACAATGGTCCCGGAAGCATCTGTTAAGTAGATCGATTCGCCTGATGAAGATAATTTGAAGCTGGCGTGCAGTCCATCCTGTTCTTCATCCTTATCGGCCCATACAATTAAGTAAGCACCAGGGGAAAGGAGGGTTCCCTCCGGGAAGGCCCATTGCATGAAGTCTGTCTCATCATCAGAAAGGTAATATCCTTCAAGATCAATCAAATTAGAGCCGTTGTTGTATAACTCAATCCAGTCTTCATACTCCTCATCCTGGTCTGTCACCGTACTTTCATTCGAGGCCATAAATTCATTAATTACCACGTCGCTGAGCTCGGGAATAGTCGTGGCTGCAGAGATCGAATGGTATTCATATTCGGCCCTGCGGGGAGAAAATATACCTGCCTTTTCATTTTCGGCATAGATATAATATTGCATAGATGAAGCAGTCATGCCCAGTTCTGCAGCAAAAATCCCATCATTGGCAGCACCATCATCGTGGACTCCGTCGTCATACATTTCCACCCTTGTAAAGGGGGCTATGGATTCGCTTCGATATGCCAGGTAGACTGCATTCCCATCTGTGACGCTTACTGAAACAGTAATCGTTTCATTGATAAGGGGAGCATCGGAGGATAATGAAATATTGGAAATCGTGGGCGCTGTTTGGGTGAAATCTGAAAGGCCCAGGAGATAGGAGCTTCTGGTATTCATCAGATTTGTGATGCCGGGAACAGAAATACTCATGGGCCCATTGCCGGAGGTGATATCGGAACTGAGGTTGTTGAGGAAATTGTTGTAGGTGTAAAATTTATTGGGATCGGCCTGAACGGCAGCATCGATGATGGATTGCAGCTCAAGCCCCGTGTTGTAATAAGCCTCATTGTCAAAATTCTCCAGGAGCATCGTTTTATAATGAGCCAGGTACATCCGTTTGTACATGGGTACATTCAGTAATTGTTTTACGAGGGGATAAGAGGCATCCCCATCGTGGAGCAAATAATCCATTCGCTGTTTCTCTGAAGTGTTTCGGAGAGAGCCACTTCCGGTTTGAGAGAAAATTCCAAAAGATTCATTTAAATCCCATACAACGGGAAAGAACTGATTGTAGTCACTTCGATACAGGTAGTAGTTCTGGGCAAATTGGCCAATATATGAATCCAGGTTTACTATGGCATTATCGAAGGCCAGCATCCACAAAGCCCTGTCCACATCAAGCATCGCTTCAATATCAGCCATGTTGTTTTGAAGCGTGTCACACAGGTCAATCAGTTCCTGCCACCCTTCATCTGACTTCATGGAGTAAGCGTTGTAATAGTCCGTACTATCCTGTCCCAGGTAAACCAGGTTGGGTAAATCAGTGGTGGATTGATCAGCTCCGTCGGGCGGACTGCACTCGACGAAGGTGTTCTTCTTGGATCCAAAGCGGCTCTTTACAAATTTCTTTGATATGGATTCTGTATTGGTATATAGCCCGATTAAAGTCCCGTTCACATAGAGATTTGCATAATTGGAAAGGGGTGCATCCATGTATTGTCTCAATATATGGAAGCCCAGTACATCACGTAAAAAGGAAGGGTCATTGTGACCATTGGCAAGTTTTATATCGGTGTATCCTTCATAGTCCTGTTCCTTATAGGTATCCAGTTCGATGTGCCAGGGATTTTTAACCCGGTTAGCGCTATAAGAGCTGTTGCCTTTAAATTTCACACCCACGCTGTCGAATACGACCCCGTTGATGGTCACATCACGGGCCATAATATAATCCCCGTCGCCCGAAGCCTGGGCATCCATGAGTGCATCCCAGTTGCTTTCATCAAAACCCACTTCAATAGTCTGGACCACGTCCATGTCGTAGAATTCCTGGCCAAAGCTTATGGTGCCCATCAGGGTAAAAAGAGAAAAAATGAGATACTTCATAGGTAGTAATTTCTGTAAAAACGGATTTCAGCAAAAATAGTAGGTTTTACACCATTTTTATTAGGAAATCTACCAAAGTGCCTGGTTTCTCTACGAAATGCCGGATTTCCTCTATGGAAATCCAAAATGCCACACTGAAGGGCAGGCGGGTGATTATAGCTTCTGCTAATAAACATGTGAAATTATGGGGTGATTTCTTGTATAATGAATAAATGTTCATTAAAATTGCAGTATGAGAATGAAGGATTTAAATAAGATAGACCTTATTTTCAATGCAGGCCTTGAACTGATTACCCGGGAGGGTATCGCCGGGCTTACTATGTCCAAACTTGCCAAAAGGGCTGGGATTGCCACCGGTACGCTCTATATCTATTTTAAGAGCAAGGAGGAGATGTTAAACAGTCTCTATGAAAAACTGAACATGGAGTCCGCCGAACGTTTCATGCGGGGCTACAGTACAGAAGAACCCTGGCCCACCGGATTCAGGAAAGTCTGGTTCAATTACCTGAAACACCGTATCGAGCATTTTGAGGAGAGTGTATTCCTGGAGCAATATTACAGGTCGCCCTATATTACAGTGGTGCAGAAACGAATGGCCGAATCCATGAAATCGCCGGTTCACCAGATGATACGTCGGGGGAAGGAATCGGAACTGGTAAGGGAGGATGTGGATGATGAAATGCTCTTTCTTGCGATGCTTGGATTCATAAGGGAGCTGGCCGATGAACATGTAACCGGCGTGTATGATCTGAATGAAGAGCGCATTGAAAAAGCCTTTAAATTGAGTTGGGAATCGATAAAAGCATAATTTTTTTATCTATATAATGAATAAATATTCACCTATAAACTTAGTATCATGAACATACCTGTTTGGCAATACCTGGTATCCATGCCAGTGTATATCGGACTACTCCTCCTGATGGTGGAGTTGATGCGTAAGCATTACAAACTCTCTGCGGTATTCTGGATTATTGCACTTTTCTCTTTTCCCCTCTGGTTTGGACAGCTGGAAGGGTGGTTTCGCTGGGCTAAGTCTTTCTCTGTGCTGCTTCCCACGGCCCTGATTGTGGGCTTCGGCCGGATCGCACAATATGAAAAACGGGAAGGCTGGTGGAGCTTCTTCAGGAAAGACTGGGTTTTATGGTCACTTTATGGGGTGCTTGGACTCAACATCCTGGAGGCTTCCCTGAAGGACCTTGCCCTGGGTAACTACTTTAATGCCGTTGCAGGATTTGTCCTGATTGTGACCATACCGCTGTTTAAATCCAAAAGGAATAAGAAAAACGGCTGGGAAATCTCCAGGGATAAGCCGGGCGACCTGCTGGTTTATACCGATCCGCTGTGGAACTTTCTCTATACCACCTGGAACATCGCCTTCGTATTTGCGGAAAATCCCGGCTTTGCAGCAAGTTCACTGTGTATCCTGCTGGCAGCCGAGCTCTACCCGCTTATGAAAAGGCGCCCCGAACTCTATGTGACCGCAAGGGTTTATACCCTGGCCATCCACATTCTGATCCGCTCCACCTATGATATCTTTACGCCCATCATGGATTCCTCGCAATTTGCAAATCCAACTGCAGTGCATTACTGGGGGATCATCAACTTTGTGATTGCCGTGCCTTACCTGATATGGTATTTTATCCGCCTGCGGCGGAGAGAGGCTCCATCCAGAGAACTTAAACACGCCACCTCATGAAAAAGCAAGCCTTCCAATTAGCCAGGGGCTTTGCCCTGATTGGTGCTTTATTTTCGCTGATCTCCGGCACAGTTGCAGCTCAGGAAAGTGGTGAAGCAATTCAGTTCAAAGGCGGAACCTGGCAGACCATTGTAGATGGGAAATCCGGAGAGGGTGCCTTTTTCTACCGTCTCAATTTTGAGAATGATGGCAGCGTTGAAGTTACAAAACAGTTTGGGGGTTCCGATAACCTTGTTGAAACCAAGCAGTGGATCCAGGAGGGAGACCATATTATTCTCAGTAGCGAGGCAGGGGATGTGCTCACCGACTTTGACGGATCCTCTTTGCGGGTGACTGGTGAAGCGTCTTTATCCTATGCCAAGGATGGATATGAGGGGGAAGTGAGGCCTTATAAGCACATGCTTGCCCTTGTTCACTGGATCATGATCCTGCTGGTTTTGATAATGTTGAATGAATTGTTCAGGCGCAGCAAGTGGGCCACACTCATGTTCTTTGGTGTACTGACCCTGGCGCTAACCTTATTTGTCTGGCCCAACCAGGGAGTTACCTACTGGTTTAAATGGGTGAAAGTTTATTCGGTCGTATTTGCAGTGATCTGGTTTACCCTGATCCGTTATACAAAGGCCGGACAGTATAACTGGGTAAAACTGGTTGCAGCATTATTTCTGGCAGTGAATATTGCAGAGGCAGTTTCGCAGGACTTCTCCATGGGCTTCCTACCCAATACCCTTAATGGTATTGCAGGGGTCCTGAACATCATCACCCTGTTCTACGGCTGGAAGCAGATCGGTCCGGATACAAGCAAACACAAAGATATGGTATGGCCGAAAATGGCTGTTCTGTGGATCGTGGCCTATGATGTCTGGAACCTCGTTTATGTATATCTAAACTTCCCCGGTTCAACCTCGGCCCAGCTGATGGTGCTGCTTTCCTGTACCATTCCGGCCCTCTTTATGAAGAAGGGTACATGGTTGCAGGCCCGCGGTTTTACCCTGGCTGCCTGGTTTATGTATTACTTCACCTTCCCGCGTTTCACCGAACAGATGGAACTGATGGTTCCCCGCAACACAAGCCTGATGCTTGTCGT
>CAZRPW010000196.1:0-5663 GCA_964601975.1 uncultured Bacteroides sp.
TTGGTACTTGAAAATTAGAGCTTTGAGCTTGTTTAGGATTTAGAGCTTAGAACTTAGAACTTGTGTTACGAAGTAACTCAATGCCTTCTTCCACAAGCTGGTTAACTGAATTGTCTCTAAGAAAAGATTCTATGGGCCATTCCACCCCAAATTGTTTATTTACATCCCGTTCAAGGCTTACGGCAGTTATAGAATCAAGTCCGTAGGCTGAGACAGCTTTATCCGGATCAATCCTTCCCGGATCAAGCTCAAGTTTTTGTGCCATCCAGTTGATCATCCATTCGCGTAGAAATTCGGGACGGAATCCTATGGCAGAAGCAATGTTTTCTTTTTCCTCCTTCTTCTCCCATGATGCAAGCACATCAAGTTCCTTGTTTTTCCAAATGGCCCGCATGGCGAATCGCTGTGTTTTACCGCTGGAGGTTTTTTGAATGCTTCCCATTTTAGTCAGAAGGATGATATCAGGTTGAATACCATGATCAGCGAAGACAGCTTTTCGGATGCTCTCAAATATTTCATCTTCATCGAAGTCGCGCATATAGGCCCGCTCGATCTCCTGAATGATGATCAGTTTTTCCTGATCCTTGATATCCATGGAGAAGGCAGCACTTGCATTTTTTCTCAGTGCTTCATGTGCGTTTTCTACACTGTGTTCAATATCATTCGGGAAAAAATTGGCGCCCCGGATAATGATAAGGTCTTTTAAGCGGCCACTAACATACAATTGGCCTTCGTGAATGAAGCCCAGGTCACCCGTACGCATCCAGGGGCCGTCATCAGTGCCGACAATACAGGCCTGAAAAGTTTCTTTTGTATCTTCAGGTTTATTCCAATAACCCTGAGTGACGGATGGTCCTTTTGCCCAAATCTCACCGATATGCCCTTTTGGTGAGGGGACTTTCGTCTCGGGATCAATGATGGCAACACTCATCCCCATCCATGGGAATCCACAGGCCGTAATCTGTCGCGATTCATTCCCATCACTGGCAGAAACAACTTTTCCTTCTTCAAGTGATCGTACATCAACATTATAATATATCGGTTCAGTTTTGTAATCGCCACCACTTATTATCAGGACTGCTTCAGCCATTCCATAACAGGGGAAAAACTGTTTTGTAGTAGAGCCATAGTCAGCAAAGGTTTTATAAAAATGGTCTATTGATTCCTTACGAACGGGCTCGGAACCATTAAATAAAAGAGTTAGGGAACTTAAATCCAGATCGGCCATCTCTTCTGTTGATATCTTATCGGCACAATAATCGTAAGCGAAATTCGGGGCTCCTGCACAGGTGCCTTTATATCGGGTAATATTTTTCAACCAATTTACCGGCTTCTGTATAAACCGGATAGGTGGCATTACCACCACGCTGCCACCTACAAAAGCAGGTTCAATAAGACAGCCAATCAATCCCATATCATGGAAGTTCGGAAGCCAGTTTACCACGATCATATTTTCATCAAACCCAAATGATTGCTTGATACATTCCAGATTGTGAATCATATTTCCATGGCTGACCAATATCCCTTTGGGATTGCCGGTTGATCCGGATGTATACTGCAGCAGCACAATATCTTTGTCCGACACTTCAGGATTGATCCATTCTTTCGACTGATTCATGTCTATTTCTTCATACGAAAGCTTGTGTGTTTTTTCCAGGCTGGCTCCTTCAAGATTGGCTTTTCTCAGGTCTTGATGAATATCAGCGGTGGCAAGAATAATTGATGGGTTTGCATCATGAAGGATAGATAAAAACCTTGGGTCTACCTTTTTTCGTCTTGGGGGATAAGCGGGAATCGCAACCATTCCTGCCATAAAGCAGCCATAAAAAGAAATAATGAATTCAACCCCTGCCGGGAAGAGCAATAATACATGATCGCCCTTATTCCCATTTTTCTGTAATTCTACAGCAACTGCTTTTGCCTTATTAACGACACTTTTATATGAAATCCTTAATGTTTCGGTATAGCCATCGTCGAGGAAAATATACAAAGCTTTATCTCCGGATATCTCAGCATTTTTGAGCAAAAGAGACACCATTTCCGCTGAAGGATACGCTTGAGGATTGTCGGTTGAAGTCAGATATTGGGCTGGTAATTTTGTCATTTAATTCCAATAAAATAAAGTGGCAAAGTTAACACTATATGAGTGTTATTCCTTTGATTAGATCGGGGAAAAGAAGTTTTAGGTCTGCCACATCCTTTTTCCCTTCAAAAACAAAATTCCGCATTTGCAGGTTGGAAGAAAAGCCCCAGGCAGCAGTTGTGGGATTCTTGGTCAGCTTCAGGGTGTTTAAAAATTTTCTTTTCAGCGTTTTTATATCATACAATCGTTCCCAGTTTTCGATTACCGATGATGTAAAATCCTCCGGCGACATTTTCTGTGGCTTAAATACCACCTCTGCATAATTATAGCGTTCCCAATCTTCCGGATAATTTGTATGAAGCAGGCGGCCTTCTTCTTCAAAGCGTTTATATAAGGCCGTTCCGGGTAAAGGAGTCAGGATTGTGGCCTGCATAATATCGATGTCCGAACTCAGCATATAGCTGGTTCGATTATAAATGGTTTCGGGAGTGTCATTGTCGAGGCCGTAAATAAAAGCACCCATGACAGCGATCTGGGCCTTATGTATCTTTTGATAGACCTCTTCGTATTTATCCACCCCGATCTTGATGTTAACCTGTTTATTAGCTTGTTCAAGCTGATCGATCAGTTCTGATTCTATGCCCAGAAAAATCAATTTGCAACCACTCTTTGCAGCCCAATCAAGCAGTTCTTCATCATCGGCAATGTTCATGGAGGCTGATCCGCCCCAATCCTTATGCACACCACTTTCCGCCACCCCCTTGAAAAAATCAAGGGCATGATCTCTGGCAGCCTTACTGTAGCCCACAAAATTATCGTCAACGATGTAGATCAGTTCCTTATCAGTATGGATGAAATCCCGAACAGAATCTTCTACCGATCGAAGCCGGTATTTGCTACCATTGAAAGTATGGACAGAACAAAACTCACATTTCATCGGGCAACCCCGGGTGGTCTGCACACTGCCAAACCTGTATGCCGGGTTATATAATTCAATTTTAGGCGAGGGTGATCCAACAAGTGAAGGCAATTTTGCATGATAGAATTGCTTTAAGCCGTTCTTTTCAAAATCATTGATCAGCTGATCCCAGATCCCTTCCGCTTCCCCGATGACTACAGCATCGACATATTGTGCAGCTTCCTTTGGAAGCATGGATGCATGAATGCCTCCCAGGACTGTTGGGATTTTATTCTTTCTAAATTCAGTTGAAAGCTCATAGCATCTATTGATTGTGGCAGTGAGTGAAGTAAAGCCCACCAGGTCTGCATCCTTGTATTCAAAAGTGTCAAAATTCTCATCCAGGATCTCCACCTCCCAGTGGGGAGGCGTAAGGGCGGCAATGATTCCCAGGGCCATGGGAGGATAGATGGAATCCTGGTCCAGTTTCAAGCCACGCCTGCGTTTGTTTGCCGGATTGATAAGAAGCAGTTTATATGATTTCTTCTTAAAATCCATTTATTTGAAGGGACTTGATTTAAGCATTTCATTTCCAAGCTCATCCTGGCCAAAAATATCTTCTATGTTTTTCTTTGGCTTAATGCCTTCATTAACCAGGTTATAATACTGAAGGTTGGATCCATACGACCAGATGGCAGCCAGGGGACTCTTGGTCTGCTTGAGTGTTCTTAAAAATTTCCGCTTTAAAATATTGTCGTTATAAAGGGCATCCCAATTTTTCCGGATCTCTGTAAAAAAGACATCCTTGCCCATATTCCTGTGGTCGAAAACAACATCCACAAAATCGTATTTCTGCCAGTCGTTGGGGTAATCATCAAATACAATCAGGCCCTCCTTTTTCATCCTGTTGTACAATCCCGTTCCGGGCAAAGGCGTGAGCACCGTAGCCTGTACGGCATCTATGTCGGCACTGTTGATATATTCTGTTCTCCTGGCCATGGTTTCCGGGGTGTCGCTTTCAAGGCCATAGATAAAAGCTCCCAAAACTGCTATTCCATATTTGTGGATCTTCCTGAATACCTCATCATAATGATCAATGCCGATCTTGATATTCATCTTTTTATTGGTTTCTTCCAATTGCTCGATGCGCTCAGATTCAATGCCCAGCAATACCATCACGCATCCGGCTTTTGCAGCCAATTCCAGAACCTCTTCATTATCAGCAAAATTCATAGATGCAGAGCAGAACCATTGTTTCTTGATTCCCCTGTCTATCATTCCCTTCAGGAGCGCGATGGTCCTTCTTTCAGATCTTTTTCCGTAACCGATCAGGTTATCATCAACAAAATAGATCTTTTCGTGTTCTATCGTTTCCAGTTCATCAAGCACCTCTTCAACCGGGCGTTCACGGTATTTGTTGCCATTGAATTGATGGACCGAACAAAAATCACACATCATCGGGCAACCCCGGGTTGTTTGAATACTGGCAAACTGGTATTTCTCATGAAAAAGATGGCGTGCCGGGTAAACAGCATTCTTATAAGGCAATAATTTGCCTTTGTATATTTTTTGCAGCTTTCCCTTTTCGAAATCCTCAATCAAGCTTTTCCAAACACTTTCTACTTCACCGGTCACCACAGCATCCACGCGTTCTTTGGCCTCTTCCGGCACCATGGAAGCATGTATGCCACCAAGCACTGTCGGGATTCCCTTTTCACGGTAAATAGCGGCCAGTTCATAAGCGCGTGTAACGCTGGATGTTAGTGCCGTTAATCCCACAAGGTCCGCTTCGCGAAATTCAAATCGATCCCAATTCTCATCCAGTATTTCAACGTCCCAGTCATCCGGAGTAAGCGTTGCAACGATCCCCAGTCCTATAGGAGGATAGATAACATGGCTGTGGAGAATGAGTCCCTGCCTGTTTGTACTCAGCGGGTTGATGAGCAGAAGTTTTTTCTTTTTATTTTGTGCTGACATTGAGGACAAAGTTAACAATAATAAAAGAAGTCTGAAGTCAGTATTACTGGTGTCCGGGGAAAAATAAATCGAATTAGTGAAAGGCTCTATGGTGTTCACTTTTACGACATCAGAGTGCAAGAGGGCTTGGGGAGGCATTCCAGTCAGGATGCCCCTCGACTAACGGAAGTCGAGTGATTCGCATCAATTTTGCAACAGACATTTAGTAAGAACCCTATGAAGTTTTAACCGGACACTAATAATTCAGTATTCAGAAGGTCTGTGGTATTGATCGTGAATTTAGGGATGAGGGACGGGAGACGGGGGACGGGGGACAAAGAATAATGAATAAAGAACATGGAACAAGGAACAAGGAATAAAGAAGTATCCTTAATTTCATTTCGGAGAGAAAGGCAAGGAATAGGGAACAAGGAACACAGAACACAGAACAAGGAACACAGAACAAGGAACACAGAACAAGGAACACAGAACAAGGAACACAGAACACAGAACAAGGAACACAGAACACAGAACAAGGAACACAGAATAAAGAACTCTCCTGCATTTCATTTCGAAGAGCAAGGCGGGGAACAAGGAACAAAGAACTCTCCTTCATTTCATTTCGGAGAGCAAAGCAAGGAACCAGAATACCAGTAGCCACTAGCCAGTATCCAGAAACCAGTGACCAGAAACCAGGATCATCATCATTCAATTGTGGTATGGGGG
>CAZRPW010000197.1:0-5662 GCA_964601975.1 uncultured Bacteroides sp.
AGGAATGAATGGGCCTATGCGATGCGTGAAATGATTCGGCGTGACTACAACCACCCTTCCATCTTCTCGTGGGTACTTTTCAATGAGACCTGGGGTCTCTTTACCGGGGAGGGTGAAGCGCGGGCCTATCTTCCCGAAACACAGGAGTGGGTCAGATCGATGTTCACAGAGACCAGAAAACTGGACCAGTCCAGGCTGATCGAGGATAACTCACCCTGCAACAATGACCATGTGGTTACAGACCTGAATACCTGGCACGCCTACCTGCCGGGTTATGGCTGGAAGGATTACCTGGATATGGTAGTGGATTCTACCTATAAAGGATCACATTGGAATTTCATCGGGGAGAATACCCAGTCCAGGGTTCCCATGTTCAACAGTGAATGTGGCAATGTTTGGGGATACGAAGGTAGTACCGGGGATGTGGACTGGAGTTGGGATTACCATATAATGATGAATGAGTTCAGGAGACACCCGAAGGTAGCCGGATGGCTTTATACCGAGCACCACGACGTGATCAATGAGTGGAACGGTTACTATAGATTCGACCGCAGTGAGAAAGAAACCGGACTCTCCTCATTTATCCCGGACATGGACCTAAAGCAGCTTCACAGCAGCATTTTTCTATCCACCGGCTCCGAACTATGCAGGGAAGTTGAGCCGGGAAGCATGGCAGAGGTCCCTCTCTTCCTGTCGGTGATGACAGACAAGGTTCCCGGGGAATTTATACTGGACTATGAGCTTTCGGGCAGGGATAAAACCGGTCGCTTCCGCCACAGCCTTTTCTCCAGTACCACACTGCCGGCTTCTCCATGGTTTAATGGTGAAATGAAGCCTCTTCAAATACCCATGCCAGAGGTGCCGGGACTCTATCATCTGAGTCTCAGGTTAAGGGATGAGCATGCCTTTGTATACCACCTGAACTTTTGCAGTTTCCTGGTGCAGGATTACAAAAAGGTCGAAGTGCCCGGGAATTCCATATCCTTTGAGCCTGCTAAGTTCTCTGATGCAAACTGGAGCGACGGACAGTGGAATATCCTGGATGGACTGAAGGTAAACGGTGCCGGAAGCGGATCATTTACCTACCATATAGAGATTCCACAGCATATCCTGCATGAGGGAATGGAAGATGCCACGCTGGTCTTTGAGGCTTCTGCCAAAAAAATGCATGGTAAGGACAGCTCAGAAAAATCAGATACCGGCGGAGACTATATGCGGGGGAAAGGCACCCTGGATCCGAGCCGAAATCCCAATGCCTACCCCATGACCGATACCTACCCAGATCCATCGCTTTTGAAAGTAAGGGTAAACGGGGAAATCGTAGGGGAGTTCTTCCTGGAGGACGATCCGGCCGACCATCGCGGAGTACTCTCATGGTACTTCCAACCGAAGGACAGAAAGCTCAGGGAAGCCGGATCTTATGGATATCTATGCAAAGCAAAAATCCCGGCTTCTATATTGAACAAAGCCGGGAATATCCTGACCATCCGCTTTGAAGTAGATGAAGGCCTTCCCGGAGGGTTGGCCATATACGGAGAGCGCTTTGGCCGCTTCGCCATTAATCCCACCCTGTTGTTTGAGCACTAAAAAAGTGAACAAAGTGGCTTAAATATGGTTGAAACGGCAGGAAGATCCTGTATAATATATTAATTACAAAACACCTATTGAAAATGTCAAAGTTGATAATTAACAGTTACGAAGAATTTGAAAAGTATCAGGGACAGGAACTTGGCGTATCGGATTACCATAAAATCACACAGGAACAGATCGATAAATTTGCAGATGCAACCCTCGATCACCAGTGGATTCATGTGGATGTGGAACGGGCAAAAAAGGAGAGCCCTTATGGTTCGACCATAGCCCATGGTTATCTCAGTCTCTCGGTACTCCCCCACCTCTGGGACCAGATCATTGAAGTAAACAACATCACCATGCTGGTGAATTATGGAATAGAAAGCTTCAAATTCGGCCAGCCAGTGATGGTGGATGGAGAAGTAAGGATAAAAACAAAGCTGAAATCCATCATAAACCTCCGGGGCACTGCCAAAGTTGAAGTCGAAGTAGTCATGGAAATCAAAGATGCAAAGAAGCCGGCATTCAAAGGGGTCGTGGTTTTCCTCTATCAATTCAAATAGGTTTTCTGCGGGCGGCTATACAAAACAATGAATCGAATCATGAACAAACCCGAACGAAGAGCAGGCGTATTGCAAAAGATGTTGAACTGGACCGAGCGGGCAGGAAATGCACTTCCACATCCGGCCACACTATTCGCCATTTTCGCACTTTGCGCATTACTGTTCTCCCTCCTGGGACACTGGCTTAACTGGGAAGCTATACATCCAGGTACCGGCGAGACTGTCAGGGCGGTGAATCTGCTTTCTCATGATGGTATCCACATGATCCTGCTGGGGATGGTTGAAAATTTCACCTCCTTTGCGCCCCTGGGTATTGTACTGGTGGCCATGCTGGGGATTGGCATTGCAGAGCAGAGCGGACTGATCCATGCATTGATCAAGCTGCTGGTGCTCAACGCCCCCAAGAAGCTGATGACCTTTGTCCTTGTTTTTACGGGGATCGTATCAAATGTCGCCTCCGATGTAGGCTATGTATTGCTGATCCCCCTGGCAGGGGTGATATTCCAGGCCCTGGGAAGACATCCCATTATTGGGATGGCTGCCGCCTTTGCCGGAGTTTCAGGAGGGTTTTCGGCCAACCTTTTACTGGGTACAGTAGACCCCTTACTGGCGGGTCTCTCAACCGAAGCAGCCCAAATCCTTGATCCAGCCTACGAGGTGAATCCAACGGCTAACTATTTTTTCATGGTGGTTTCCACCTTTGTGATCTCCTTCGTCGGCACCTTCATCACCGAAAGAGTGGTTGCCCCCCGGTTGGGTGAATATGCAGGCGATGTGGACGAGGAACATGACTTCGGCCCATTAAAGGCAAAAGAAAAAAGGGGACTGCTAATGGCTTTGCTGTCCCTAGTATTTATAATGGTCGTAACCCTCATTGGGATTATTCCACAGAATGGTTTTTTCAGGGGACCTGACGGCGGCTTGCTCACTTCTCCCCTGATCCAGGGTGTGGTAGCCATGCTTTTTATTACAGCTGGCGGAGCCGGACTTGCCTACGGCTTCAGCACCGGTACTTTCAAAAACGACAGTGATGTGGTAAACGGGATGGCTGTCTCCATGAAGACCCTGGCCACTTACCTGGTCCTTGTATTTTTTGCAGCCCAGTTTGTGGCCTATTTCAAATGGAGTAACCTGGGAATCATCCTGGCGGTTAAAGGTGCAGGTTTGCTGATGTCGGCCGAGATCGGACTGATCCCGCTTATGATACTCTTCATTCTGCTCTCTGCCGCCATCAATATGCTCATGGGAAGTGCTTCGGCAAAATGGGCCATCCTGGCTCCCATCTTCATCCCCATGTTTATGATCATGGGGTATTCGCCCGAGCTTTCCCAGGTGGTATACAGGATTGGTGACAGTGTTACCAATGTGATCTCACCCATGATGAGTTTCTTTGCCCTGATTATCGCCTACTTTCAAAAATACGATCCTAAATCCGGAATCGGAACCATCATTGCAACCATGATTCCCTATTCCTTCGCCTTTTTAGGGGTCTGGATTCTCCTATTGGTTGCCTGGCTGCTCCTGGGGCTGCCCCTTGGTCCGGATGCCGGCATTCACTATACACTTCCATCATGAAAAGTATTGTGAGATCCTTTATAATAGCAATCATTATCGCTGGATGCAGCATTGAACCAACAATGAAAAAAAATTAAGCTAATGGTTAAAAAATTTATTGTATCGCCTTTTCAGAAGTTTGTCAAAATTGAAAGTTCAAGCGGAATCATGCTCTTTGGAGCCACTGTCCTTGCCATGATCCTTGCCAATTCCCCCCTGGCGGATCAATTTTCAGCGCTTTGGAAGTACAAGATAGGAATCAGTTCCACGGGCTTTGAACTGGTGAAGCCCCTGATTCTATGGATTAACGACGGACTGATGGCCATCTTCTTTTTCCTAATTGGACTGGAAATCAAAAGAGAACTGCTGCTGGGGGAGCTAAACACGGTAAAGAAAGCCTCACTCCCACTCTTTGCAGCCATCGGAGGGATGGTGATTCCTGTTATTTTCTTTTTCATCCTGAATAAAGACCCTCAAACATCGGATGCTTGGGGTATCCCAATGGCCACTGATATTGCCTTCTCCCTGGCCATTCTGAAGCTGCTCGGGAAAAGGGTGCCCCTGGGCCTTAAGATTTTACTCATAGCTTTTGCCATTGTAGACGACCTGGGGGCTGTTATGGTCATTGCGATATTCTACAGCGAGCAAATAAAATGGTCGCTCATCGGAATCGCTCTTGTACTTTTAGCCATTCTTTTTTTCCTGTCATACAGGAAGATCGTTGCCCGGGGATTGATCCTTATATTTGGGATTATCATCTGGATTCTCTTCCTTAAATCGGGCATCCATCCCACCATTGCCGGTATTCTTCTTGCATTTACGGTACCAATCCGGCAACGAATCACCCTTGAAACCTATACAAAAGGCCTCTGCGATCTGGTTGATAACATCAAAGAATCGGGCGACAGCGATTCTCCCCTGCTATCGAAAGAACAGATAGAGGGAATGGATGACCTGGAGGACTTGACTGACAAGGTTCAGTCGCCCCTTCAACACCTCGAGCACAGGCTGCACAACTGGGTGGCATTTCTGATTATGCCCCTCTTTGCCCTCTCCAATTCCGGTGTTGAATTAAACACGGGTATGGAATTGAATACCACACTGGGGATCACGATTGCTCTCAGCCTGGTGGCCGGAAAACTGCTTGGAGTCTCATTGTTTTCCTGGATCGGAATCAAATCAGGCCTGGCTCAGCTACCCAAGGAGGTCAATTTTGGACAGATCATAGGGATTGCCCTGCTGGCTGGAGTGGGCTTTACCATGTCCATTTTTGTGGCCAACCTTGCATTTTTCGACCAGGAAATCCTGCTGGATTCTGCTAAAGTAGGCATACTGACAGGATCATTGATTGCTGGTTTATCCGGATACCTGGTACTACGCTTCACTTCCGTAAAGAAAAAACAAAAGCCATAAATCTTTGTAGGTTAATAGCTTTATTTTACTTTTACGCACCCCACTTTTTTTAAATGAACATAACTCTCTATTAGAATTTGTCTATGAAAACTATTCAAATTCCTGAAAAAGAGCTTGATGACATGAAGCTCTTTTACAAACAGGAATATGAGCAGACTGCAGCCCGATTGTTACACATCACAAGCATGCTTAACAGGCTGGGAGTTAAGATTCCCGAACCTGTGCGCGCTGGTCCATCATCGAAAAAAGCAGGAAGCAAAAAAAAGCCAGGAAGAAAATCAAAGTGGGAACTTGTCATTATGAAAAGGCTGAGGCAGCTGGATAAACCGGTAACCTATGACCAGCTTACCGATGAGATCATGGTCTTTACCAGGATTCCTACGGAAAAAAGAAAAGCCACCAAGCAGGCTTTGATTAATGTGGTTTTCAGACTCAGAAACCGCGATCAAAAATTAGATACTTTTTCAATGGGTAAAAAGGAAAAATATATTGCGCTGAAAAGCTGGTTTGAAGCTCCGGGCATAATAAAGAAAGAATATGCAGCAAGGATAGTTAGTTAG
>CAZRPW010000198.1:0-5618 GCA_964601975.1 uncultured Bacteroides sp.
TCTTTAGGAAAATGTAAAATGGTGAATGGTGAATGGTGAATGGTAAATGGTAAATAGTAAGTGCGTAAAATGGTAAATGGGTAAGTGGGTAAGTGGGTAAGTGGGTAAGTGGGTAAGTGGGTAAGTTTTGCCTTACTTATTTGCCAAATTACTAACTTACATATTTACTTACTTACTTACTTACTTACTTATTTACTTTCTTACTTTCTTACTTACTTTCTTACTTCCTTACGTACAACGAGCAAAGCGAGTTATCATGCTAAAAGATCTGATTCTTAAAAACCGTTCCTACCGCCGTTTTGATCAGTCGGCGATTGTCCCCATGAGATTACTGCGTGAGATGGTTGAGGCGGCCCGACTGTCGGGTTCGGCCCGTAACATGCAGCCTCTGAGGTATATGTTATTCAATGATTCTGAATCCTGTGCAAGGATTTTCCCAACCCTTGCCTGGGCTGGCTATATGAAAGAGTGGCCCGGACCGGCAGAGGGGGAGCGACCTTCGGCCTATATTATTATGCTTGGCGACCTGGATTTGTCCAATGACTGGTGGTGCGATGATGGCATTGCAGCACAGAGCATGCTGCTCACAGCCGTGGAGCAAGAATTTGGCGGATGCATTATTGGGTCTGTACAGCGCGAAAAGCTGCGCGACCTCCTGGAGATTCCAGACAACTATAAGATCATCCAGGTTCTGGCCCTGGGTAAACCAGCCGAAAAGGTGGTGATCGACGAGGTAGCCGCCGGAGATATCAAGTACTATCGCGACAAAAACGGCATCCACCACGTCCCCAAACGCAGCCTCGATGAGCTTATTATTGGCTGAGTTATTACATCAAGCAGTAAAAGGCTTCTTAATACTGCGAATCCATACCAAGTAGAAACAAAAGTATAACTTTGTTTTTTATTTAAGATCGTGACGAAACTCAGTGTAAATATTAACAAGATTGCCACACTGCGCAATGCAAGGGGCGGAAATGTTCCTGATGTGCAGAAGGTGGCAGTTGATTGTGAGCAGTTTGGTGCCCAGGGTATTACTGTTCATCCAAGGCCAGACGAGCGGCATATTAGGTATAGCGATGTGGAGCTGCTGAAGCCCCTTGTAAGTACCGAATTCAATATCGAAGGATATCCCTCGGAATCTTTCATTGAACTGGTTAACCGGGTTAAACCTCACCAGGTGACCCTCGTTCCCGATCCGCCCGAGGCACTTACCTCATCGGCCGGATGGGATACGGTGTTGCACCACGATTTCCTGGTGGATGTGATTGCTGCATTCCAGAGTCATGGAATCCGCACTTCCATCTTTGTGGGGACAGAGCCGGAGCTCATTGAAGGAGCGGCAAAGGTGGGAACCAACCGGGTGGAATTATATACGGAGCCCTACGCGACGAATTACCCGATCGATCGTAAGGCAGCCATTAAGCCTTTTGTGGATGCTGCTGTGCTGGCAAGGGACCTGGGACTTGAACTGAATGCCGGTCACGATCTGAGCCTGGAGAATCTGCGTTACATGAAGGAAGAGATTCCCTGGATCAGCGAGGTTTCCATCGGACATGCCCTGATTGCCGATGCACTCTACTATGGCCTTCAGAACACCATACAGATGTACCTCCGCCAACTCCGCGACTAACTATAAAGCAGTTTATTTTTCCACTTACCCATTTACCCATTTACTATTTACTATTTACCCTTTTACCCATTTACTATTTACTATTTACCCTTTCATAATGATAATAGCCGAGCAGAAGAAAAAGGAGAATGTAGCCGAGTATTTGCTGTACATGTACCAGGTGGAGGATATGATCCGCGCCAATAAGCTGGACCTGGACAGTATTGAGCAAACCCTCATCTCTAAGTTTGATGTGCCATACGGGGTGAAGCGTGATATGCGCGAGTGGTATAAGTCTTTGATCGTGATGATGCAGGATGAGAGGAAGGAGCAGTCGGGTCACCTTTTCATCCTCGAAGAACTGGCTGGCAAGATGCATGATTTGCATCACGAGATCCTGAAGCAGGGAGTGGACACGGCATACAAAGAAACCTTTGACAAGGCGAAGTCCAATATCGAAGCGCTCAGGATGCGTTCGGGACATGGTAAGGAGAATGATATCCAGGTAGCTCTGAATGGTTTGTACGGCTTGCTGATCCTGAGGCTGAAGAAAACGCCCATTACAGATGATACGCTCAGGGCCTTCGATTCCATCAAGGAGGTGATTGTTGAGCTTTCGTCCCGTTACATGGAAAAAACTTCTTAAAGGGCTTCTGTAATCACATGAAACTTTTCTATCGCAAATATGGTAATTCCGGTCCGCCGCTGATTATTGTTCACGGACTCTACGGTTCTGGTGATAACTGGGTTAGTATAGCCCGGGAGCTGTCGGCACGTTTCGAGGTCTATGTGATTGATCAGCGTAATCATGGCAAGTCTCCCCATTCCGACACCCACGATTATCCGGCCATGCGAGACGACCTGAAGATGTTTATGGATGCTGAAGGGATCGAGCAGGCGGTGTTGATTGGTCACTCCATGGGGGCGAAGGTCATTATGTATTTTGCGGCTTCGTGGCCCGACAGGGTGCTTTCGCTTGTGTCGGTCGACATGGCTCCAAAAGCCTATCATGAACTGGCGGTGGAGTCTCACTCGGCAGCCAACCACGGGGCGATGATTGATGCCATGCTGGAGCTGGATTTGTCAAAGATGGAGAGCCGCGAGGAGATCAGCCGGGCACTGAGCCTGAAGATCGGATCGGACCGGGTGCGCAGTTTCCTCTTGAAGAATGTTCGACGCGATAAGAGTGGGGCTTTTTCCTGGCGTATTAACCTGGCAGCCCTGCGCATGAACCTTCCGAAGATACTGGATGGCCTCCTTGATGAAGGGAATTCGGGACGCGGCGGATTGAAGGAGATTCCGGTTGGTGGGATTTCTGGTTTCCCGGCCTTGTTTATTTCCGGCGAGAAGTCTGACTATATCAGGGCCGAGGATCACCAACTGATTCGCACCCTTTTCCCCGGAGCCCAGATCGTCACCATTCCCGGAGCCGGTCACTGGGTACATGCCGAGCAGCCCGCACTTCTGTTAAAGAATCTTAATTACTTCCTCGAAACCTGATGGGGAGTAATTTTTGGAGGACGCTTTCGTTTTAATTGGGAACCCCATCAATCCGATCATGGAAAAAAGACTGAACCTGATCCTCGTCCTTGTAAGTGCAATAGCTATCACATTTCTGTTCCATCGCAGGGCATTGGGATTAAATCTATTGTTATTTGAGGGTGTGATTTTTAGCTGGTTTCTCATCTCAAAACAGCTTGTCCTTAAAAGCCGACTACAATTTGCAGTGTTTGCAGGACTTCTGTTTACGGCACTTGCGACAGTGTGGACCCACTCTCTTTTCTCCTATATTATGCACTTCACTTCCCTGTTCCTGCTGCTGGGAATAATGGTCTACCCCGGAGTGCGGTCCCTGTTGAATGTGGCTGCCCTCTCTTTCATAAATCTTGTGGGCTCACAGGGGAGGTTTCTGCGTGAACTGGGTAATTCGCACCTGAAGGGTAGAAGGCTTGGAACCCGCTTGAGGAGGGTAAGGATATTCCTGATACCGCTTGCCATAATTATACTTTTTGCAATCCTTTACAGGAACTCCAATCCGGCCTTTGATAAGATGCTGAGCGATGCAGGGGCTTTTTTAAGTGAAAAGTTCAACAGAATTTTTGTGGATTTTGATTTCCTGATCCTGGTGACCTTCCTGGTCGGCTTGCTTATAAGTAACCAGCTGTTGATGAGGGTGAAGGGTGGAGGTCTCGTGGAGGTCGATGCGGCTTCATCCGACTACATTCAGAGGAGCAGAAAGGCTCACAGTAAAAGGTTTCGGATCAATGGTCTGGTGAATGAGTACAAGGCCGGTGTTTTCTTACTGGCTACATTGAATATTTTTCTCCTTCTCCTTAATATCATGGATATCAAGCTAGTTTGGTTTGTGTTTGAGTGGGAGGGGCAGTACCTGAAGGAGTTTGTGCATCGGGGGACATTCATGTTGATCCTCTCCATAATCATTTCCATTGTGATTGTACTCTACTACTTCAGAGGCAACATTAATTTCTACAAGCACAACCGTATCCTGAAGGTGTTGAGCTATATCTGGCTGGTCCAGAATGCCATTCTGGTAATATCAGTGGCCATCCGCAATACATGGTACATCAAGTACTTTGCCCTGGCATATAAACGTATAGGGGTTTACATCTTTCTTTTGCTGGTGCTGTTTGGTTTGCTCACGGTCCTTTTGAAGGTGCGTAATGGAAAATCGGCCTTCTACCTGCTAAGGGTTAATACACTTGCAATTTTCCTGGTGCTTGTTGTAGGGTCGTTGCCGGACTGGGATTCAATCATTGCAAAATACAATTTTACCCATGCCGACCGTTCGTTTTTACACCTCGACTATATGTCAACCCTGAGCGACAAGGCCTTGCCTTTTCTGGATGTACCCCTTGAAGAGCTCCGGGAAATCAACGCAAAGCAGAAGGAGAATTTCCCCTTTGAATATGTGTATATGACACCCCTGGAGTACTACGTGTCTATTAGAGATCGCAGGAGTAGCTTCGTCAGGGAATATGAATCAAGGGGTATCCTTCAATGGAATCTCGCAGAGCATCGGGCGTATAAATTACTAGTAGAGAATTGATTTTTTTGTTAAGCTAAGCAAACCCTTTATGCTTCTTACTACGGAAATAGAGCAAATATTTGCCAGTCGGGCCGAAACTATAAGCGGCATTGAACTTACATACCGCAATGGGGGGAAGGTGATTGGAACCATAAGGAAACTTCGCCTGGATCCGCTGCGCATTGTCGTACAGAAAACAGTGCTTGAAAAGCGGGAGCGGCCCAGGCACAAAGTGGTCTTCGACCATGTAAGCCGAATGCAACTTTCTTTTGACGACGGCACTGAGAAGGTGTTTGAATAGACTGGTAGGTCGATCGCTAGACTGCTTGGTAGACCACTTGGTAGAAAGCATGGTAGACTGCAAGGCCGACTACAAGGCCGATGGCAAGGCCGATGGCTTGTCAGATCGCTAGACCGACCACTTGGTAGATCGGTAGATCGATCGCCTGTTAAATCGCTAGACCGACCACTTGGTAGAAAGCATGGTAGACTGCAAGGCCGACTACAAGGCCGATGGCAAGGCCGATGGGGGCTGCAGGGGCCAGTTCGGGTTACAAGGCCAGGTTCTTGTTGGTGTCTTCGATGAATTTCAGAACCTGGTCTCTTCCAGGTTTCTCTTTCAATTTTCTTTTCCTGTTTTCCTGTTTCCTGTTTCCTGTTTTCCGAATTGTTTCCGAACGAATTTTACAATAGATTGAATATCAATATTTAAAGTGTAATAATTTGGTCAATTCGGGTGTCCAATTGTCTTTGTTCCTGTTTGTTCCTGTTTGTTCATGTTTGTTCCTGTTTGGACTGGACAGCGATTCCCCTTCGCTTTCTATTATTGGTGACAGCGATACCCCTTCGCGTCATTTTCTGACGTCTTTATTTCAGATTCAAGAACGGCAGGAAATCAGAAAAACATTAATTATCGGCTCATAAGTTAAATCGACTTATAGGCAGATAATAAACATAAATTGG
>CAZRPW010000199.1:0-5578 GCA_964601975.1 uncultured Bacteroides sp.
GAATTCCAAGGGACAAACAAGTTACAAAAATGCGAGACTACATGGCTCTTGAGAAAGCTTTTGACATCATATCTTGTTCCATCGATGAAATTCCATATTGCCTGGAGATTTCCCTCCATTGTTGAACTGATTTTCGAACTTGCTGAAGAATCTCATTTGATCGGGAATTTGTTAATCGAAAGTACGCCGAAACCTCCAAAGCCAGATCAAGATCTAAGGAATTATCATCTTCAGATATATTTAGGCTCAGACCTGTTCCGGTTTCAACAGGGTTCATATCAAACGCCGGGGAAAGCGACCATCCATTATTGTTGAATACAAAACCATGATTTCGGAGGTGATCGTCCGTATTAGACACACATATAAAAAACACAATTCTTCTCCACAATTCTTCAAGGTCAATATTTACTTGAGCGCCATTTTGAATTAGAAACTCTGCAAGTTCCAGATAGCTCGCGCCATCATTATGATTGGTACCATCTTTATAAGATAACATTGTTAATGCTGAAGCATAATGAATTCTCTTGCCATTTTTAGTTCTGTCAAATCTTTTGGTCAAGAAGGTGTGGTGATGACTTGAAAATTTTTGAACGTTTGATTCAGCAACTCTTAATCCTGCATTTTTTGCCAATTGATGCGTAACCATTTCCCATGCCCCGGTATTGTGAATATCATTTGAACTTGGAAATTTTGCTATCCACAATTGATTCTTTGGATCTACCACACTTGATTTCGGCCGAGCTCCACCAAGGCTAGATCCAGGGGCTATCAACATGTTCAGCCATTTTAGGTATTCCGGATCTTCATGAATATCTTCTTTCTCCAGTTGCAGGCTTGCATATTCCAAATCCCTTAATGCTCTCCATGGGGGAGAAGCAAATCTACTGTTAGTATCTAAAAACTCTCCATCATTATTTGTCTTAAATCTTAATCCCCCCATCCGATGTCCATCGAAAACCCCTAGCAGATAATCTGATTCATACAATGTTTTAGGTTCCCTGCCTTCGCTTCTTGCTTGAGCCGCTTCTCTTCTTCTCATTAACAATCTACCCCATCTGTCAGGCGAAGAATCTAAGAATAGACCAAAGTTTACTTTGTCATCATGTAAATATTGGGGGCCTGCATATAGACCCAGTTCCGGATCTAAGATTTGAGCATTCTCGGACTGTAACCATTCCTGGCTATACTCAAAACTGAAGACTTCTTTGCCTCTCGAAATGCTGACAGTTAAAACACCCATTTTAAAAGCTTGATCTAAGCCTAACCAATGTGCATAGACTATTATTTGAACAGGATCTTTATTGGGTGTCATATCTTTATTCCGGACTGTTTCTTTTAGGAGCTCTTTCTTTTGTTGTTAGTTGAGAATCCTGAAGCTTTCGGCCAAGTGCATCATCTTTAGCTATGATAGATAAATCATTTTCTAATCCGAGAACCAGCAGGACTTGTAAGTAGGATCCTATACTTACAGTTGACGCTCCATTTTCAATTGCCCATAGCGTTTTACGAGAAATATTTGCTCTTTCAGAAACCCGCTCGGCACTTAGTTTTCTTCTTAATCGAGCATATTTAATATTCTCGCCAAGATTCTTAAGTATTCTCTTTTGCTTTGGCAGCAGGATCACTTGCTTTTTCATAACGTGTAATATAATATACAAATATACACTATTATGAGTAATATAACACACGTTATACTATAAGCTTCTTATGTGTGCTTATTTTACCTCTGCGTCAAAGGCCTCCCTGGAAGTAAGAGTGATAGCCTTTCCTCCGGATTTTGTAATGCCCTTGTTTATCTTCTCAAGCGATTCTGGTAGAAGTGCATCCATTTCTTGTACCATGGCACTTACTCTTTTTTCGAGCAGAGCCATCCGGTCCATTTGTACAAGCGTGGGTCTCCCCCCATAGAAGGCAATGGTCCCATAAAGGAATCCCACATCTTCCCTGAGTCGGGCATCTCCCCTGAGGTCGCCATACTGTGTGACCATCATGCGCTCTCTCACTTCTTCCAGTTTGGAATTTAATTCATGAGCCCTTTTCAATGTCGAGCCTGATATTCCCGAAGCTGCCTTAAGGTTTTGCAGACCAGCGCTTACTTCTGTGATCTGACGATCAACATAAGCTAGATCCTCCATCAAATCAAATCCAATCTGTTGGTACTTCCGTTTCAGCTCCCTGTCCTCATCCGTATAGGGCAGGTCCGGATTATCATACAGCTTTATGGTTTTCTCAAATACCTTGTCTTTTTTGGTGACTTTAATCCGGTAATCTCCGGATGGATATTCCATGCCTCCTCCCATCATGGCAATCTGCATTTGGAATGGGACTGCCTCAGATATGGGTGGCCTGGGTGGTTTCTTTACCGGGACCCAGTATACCTGGTTAATGCCTTTTCGGGTTACCAGTGGAACTTCGGTCAATAAGTGATCGTCCATATCAAACACTTCCATTGTCATTTTCCCAATCAGGTGTCGCTTCTTCATATAAAAAGTAACAGGGATGGCAGAAGTAGGGTTCCTTGATATGAACTCGTCATCAAAGCTTGGCCAGGAAGGACCGGATACAAGCTGTGGAACAGGATCCCTCTGTTCGAGGAAGGCAAATTCGGAATCGAGTATTTCAGGGCTTAGCTGACGGATGGGGGAAATATCGTCGATTATATAAACTCCGCGTCCGTGTGTGCCCAGTACCAGGTCATGTTCACGCGGGTGGATCACCATATCCATAACCGATGCATTGGGAAGTTCATTTTTGAACTGGGCCCAACTATCACCACCGTCTACTGATACATACAATCCAAATTCGGTACCCAGGAACAATAGATTCGGATTTACAAGATCTTCAAGAATTTTGTGGCAGTAGGATTGAATGTCATCGCTTGCAAGGGATGTCCATGTATTCCCGAAATCGCTTGTTTTAAATATATAAGGTTTGAAGTCGTTATTGCGATGGCCATCAAAGCTTGCATAGGCTGTTCCCTTCTCGAACCGACTTGGATAAACGCTTGTGCACCATGTGTTTGCCGGCAATCCTTCAATATTGCCTACTGTATTTGTCCAGTTCTTTCCTCCATCGACAGTTACCTGGAGGTTGCCATCGTCTGTTCCGACCCATATAAGTTCTTGATCCAGCGCAGATTCGGCTATGCAGAAAATCGTTGTGTGGTTTTCTGCAGTGGAGTTATCTACGGTCAATCCTCCGGAGTTTTCCTGTTTCTGTTTTTCCGGATTATTGGTAGACAGATCGGGCGAAATCCTGGTCCACGAATTAGCCCTGTCGCTTGATTTATAAAGATACTGGGCTCCCACATAAACCCTGTTGCTGGTGGGACTCATGCTGATGGCTGCATCCCAGTTGAATCTTAGCTTGCCGCTTTCCTTAGTTTCCATGGGGGCAATCAGGCGCATACTCTGGTACCTCTTGTCGGTCTGACCGAACAATCCTCCCTGCATCTGCCAGTAAACAATATTATGATCGTCTTTGTCGGGATGCACCGAAAACCCATCCCCGATACCGAATTCCTGCCAATCGTGATTCTGGATTCCACCGTATGATCTTGACGGACCCGACCATGATCCATTGTCCTGTAAGCCCCCATAAACGTTATAGGGTTTCTCCATATCCACACTTACCTTGTAAAACTGTGCCACCGGAAGGTTATTTAAATGTCTCCATGACGATCCGTAGTCGTTGCTTACATATACTCCTCCATCGGTTCCTGCATACATGAAGCGGTTGTCCTGTTTTGAAATCCAAAGGTCATGAATATCCGGATGAATCCTTCCACCGGCAAAGGCTGTGTTCCTGAACTTTCTTCCACCATCTGTGGACACATACACATAGGTGCCTGGTTTATATACACGGCTTGTATCAACCGGATCGGGGATGATCAGACAGAAGTAAAAAGGTCTTTCCGCAATGGTGGGCGTTTGGTTGAACATTTCCCAGCTGCTGCCTTTATCGGTCGACCTGTAGAGCGCTGTACTGTCACTCTCAATTACGGTGAATACATAATCGGGATCCGCGTGAGAAACACGCACTGCAATCCTGCCCTTTGTTCCTTCCGGAAGGTCTGTTTTCAGCTCAACCCAACTGGCTCCGCCATCGGTGGACTTATAAAGCGCTGATCCTTCCCCTCCTGAATGGAAGTCCCAGGCCGTTCGTCTGAATGTCCACATTCCTGCATAAAGGATATTGGGATTTTTTGGGTCAATATCCAGATCAGAGCAACCCGTATTTTCATCTACGAATAAAACTTTCTCCCAGTTTTCGCCCCCGTCTTTTGTCATGAATACTCCCCGTTCTTCATTGGCTCCCCATAAATGGCCCAGGGCAGCTACATATACAATATCAGGATTTTCCGGGTGGACAATTATACGGGAGATCCGCTCCGTATTCTCAAGCCCCATGAACTTCCATTTCGCTCCCCCGTCTATTGATTTATATACACCTGTTCCAACGGAAACCGAGTTCCTGGTCCAGGACTCACCCGTTCCTACCCAAACTGTATCGGGCCTTTCCTGGTCTATGGCCACTGCTCCAATTGACAGTGTATGTTTGTCGAATACAGGTTTCAGAATCACTCCCCCGTTGGTGCTTTTCCATAAACCTCCGCTGGCGGTCCCGATATATACATGCAAGGGATTGCTTTGAAGGGCATCGATGCAGGTTACTCTTCCACTCATCAGTGCCGGACCAATATTCCTAGCTTGCAGGTGACCAAAAGATCCTGAACTGATTTTAGTGGAAGACTGTGCTTCAATGTTGCTTGTTGTGAGGAAAACCAGACCGAGGAAAATTATAAAAAACCTGTGAATGCGCATGATCTGTTGTTATTGTTTTGAGAAAATGGAATCGTCAAATTCAACATCTACTTCCACATCTTCCATCATGATGGTTAGCACGGTCTGTCCTCCCATGCGTTGTTCAACCGTAAAAGGCATAATGTAACCGTTTACATCCTGGTAATTACTCATAATAGCCTCAGATTCAACTTCGGAGCCTTGCATGATGGTTTTAGATTTTATTTGTATGATCAGGTAACTGTCAGGATCCATGTAGTAGTAGTCTATATTCCCATTCTTTTTTGTGAGTTTCAAAACAAATAATTCACTTCCTTCTATTTCCTCAGTTCCCTCCAGCTCAAGTTGATGGCCTTTCTCTTGCCATTTCCAAAGCTGACCATCGAGGTCTGAGCTTTCGATAAGGCCATCGGCTTCCGGGCCCGTTACATCAATTGCTTCAGATGAACCACTCATGGGATTGATAGCCCAGACAAGCTCACCATCGCATGCCTGGATGATTTTGGAGCCCTGGACATCAATGATCATCTTGATTTTGTCGGGCCTTACATTCATCATTTCAAATGGAAACTCCATTCCCATTTGCATCATTTTTCCTGTAGCATGTATACTTTGTATTTCTAATAGCTTTTCCTGTCCGATCGTCTCGAAATGGTTCTCCAGGATTTCCTGGAGGCCCTGTGCAGAAATGCTTGTGATGGCAAATACTGCCATCAATCCTGTAACTAAAAGATGTCGTTTCATGTTTTAAATAATTTTTAAATGGTTGTTTAATA
>CAZRPW010000200.1:0-5436 GCA_964601975.1 uncultured Bacteroides sp.
CTCAGCTTTCCGAATTGGCCAGCCGGGATGATGGTTTTTATCGCTCCATTCTGAGTCTTGAGCCGGTTCCATCTTCCATCAGGGATGCAGGTACTGGAGGTTCTGAAACTTATACCCAGTTCAGGAATATCAGGGAACCAAGATTGATTAGAAGTGTTTCCCAGCGTATGGATCATATTTCGAACAGGGTAGAGATTCAGTCGAGCAGCCTGGAGAATGTATATGAAGAGGCTGTGAGCAACCAGCTATTCCTGGCCTGCCGACCTTCTATTAATCCCATTTCCTCAGCCGATCCGTGTTGGATGACTTCATCCTATGGTTACAGGAAAGATCCTTTTACCGGCAGGAGAACAGTGCATCACGGGATTGACCTTGCCGGACCCTACGGGCTTGATGTACATGCTGCCGGGGGCGGAACGGTAATCAGTGCTCATAACACCGGGTATGGCTATGGGAATTTGGTGACGGTTGATCACGGTTTTGGTTATACTTCCATTTATGCACACCTGCAGGAGATCCTGGTGAAGCCCGGACAGCAGGTGAAACGTGGGGAGGTAGTGGGAACCCTGGGTAGTACAGGACGTTCTACCGGTCCGCACCTCCATTACGAAGTAAGAAAAAATGGTGATCCCGTGAATCCCATGTTTTTCTTCTATGAGAATCTCTCTCCTGATGAATACACCCTGCTTGCATCAAAAGTAGCAGGTACTATGGGCCCCTACCAGCCGATCTCCTACAGCCAGAAGTAGTCTGAATAAAATTTGTTATTTTCGCGTCATAATAATGGAGTACGCGTATAAACAAAGTAATGGCCGGGTCACAATTTAAATTCAATCCTGAGGATCTCAAGTATAGCAAGCTGGATAATAGCCTGAATGCCCGTGTATGGCGTGTGGTGATCTATGTGGCTGCTATCCTGGTAATGGCCATTCTGCTGAATGTGGTTTATTCCCTTTTCTTTGACACCCCCAGGGAGCGGCAGATCAGAAGAGAGAATGAGATTTTGCAGGAGCAGTACCAGGCACTGAGCGAAAGAAAAAGCCGGGTGGATACGGTTATGCAGGAGATTGAGCAGATCGACAGGGATATCTACAGAGTGATTTTTGAAACAGAGCCTGTGAAAAAGGATGAGTTCAAGGGATCTGGCCTGAATTATCAGAATTTGCTTCGCTCCACCAACAAGGAGGTTATATATTATACGGCCGGGAAATCGGATTCCCTGATGAAACATAACCGGGAGACAGCCTATCTCTATGATGTGCTTATGATTAAAGGTGGAAACAGGAAGGAGATGCTGAAGGCCATACCTGCTATACAGCCCATCAGTAACCCGGATTTTTCCCTCATTGCCTCCGGCTTCGGGCACCGTATTCATCCCATCTATAAAATCATGAAAATGCATTCTGGGATCGACTTTTCTGCTTCTGTAGGAACACCGGTCATGGCTACTGGTGATGGCCTGGTTGAGTCGGTGATTCGGTCGGAACGCGGACTGGGGAACAGGATTCTTGTGGATCATGGTTATGGTTACAAGACCTTATATGCCTGTATGGATGAGACAACAGTCCGACAAGGACGAAGGGTGAACCGGGGTGAGGTAATTGGTACAGTTGGGGAGTCGGGACTGAGTGTGGCACCACACCTTCATTACGAGGTACAGCTGAACGGGGAGCCTGTGAACCCCATTAACTTCTTTTTCCTGGAGCTTAGTCCGCTCGAGTACGACCAGGTAATTTTGAGCTCTATGATGTCGGGCCAATCATTTGATTAATCCTCTTTTTTGTATATTGCATATCGATGGATCGCTTTAAGTTTAGCCCTGAAACCCTTTCATACCAGAGAATTGAACCCTCCGGGAGGCAAAAATTTCTTCGTTTTTTGCGCTTTTCAGTACTCACTTTTCTTGTGGGTCTTTCAGTCCTTTTTACGCGGGACGGGCACATGAAATCGCCTCGTTCAGAAGCACTTATAATGGAGCAGCAGGAGATTGTTTATGAGATGCAATTGATGAACAGGGAGGTGGAACAGTATGAAAAGTGCCTTGGAAACATCGCCAACAATGATGATAAGATCTACCGTGTGTATTTTGAACAGGACCCATGGCCTGCTACTCAGCGCAGAGTGGGTGTGGGAGGGTCCCAGAAGTATGATTTTTTAAGAAATTATAAACATTCTGATCTTTTGGTCAAAACCAATCTAAGCATTGACCAGGTAGAGCGTAAACTGGTGGTGCAGTCTACTTCCTTTGATGAGGTGATTGAAATGGCCTGGACCAAGGAAGAGAGGCTTGCTGCAAGGCCTGCCATCCAGCCCATAAGCCTGAAGGATCTGACCCGTTTTGGTTCATCTTTCGGTATGCGCTTTCATCCCATATTGAAGGTATTCAGGCCTCATGAAGGCATTGACCTCTCGGCTCGACTGGGAACTCCGATTTTTGCAACAGCCGATGGCACCGTGCTGCAGGCGGGTTACAGGGCCGGAGGATTTGGTAAGAAGGTATTGCTGGACCATGGCTTTGGTTACAGGACCTTGTACGGTCACTGCAACGAGGTGCTTGTAAAGCCCGGGCAGAAGGTCAAACGGGGTGAGGTGATTGCAAAGGTTGGAAGCACAGGGTTGTCCAAGGCCCCCCACCTTCACTATGAGGTTCATGTGAATGGCCGACCTGTGGATCCGATTAATTATTATTCCAACGACCTTTCTTCGCAGGAGTATGACCGGATGATCAGTTTACTTTCCATGGCCGACCAATCCTTCGATATTAATTAAGATTTATGCTGCGGTATTTAAGAGGAGCTGGGGTCGTTTTCCTGTTATTTTTCACGGTTTCCCTATTTTCCCAGGATATGCTTATCTCCGAAGCCATTGCCAGGACCATTGCCCTGGGAGATTCACTGCGTGCCGATACCCTCAGACTTGAATCCATCCGTGCCGATTCTGTTGCCCGTGCCGACTCCATTGCTGCAGAGAAGCTCAGGCTTGCTTCCCGGGACAGTATATGCATTATCGGGACCGGCGATATCATGCTGGGGACCAACTATCCCTCATCAAGATATCTTCCGCCGGGGGCTGATTGCTCGCCCATATTAAGGCCTGTGTTTCATATCCTTCAGTCGGGCGATCTTTTGTTCGGAAACCTGGAAGGGGGTTTTGGTAATCAGGGAGGGACTCCAAAGGATTGTAAGGATACAACGAACTGTTATGTGTTCCGTATGCCCGAACATTTTGTTGCCTGTCTTGTGGAGGCCGGCTACGATGTCCTGAGCGTTGCAAATAATCATGTCAACGATTTTGGATGGGAGGGAAGGGAATCTACTGCTCGCATGCTTGATTCAATGGGGATTGCCTATGCTGGTTTTGTGACTCATCCCTGGACCATTTTCGAAAAGGAAGGGGTCACATATGGCTTTGCAGCCTTTGCCCCTAACAAAGGGACCATGGATATGAAGGATTACCGGGGAGCAGCGGAAATTACCGCCATGCTCGATTCACTGGCCGATGTTGTAATTATATCATTTCATGGAGGGGGCGAAGGAAAGGATCACCAGCATGTTGTAAGAGGTGATGAGGTGTACCTTGGCAATAACAGGGGCAGTGTTTACCGTTTTGCCCACGCTGTGGTAGATGCCGGAGCCGATGTGGTATTTGGCCATGGCCCCCATGTTACCCGTGCACTTGAATTGTACAACGATCGCCTCATATGCTACAGCCTTGGGAATTTTGCTACTTACAGGCGCTTTAACCTCAGCGGTCCCAACGGGATTGCCCCCATCATCAGGGTTCATGTGAATCGCCAGGGCCGTTTCCTTTCCGGTGAGGTGGTGCCGGTATATCAGCCTGGTGAAGGAGGGCCAAGACCCGATCCCGGGAAGCGGGTTATTCATAAGATCATTGAGTTGACGCAGGCTGATTTCCCGGAGCAAAAACTGCATATTGGTGTGGATGGCTCTATAACAGGTAAATAAGGGCTTTTGATTTGATTTACCATGCCTTTTTGCTACTTTAGCTTACTATTTATCTGAATTCCAGAATATGCCTTACAAGGAAACAAAAGTCGAAAAACTCTACTACTCCATTGGGGAGGTAGCAAGCATGTTCAATGTGAATACCTCTCTGATTCGATTCTGGGAGAAGGAGTTTGATATCATTAAGCCTAAAAAGAATAAGAAGGGAAACAGGCTTTTCACCAAGCAGGATATTGATAATTTCCACATAATCTATCACCTGGTAAAGGAGAGGGGCATGACCTTGAAAGGAGCCAAGAAGAAGATGAAGGAGAATAAGGAGGATACAGAACATAATTTCGAGATCGTTAAATCCCTGGAAGAAATCAAGGAGATGCTCATTGAGGTCAGGGAGAGCCTTTAAGCATGATAAAACTTAAAAAGATTACCGAGGCACTGGAGCGTATGGCGCCACTCTCTTTCCAGGAGTCATATGATAACTCAGGACTGCAGGTGGGTGATCCGGAAATGGAGATCAGCGGAATTCTGATCGCTCTCGACGTAACTGAAGAGCTGGTGGAGGAGGCAGTGCGACTGGGTTATAACCTGATCATATCTCATCATCCGGTTATTTTTGGGGGATTGAAATCTCTGACTGGCAGGACTGCCCCGGAGAGAATTGTAGCCCGGAGTATCAGGGAGGGAATTGCCATTTACAGCGCTCACACCAATTTTGATTCCATTCCGGAAGGAGTGAATAAAGCCATGGCAGATCGCCTGGGGCTGCAGAACCTTAAGATACTGGATGCCCGAAAAGATCTGCTGAAGAAGATCGTGGTCTTTGTGCCAGTGGAACAATCCGAAGCGCTAAGGCAGGCTATGTTTGAGGCCGGGGCCGGTCATATCGGGGCCTATGATCAATGCAGTTTTAATCTCGAGGGTAGTGGAACATTCAGAGGGCTCGAGGGCAGTGATCCTTTTGTGGGTATTCCCGGAGTTTTGCACGAGGAGGCAGAAACGCGGGTGGAAACCATTGTTCCTGCACATTTAACAAACAGGGTGGTTCAGGCAATGCTCGGGGCTCATCCTTATGAAGAGGTGGCCTATGATATCTATCCACTTGAAAATAGCGCACCCGGGATAGGCATGGGCATGCTTGGTGAACTTGAGGACAGTATGGATGAAATGGTTTTTCTCAATTTCGTGAAGGATCGTTTTGGCCTGTCGGTGATCCGGCATACTGAACTTCTGGGGAAAGAGGTTAAAAAAGTAGCGCTCTGTGGTGGATCTGGAAGTTTTTTGATGGGGAAAGCCATTGCTTCCGGAGCCGATGTTTTTGTAACGGGAGACCTTAAATACCACCAGTTCTTTGATGCCGAAGGGCATATCCTGCTCATGGATATCGGGCATTTTGAGAGTGAGCAGTTTACCCGGGAACTTTTTTATGATCTACTTATCAAAAAATTCCCTAAATTTGCAATCCGTTTATCGG
>CAZRPW010000201.1:0-5284 GCA_964601975.1 uncultured Bacteroides sp.
TAAAGTCTGTAAAGTCTGTAAAGTCCATAAAGTTTGTAAAGGCTGTAAAGTCGAAAGGGAAAAAAGAATAATCTGAAACGTCGGTATTGGTGAGGAACCAATTTTTTGCGAAGCAAAAATCCGAGACGAACAAATAACCGGGGTTTCCAATAAATATTTTAGGATGGAATTAAGGAAAGATGCAAAATATGCAATGATTATTCCCACCAGTATGGGAATCAGGATTACGCCTATAAACGGACAACCGGTTCATAGCAGTGATCTGTTTAAAATGACTGCCTCCAGTGCCGAATCCAATGTGGGAAGCACGGCTTCCTACCTGGGGATGCCTGTGAAGATTCTGACGACCTTTGTGAAGGGGAGTCCCATTGCAAGACTTATTAAGGATAACCTGGCCAGTCGTCACATGGATTACGAGGGACCGGAACTGGAGCAGGACAACCCCTGGGGTTACAGGCACCAGATTAATATTGCCGACAGTGGTTATGGTTCACGCGGACCCAGGGTGCAGAACGACCGTGCCGGTGAGGTGGGTCGTACGCTCAATGCAAAGGATTTTGATCTGGACCGCATTTTTGGGGAAGAGGGCGCGCAGATCGTGCATCTTTCCGGACTGATCGCTGCGCTCTCGCCCGAAACCAGTCAGTTTTGCCTTGAAGTTGCAAGGGCGGCAAAGAAGTATGGAACCCGAATCTCTTTTGATTTGAACCACAGGGCATCATTCTGGGTGGGGCGAGAGCAGGAACTTCATGAAATTTTCAAGGAGATTGCATCCATTTCCGATGTACTGATTGGTAATGAGGAGGACTTCCAGCTCTGCCTGGGCATTGAAGGACCCGAGGCAGGAGGCAAGGATCTTGGCGCCAAGATTGATGGTTTCAAGGGTATGATTGAAAGGGTGCAGCGGGCCTTCCCCGATGTTTCGGTGTATGCCACCACATTGCGCCAGGTAATCAGCACCAACGAACACATGTGGGGAGCCATTATTTCTGAAAATGGAAACTGGCATGTGGTTGAACCGCGCAACATCTATGTTTACGACCGGATCGGTGGGGGAGATGGTTTTGTGAGCGGTATGCTTTATGCAATCCTGAGGGACTGGGATCCTGAAAAGTGGATACAGTTTGGCTGGGCCAGCGGAGCCCTTGTGGCCACCCTGGAGACCGACTATGCCAATCCGGCCGATGAGGAACAGATCTGGAGCATCTGGCAGGGGAATGCCAGGGTAAAGCGCTAAGTGCTGCTTCGCAGCTTAGTACTCAGTCGAAAGGGCTCAGTGCATAGTGCTCAGTGGTGGTTCTGGTATTTGTTTTGAAGCTGCGTTAATAAGTTTAAAACAATATATATGAAACGGAAGATTTTTTCTATCCTGTGTCTTTTCCTGGTTTTTTCAATGGGATCCCAGGCGCAGCCGCCATGGGAGCAACATGGTAAACTCGAGGTTTCCAAAAACGGACACTCCATCCAACATAGTGATGGAACTCCATTTCTTTGGATAGGCGATACGGGATGGGGAATGTTTCAGCAACTCACACGTGAGGAAGTCGATGTGTATTTGGACAAGCGCCAGGAGCAGGGATTTACAGTCATTCAATCTGTAGTATTCTGGTATCCGCATGGTGGAGGAATGGAGCTGGGTCCCCATAATGCTGCCAATGCCTATGGCCATCGGCCTTTTGCCGGCGATGAGGATGCTCCAAATACATCCGAACCCTTGCTTGTTCCGGGAGGAAGCCCCGACTCTCCAAACGATTATTGGGATCACGTAGACTACATCTTCAGGGCTATCAGGAAACGGAATATGTACCTGGCGTTGTTACCCTGCTGGGGGCGTGCCTACATCACTCCGCAGATGGGTGGGGCTCAGCAAGAGTTTACGGTAGATGAAGCCAGAGCATACGGAGCATTTCTGGGAGAGCGTTATCAGAAGGAACCTCACCTTTTTTGGGTCCTGGGTGGGGATGCCAATGCTCATAAAAAGGTTTATGAGGGTAATGAAATCAAGCTTGAATGGGATAAACGGGATGTTTTCAGGGCCATGGCAGAGGGGATTGTGGCTGGTGTAAGCGGGCAGAAGCCTGCATGGAATGAGTCGCATCCGGCATGGAAGCAGGTTTTCATGACTTATCATCCGGATGGCGCTGTTTCTGATAATTCTTCTTCCTGGTTTCATGAAGATGCCTGGCTTACTGCCAACGGGGTTGAAGTTTGGAAAGAGGTAGACCAGGTCTACCCGACGATGTTGAGTGAATATCAACTTGATAAGCCTGTAAAGCCCAGTATTTTCCTGGAGGGGTCCTATGAATATGGATCCTATGGTCATGAATGCGGCTGGATAACTCCCCTCAGGGCACGTCGACAGGTTTACCATACTTTTTTCGCCGGTGGAGCGGGGCATACCTATGGGGCCGGACCCATCTGGGCCATGCGAGGTACCGGGGGTGATTACAGTTGTGGTTATACATGGGAACAGGCCCTTGACTTTCCTGGGGCTATTCAAATAGCAGGAGAGACCAAACGCTTTTTAATTGAACATGAATGGTCAGAATGGATTCCCGATGCGGACATTGTAGTCGGGGGTAAGGGTCAGGGCGATAGCTTTAAAGCCGCTGTTTCCCATGCAGCCGGGGAAATGGCCCTTGTATATTTTTCAAATAATTCGTCTGCTCAGATAAAAAATACACTGGATCATGAAGCCACTGCATATTGGTTCTATCCGCGGGATGGTGTGGAACAGGAAGCCGGCAGTTTTGTCCTGGATGAGACCCGTGATATGATTCCTCCTAAAAATTGGGAGGACGCAATCCTCATTCTCCGGCAAATCTAATGGATGTTGAGCTCCGGATTGCTCTTGTTGTTGGTAGAGTGATTAACTTATAAAAATGCTGAAATCATGAAAAGCAATCATATTTCCAGAAGAGCCTGTTTGAGAAATCTTGCAATTGCAGGCGGAGGACTATCCCTTCTGCCTTCACTATCATTCGCCTCTGGTGTTCTTCCCGGGGCAAATATGAAACTGGGCCTTGTAACCTACAACTGGGGCAAAGACTGGGATGTGCCAACCATCATAAAAAATTGTGCAGAGGCCAATATTTTTGGTGTAGAATTGAGGGTTGAACATGCGCATGGTGTGGGATTGCATAGTTCAAAAAGTGAGTTGGCCCTTGTAAAGAAAATGTTTGATGACAGTCCCGTGGAAGTTGTGGGTATGGGAACCAACCAGGACTATGATAGTCCGGACCCCCTTGTACTCGCTAAAAAAATGGAGGATACAAAAAAGTTTATCCGGATCAGTCAGGCCATCGGGGGATCGGGAGTGAAAGTAAAGCCCAACCGTTTTCATGAAGGAGTTCCGCATGAAAAGACCATTGAGCAAATTGGAAAATCTTTGAATGAACTAGGAGTGTATGCAGCTGATTTTGGTCAGGCCATCAGGCTTGAAGTACATGGCCAGGGAACAGATGAGCTTCCTGTGGTGGAAGCAATTATGAAGCATGTGGAGAGTCCCGCCGTGGGAGTTTGCTGGAATTGTAATGATACTGATCTGAAGGGTGACGGCCTGACCGGTAATTTCTACCGGGTGAACGATCGCTTTGGAGATACGGTTCATGTGAGGGAGTTGAATATTGGAACTTACCCCTATGCGGAATTAATGAATCTTTTAGTAAAGATGGACTACAGAGGGTGGGTTCTGCTGGAGTGCCGGGAGGAACCTGATGACACAGTTGCGGCCATGAAGGAGCAACTGGTATTATTTCAGCAGATGATAGAATCTTAAAAACTTAGACAACAAAACAATCATAATGATGATCAAAAAAAACAAAACCCTATTTGCCGTTAGTGGTCTCGCAGTGTTCGTATTAATGCTTTTTGGATGTGGTAGTAAGAGCCCGGATTCTTCAAGGAAAGTGGCATCTGCGGATCAAATGGATAAGTTCAGATTGGTCGAGATTCCTGCTGAGAAAAAGGTGGAGGTGTGGATCGGAGATAATCTGTTCACATCCTATATCTATCCGGATCACATTGCAAAACCGGTGTTATATCCCCTCACTACTACAAGTGGGAAAGTATTATCACGGAGTTATCCTTTGGATATCATCCCCGGGGAGCGCATCGATCATCCCCATCACGTGGGACTATGGTTGAATTACGGGGATGTGAACGGACTTGATTTCTGGAATAATTCTGAGGCCATTCCCGAAAAGGATAAGCATCTCTATGGGGCAATTTTCCACAAAAAGGTTGAAAAGGCAGAAGGTGGTGAAAAATCGGGATTGTTAGAGGTTGTGAATGAGTGGAAAGGTCCTGATGGGGTAGTTTTATTGGAGGAGCATTCCACATTTGAATTTTCTGTTCAGGGATCGTCCAGGATTATTGACAGGACTACTACCTTAAAGGCATTGGACCAGGAAGTTTCATTTAAAGACAACAAGGAGGGTATGTTTGCGGTTCGTGTTGCAAGAGAGCTGGAGCTGCCCTCTGATAGCCCTGCAATTTTTACCGATGCACATGGAAATCCCACCGAAACGAAGGTCCTTGACAATGCCGGGGTGAATGGAAATTATTTAAGCAGTGAGGGCATAGAGGGTATGGATGTCTGGGGTACCCGTGGCAGGTGGATGGAGTTGTACAGCACCATGGAGGGCGAAAATGTAGCCCTGGTCATTTTTGATCATCCCGGTAATGTGGGCTATCCCACCTATTGGCATGCCCGTGGTTACGGATTATTTGCTGCAAATCCGCTGGGTCAATCTGTTTTTACAAATGGAGAAAAGCAACTGAATTTTAAACTGGACCCCCATGAATCTGTGACCTTCAAATACCGGCTCCTGGTTCATTCCGGGGATCAATTAAGTGTGGCGAGCATCAATGAGTTAGCCGACAAATTTGCTAATCTGTAATAGTTTAAATCAAACTTTAACAAATATGGAATCTAGAAGATCTTTTATTAAGAAAACCGCCGCAGCGGGATCAGCAATCATTGTTGCTCCCACCATTATTCCTGCGAAGGCTTTTGGAGCAAATGACCGCATCAATGCAGCCGTGCTGGGACTGAATGGCCGTGGTAAAAACCATGTATCTGGCCTGATGGCTCAGAAGAATGTTCAGGTCCATACCCTGTGTGATCCTGATATGAGGATCCTGAGAAGACGCCAGTCAGAATTTAAAGAAACTTATAAACAGGATGTTGCCCTGGAGCAGGATCTGCGTAGGGTGATGGACAACAAGGATATTGATGTGGTCAGCGTGGCAACACCAAACCACTGGCATGCACTTTCAGTGA
>CAZRPW010000202.1:0-5249 GCA_964601975.1 uncultured Bacteroides sp.
ACAAATTCGCTCTTTCCAACCGAGAGGTTTACATCGGTCAAAACAATGTGATCATGAATACCGATTACTGCATTTTCGAGGGTGATGACATTGTCCAGTCCAATAAAACTTTATGTTTTTGCCAAGATTAAAAATTATAATCATACTAAAAGTTAACATCCGACTGTTAATTAAAAAGAGAAAGCTCAAATTTTGCCAAGAGTTATATTCGTACTTTTATCTAGTTAATATTTACCCTATGGTACGACAAGTGAAGCTGTTCATCAGCATCCTGATTTTTCTTCTGCCACTATCCCTGTTCAGCCAGAAAACCCCGGTCTATGAATATGGCGATAATGACTATATGAGGGGACTTCAGCTATATGAAAAAGAAAAGTACGGAGCTGCCAGGCAGGTTTTTGATGGCCTGATCGCAGAATACCCGGGCTCGAGGTCGGAAGTTTTGTCCGAAGCGTATTTCTACAGGGCCATGTCGGCCGTTGAATTGCGCAACGACGATTCGGAATACCTTGTACATGATTTTATCGCCAAATTTCCCGAGAGTGCGCACGTGAATGAGGCTTCCTTCAGGGTGGCCGAGTATTTCTATGATAAGAATAACTGGCCACGTTCCATATCATGGTACAACCGCGTGGATCGCCATTTACTGACATCTGCAGAGTTATCGGAGTACCATTTTAAAAAGGGATATTCCTTTTATATGCGAAAAGACTTTGAGTCTGCACGAGTCGAGTTTTATGAAATCCTCGAAGTGGAGTCTACCTACCAGGCTCCTGCCACTTATTATTATTCACATATCCATTATGAGGATCAGAACTATGAAACGGCATTAATGGGTTTCAGGGCCATAGATGACGATCCGCTGTTCTCCGGGATCGCACCCTACTATATTTCCCAGATTCTATACATGCAAAAGAAGTATGATGAAGTGATTGCATATGCCCCGGATCTGATGGAAGGTGCTTCGGAAAAAAGGCTTGGTGAGATTGCCAAGATCATTGGTGAGTCTCACTTTATGCTCAATCAATTTCAGGAGGCTATTCCCTTTCTTGAGACCTACCAGACCCATGCAAAATCCTATTCCATCCATGACCGCTACCAGCTGGCCTTTGCTTACTACAGTAATAGGGAGTATGAAAATGCCATGGAGCTTTTTGAAGAGATTTCCTATCGGCGGACCGAGATTGCACAGAGTGCGCTTTATCACCTGGCCGATTGCTACATGAAACTGGGTATGCTGGGGAAGGCACGGGTTTCATTTTCAAGGGCAGCTGACATGGATTTTGATTTGAAAATTCAGCAGGATGCCCTCTTTAATTTTGCCAAGGTCACTTTTCAGACGGATATGAATCCCTTTAATGAGGCAGTCAGGGCTTTCGAATTATACATCCGGACCTATCCTGGGGCGGATAATATGGATGAAGCCTATAACTACCTGGTAATGGCCTACCTGGGCACGAGAAACTACAGCATGGCTATGGCTTCGCTGGAGAAGATTAAGGTGCGTGACGAAAACATTGACAGGGCCCATCAGAAAGTGGCTTTTTACCGCGGACTGGAACTTTATAAGAACCTGAGATTCTCAGAGGCAGAGGATGCCCTGGAGGTGGCACTTGAATTTTCCCAGTATGATCCGGTGATTACATCCAGGACTTATTTCTGGTTGGGTGAGGCTGCCAACCGGACCGGCGATATGCGTACGGCGAAAATGTACTACGATGAGTTCCTGAAAAACGAAATGTCCCATCAGCAAGAGGAGTATGCCATGTGCCACTACAGCCTGGGCTACCTCAATTTTGATGACGAACAATATGATGCTTCACTCGAGTGGTTCGGGAAATACCTGAGGCTGGAGTCGGGTAAGCGTTCGAACACCATTTCTGATGCATATAACAGGGTGGCAGACTGCTATTTCGTTAAAACTTCCTATCCCGAAGCAATTGGCTATTATGAGCGTTGCATAAGCTCTGGACTTGCCGATGTAGATTATGCTATGTTTCAGAAAGGATTCACCCTGGGCCTCCTGGACCGTACCCTTGAAAAGGTGGATATCCTGAACCAATTAATCAGAGAGCAGGAAGCATCTAACTTTGTGGATGATGCCCTTTTTGAAATTGCACGAAGCTATGTGGCTCTCGGACGTCAGGCCGATGCCCTGGGTTTATATGAGAGGGTCATTAACGAACATCCCAACTCGAGCTATGCCAATAAGGCGTTGAACCAGCTTGGACTGATCCATTATAATGCTGGTGAATATGACAAGGCACTTATCTACTATGAGCAGGTCGCAACCAACTATCCCGGGACTTCCGAGGCGGACAATGCCCTTACAAGTATTAAGAATATCTATGTTCGGAAAGATAATGTCGATGGCTACCTGGCTTTTATAAGCAGTATCGGTCATGACATCACAAGAAGGGAGCAGGATTCCCTCTCCTATACGGCAGCCGAGATTATCTATACCCAGGGTAATTGTGATGAGACTGTAAGGGCCTTTAAGGACTATCTGGATGCATTCCCCCATGGGCGCTTCCTTTTGAATGCACACTTCTATAAGGGCGATTGTCAGCTGAAACTGGAGCAGAACGAAGAGGCACTGGAATCGCTGGATTTCATTATCTCTCAGCCCCGGAACATGTTTACAGAGCCGGCCCTGGAGGCGGCATCTAAGATCAACTTCCGAACCGGTAACTATCATCGTGCTGCTGATAATTACAGGGCCATGATTGAGATGGGCGAAAAGAAGAGCAATATTTTTGATGCCCAGGTGGGGCTGATGCGCTGCTATTATAAGCTGGGTGAATATACCAATACCATTGATGCGGCAAGGCAGGTGGTTCAGATGGATAAGGTGCAGGAGGAATATGTCCGGGAAGCCAACTATAAAATAGCCAGGTCCTTTCATCTTTTAAACGAGCCGGACTTTGCCATGGACTTTTATAAAAAGGTGGCCCACGAAGTGAATAGTGAGGAGGGCGCAGAGTCTAAGTTCAGGGTGATTGAGATCCTCTTTGAGATGGGGAAAATAGATGAGGCAGAGAAGGAGGTTTACGAATTCATTGAGATGAATACCCCTCACCAGTACTGGATGGGTATGGCTTTCCTGACACTTTCTGATGTTTATATCTCAAAGGATGACGAATTCTCGGCCATCAATACACTGCAAAGTTTGATCGACTACTATACCATAGCCGATGATGGGATTGTTGCCAACGCCAGGCAGCGCAGAAATGCCCTCAGGGATAAGGCGGAGAGTGATATTTCACCTGAAAATGAACCGGTTCAATGAAGTACAAAATCAATTACCCAAGATATATTCTGATCATCCTGCTTGCAGGTGTTCTTCCGTTTTTGGCGACCGCACAGCAAAAGGAGGTCAGGGTAGTGAAACCATACACGCCCACCTTGTCTGGAGCCGAAAAGATACAGTTACTGCCAGATTTGGAGGAGGAGATACCATTTACCCCGCCCGAGTTTAGCTACCAGCTTTACCCTAAGCGTTTCGATAGTCAGTACAGGGTGGAACCCATCAAGGCGGCCCGGATGGTGAAACCTGCCCTGAATAAGTTATACAAGAGTGAACTTACCCTTGGTTTTGGCAACTACCTCACCCCACTGGCCGAGTTGAAGATTAACCAACTCAGATCCCGCAAGGGAACATTCGGTATTGCCTTGAAGCACCATTCCATGAGTGGAAAAGTGAGCCTGAATGATGATTTAAAGGTTCCGGCAGGGTTCAACGAGAACAGTGCCCGAGTCAATGGTAAAAGGTTTATGAAGAATTCCGTATTCGATTATTCTGTGGGTGCGGGCTACAATTCCTACATCCACTATGGGGGAGATACCACTGTGATCAGCGAAAATGTGGAGCGGGATAGTTTGAAATACAGCTACTTTTTGGCAGAGGGCGGATTGAGACTGCACTCCATGCATGCCGACTCCTTTCACTTCAACTATGACGTCGCTCTGGACTATTATTATTTCACCCACCAGTTTGATGAAACCGAACATGGGGCCAGTCTGAATTTTAAGTTTGATAAGAAGTTGAGAGTCATCGATATTGCCGGTGAAACCGGAGGGGCCTTCTATGGACACTATCCCGATTGGGATCAAACCATAGGGAATCACACCATGGTATGGATCAACCCCTATATCGCCAAGAATGCAAGCGAATGGAGGTTTACAGCCGGGTTTAATACCTATATGTCTTTTGCCAGTGACACAACAGCAAGTGATATTCAACCTTTCCATTTTTACCCCAGGGCTTCCTTCGAGTTCAATGTTGTAAAAGAGATCATTGTTCCCTATTTCGGGGTCGATGGCTACCTGGAGTCGAACAACTACCGTAGCATTGTAGAGGAGAATCCCTACGTGGTTCCCACCCTGTCGGTGAAGCCCACCAGTCATAAACTGATTGGATATGCAGGGGTCAAAGGCCGGGTTACCGATGCACTCGCCTACAATTTCAAGGGATCCTATTCCATAATCGATAACCAGTATTTCTTTGTGAATGATACTTCTCAGGTCCTGGGGAACCAGTTTTCGGTAGTCTATTCGGATATCACCCTGCTGAATCTCCAGGGCGAAATCACGGTCAGACCGAATGAGGACTGGAAAATCTTCCTGAAGGGTAATTATTACAAGTACACCCTCTCCACCATGACCCTTGCCAACGGAACATCAAGGAACCTGAGGAATGATGACTATGCCTGGAATCGACCTGCCTGGGATGCCTCACTTCAGGCCCGCTACAATATGGGCGACAAAATCATTGTAAACTTTGGAGTCTACACCATAGGGAAGCGCTACTACGAAGACTTCAATGCGAACCTGGAAGAAACCCTTCCTCTTGCCATTGATGCCAACCTGTCCCTGGAGTATCGCTACACCAAGCTGCTTTCCTTCTGGGCACGTTTCAACAACATTGCAGCACAGAGGTATTATCTTTACTCGCAGTATCCGTCGTATCGGTTTAGAGGGATGGTTGGATTTACTTACGCATTATAGTCAAAAAGGACTATAATGCGTAAGTAAATGGTAAATGGTAAATGGTAAATGGTAAATGGTAAATGGTAAATGGTAAATGGCAAATGGTAAATAGTAAATGGTAAATGGGAATAAACCAATAACCAATTGCTAATAACCAATAACCAATAACCAATAACCAATAACCAATTGCTAATAACCAATTGCTAATAACCAATAACCAATTGCTATTGTTGTTTGAGGGTTTTGATATATGCATTAAT
>CAZRPW010000203.1:0-5192 GCA_964601975.1 uncultured Bacteroides sp.
AAAAAAAGGACTCTCAACCTGTGACCCTCAATGGCATTACCACATATTGGGAGTGCTACTAATACCGCACCCCGATTACAACCACATCATCAATCTGTTCTAAGTCATCGCGATAGGTTTCAAATGACCGATCAAGGTGAATTCCCTGATTGATCATTGTTTCTCCCTGTATCTCAAGCAGCAACTTCCTGAAATTTTTTGCCAGAAACTTCTTCTGTGCCAATCCGCCAAACTGGTCTGCATAACCATCAGAAAAAGTATAAAACGTATCTCCTTTCTCAAGCTGAATCTCATGCAGTGTAAAAGGATTCATTACCTCATGGATTGCCACAGGCATTTTATCCCCCCTGATCTGCTTCAGCTCCCCATCCCGGATGTGATAAAGAGGATTATTGGCCCCGCTGAATAAAAGTGTGCCTTTCTGCAGGTCGAGCAAACAAACCGTCATATCCATCCCGTCTTTTATTACTCCTTCCTTCTCCTGTTTAAGCGCTTCAATAATTTTATCCCGGAGCTTATTTAAAATTTCATCCGGCCGGGTAATTTTCTTATTGATCACAATTTCATTGAGCAAACTGACTCCCAGCATGCTCATAAATGCACCGGGAACCCCATGTCCTGTGCAGTCGGCGGCAATAATAACCAGCCGGTCCTCCACCTCTTCGACCCAATAAAAGTCTCCACTCACAATGTCCCTCGGCTTAAACAATACAAAGTGCTCGATCCGATCACTGAACAATTCAAGCGAGGGCAGGATGGCCCTCTGAATCTTTTCAGCATAGGTGATACTATCAGTAATATGCTTTTTCTGATAGGCAATCTGGTCACGCTGAGCCCTCAATAAGTCGTTGGCCCTTTTCTTATTACGATAGTTTATCCAGATGAAGTAGACCAGGCCAATAACCAGGATCAGGGCAAGTGCAGCAGCCATAATGATGAGCTTCTGTTTCTGAATCGCTTCGGCCTGAAGCACAATTTTTTCATTCTGCAGTCCCAGTCTCGCATCCTGCTTCTGAATCTCCTCCTCCCTGGTGAGAATGGTCATTTCCTTGTCCCTTATCATTTTCTCCTGGTCTGCCAGTGTCTCCCTGTGTTTATGGACCTCATCCACCTGAGTCCGGATCATAAGCTTCTGCTGCCCAATTTCGCCCTCCTGCTTCTCAAGCACTTCAGATTTTTTTTCAATTTCACGTTCACGCTGCTCTATCTCTCCCCTCAACTCCTCCAGTATTAAGCTGTTTTCTTTAATCAAATCCTCCTGCCTGGTGATTTCACTCATCTGCAATTCCAGCAAAAGGGCCTGCTGCTCGGTAATACTTTTCTCCATCTCAAGCTCATCCTCACTATCGTCATACAGCGCCTCCCAGTCCTCCAGGGTTTTCACTGCCTGTGCCAGGAAAAGCTCACTCACATGAAGACCCTCCTTGTTCATCAACACCTCATTTGCTTCAAAGCTGGGCCTGCCATCTAACACAATGAAATTGATCATAGAGGTCCGGAAGGGATAACCCTCAGTTATTAATAGTGTATTCTTGCCTTCTACCATGTCCAGCACATGCCCGATTGAGTACCCATCCGAACTGTTCACGAAAACCACAGAGCTGCTCTCCAACTGATCCCGTTTTGCACATAAACGGATTTTAATAGGCTTCTGCTGAATGCTCTTCCTGACTTTCGAAAGCCTCTCCAATTCCCAATAAAGCTTATCGTCACGATCAAGTACCGAGATCACAAACTCCTTCCTGTCATCAAACGATTCGTCGAATTCAACATACTTGGAGATGTCCAGAATATAGAGCGCCCTTGTTTTGTCATTGAACCCATCCTGGGCCACAAGGAAGTTGCTGGTATGCGTAATAAGAATCAGAAATAGAGCGTACCCAATATTTTTCATTGAACAGATCCGGTATTTAGCTTAACAAATTACTCATTTTTTTATACTATTGCAGCATAGACTTCCATTCGGATGGACCCGGTAATTCTCATCATCATCATCATCACGGCCATTGCCCTGATCCTGTTTTTACCCATTAAAGGGGCCAGGTCGTATCGTTATACCCCCCCGGTTAACAGATTTCATGAAGCCGATGCTGTTTTATCGAGACGCCTACTGTCCCCCGATACTGAAGCATATAATAACTACTACTCCCTTTACCCCGAAAGAAAAAAGGCTGACGATAAATCCCGCCAATCTCCCGGTCTTCTTTCAACCACATCGAAGTACTATCACCCGTCCACTTTTGCCGCATCCAAAGCCAATTTCCAGATCATTGATTTCCTGTCCGCCCTCACCCATGGTCAGCCTCCATCAAATCCAGGAAGTCCCAACCCAGAAAACCACGATCCAGGTTGCCCAATCCAAGGGAGCCCAATCCAAGGAAGCCCAAGTCAACAAAACCCTGGGGCAAAAAAGCTCAATCCCCAAAAAACCACCCGCTTCATTTCCGGGTGGATGAAACGCAGCGGCGCCCACAGTATTGGCTTCACTCCATTAGAGGAACACCACCTATACTCTCATAAGGGGCGGGGTCCCAGGGCTGGTGAGGCCATCCCCAAAATACATCAAAATGCCATTGCCATCACCGTGGAGATGGATCACGATATGATGCAGGCTGCCCCCCTGGGAAGCTCGGTGATGGAATCGTCGGAACAATACCTTCGTTCGGGAGTGCTTGCCTTGAAACTTGCTGCATTCATACGTGAAATGGGATATGAAGCCACCGCCCACATCGATGGCAACTATGAAGTGATTTGTCCGCTCGTCGCAGTAGATGCCGGACTGGGAGTTATCGGCCGCATGGGGCTCCTGATGACCCCAAAACTAGGTCCGCGAGTTAGAATCTCCGTAGTAAGCACCAATATGCCCGTCGTCAGATCACCCTTCAAGCCCGATCGAACCACCCTGCACTTCTGCGATCTGTGTAAAAAATGTGCTGACAACTGTCCGGTCGCCGCCATTCCCGATGGAAGGCAAAAAAAAATAGATGGGACCTTACGATGGCAAATTAGCTCAGAAAAATGCTACCACTTCTGGACCACCTCGGGTACCGATTGTGGCCGGTGTATGACGGTATGCCCTTACAGTCATCGTGATGACTGGTTCCACCGCTTCATCAGATGGGGAATAAAGAATAATTTGGTTTTCCGGCATCTGGCAGTTAAATTGGACAATGTTTTCTATGGCAGAAAACCTTCCATCGGGTCTATACCCGAATGGGCTGAGATGAATGATTAAACAATGGAGGCTGCTGGATATATTTCCCTGGGCGTAATTCTGCTCATGATTATCGCCCTGGTAAAGGAGATTCTCCGGCCGGGCCTCATCCTCTTTACGGCTCTTGTAATTTTCCTGGTATTCGACATTCTCTCTGCCGAAGAGGCCCTCTCGGGCTTCTCCAACAAAGGAATGATCACTGTGGGCCTTCTTTTCCTGGTCAGTGAAGGCGTCAAGGAATCGGGGTTTCTCAATAAACTGGGCTCGGTAATCTTACCAAAAAAGAGAAAGCCCATTCCCCGCCTGCTCATGCAAATCATGATTCCTGTATCGGCCATTTCTGCATTTCTGAATAACACTCCTGTGGTGATCATATTCGCACCCCTGCTGAAGAAATGGGCCGACAAGATGAGCCTGCCATCTCAGAAATTCCTGATTCCCTTATCCTACGCCACCATATTCGGTGGAACCTGTACTCTGATTGGCACCTCCACCAACCTGCTGGTTCATGGAATGATGCTGGAAAGAGGAATGACCGGACTGGGAATGTTTGAATTGGCGAAAGTGGGGCTTTTCATCGTCTTTTTCGGTTTCATTTATATGAACCTCTTTTCCAACCGGCTTCTGCCGGGGGAAAAAATCCCAAGATTTAGTTTTCCCAACGACACCCGGGAGTACTATTTCGATATCTACCTTCCGGAAAACAGTAACCTGATAGGAAAAAACATCGAAAAAAGGCGGTTGCCCGGACTGGCCGAATTTACAGTCAGAACCGTGTTCAGGGATGATAAACAGATTCGGATTTCCAACACCCCGTTCACCCTCGAAGCGGATGATAAATTAATTGTTGCAGGCAGCGCAGAGCATGTGGGATATCTCACACATTCGAGTGGTATAAAACTAAATGCCCTGAACAATGTAAATCCCGATTTCCTGAAGAACTCACTAAAACAGGTCGAAGTTGTGATTGCCCCCCGATTCCCAGGCATCCAGCAAACTCTTGGGGAATTCGATTTCTATGGACACTACAATGCAGTCGTTATGGCTGTGCACAGAAATGGTGAACGAATCACCACCAACCTGGAAAACCTGGAACTGAAGGCCGGCGACAATCTCATGCTTCTGACCACCGACGATTTCACCCGCTACTGGGGCAAATCACGGGTCTTTTACATGGCCACCGAAATTGGAGAGATGGATGATTCCAAAGACCGACGTCGCAGATGGGTCGCTATGATCCTGGTCACATTCATGATCGCCGGAGCCACGCTTGGCAGGTATATTCCCACAATTGGCAAGAACCATTACGACATGTTCTTCTTCGCTGCTGTCACCGCAGTACTGATGGCCACAATGAAGATTTTCACACCTAAAAAATACACCAAACCCATCAATTGGGATGTCCTGATCACCATCGCCTGCGCCATCGGAATCAGCAAGGCACTACAAAATTCCGGAGCAGCCGACTTCATCGCCCGAAGTACCATCAATATTTCAGAAGGCTTTGGCCCCATCGGCGTAATGGCCGCCATTTTCATCATCACCAATATTTTCACCGAAATCATCACCAACAATGCAGCAGCAGCCATCACCTTCCCTATCGCCTATGCTGCGGCCACACAGCTGGGCGTTGATCCAAGACCCTTCTTCATCACCATATGCATTGCTGCTTCAGCCAGTTTCTCCACTCCCATCGGCTACCAGACCAACCTGATCGTCCAAAGCATCGGCAACTACAAATTCAGTGATTACTGGAAAATCGGCCTGCCCTTGAACATCCTGGCCCTGATCATCTCCCTTTTGGTCATTCCTAGGTTTTGGCCGTTTTAGTCAATAAAGTCTGTAAAGTCTGTAAAGTCCGTAAAGTCTGTAAAGTCTGTAAAGTTTGTAAAGGCTGTAAAGTCCGTAAAGTCTGTAAAGTCCGTAAAGAGTATATAAAGTCAGGAGTTGCGTAAGGACTTGATCAATCCGGAAAGAA
>CAZRPW010000204.1:0-5117 GCA_964601975.1 uncultured Bacteroides sp.
AACTCCGCGAAACACTTCACCAGTATAACTACAATTACTACGTCAAATCGGAGCCTCTAATCTCTGATTTTGAATATGATCATTTGTTGAAAGAACTGCAGGAACTGGAAAGCAGCTTTCCCCAGTTCGAAGATGAAAATTCGCCAAGCCACAGGGTGGGCAGTGACCTGAACCTTGAATTTCAATCATTTAAGCACCGTTACCCAATGCTCTCCCTGGGGAATACATACAACAGGGAAGAACTTGCCGAATTCGATAAACGTGTACGAAAAACCACGGGTGATGCAGTAACTTACTATTGTGAACTCAAATATGACGGTGTGGCTGTGGCCCTGACCTATACAAAGGGAGCCCTCAGCCAGGCGCTGACCCGGGGCGATGGTATGCGGGGCGACGATGTAACCCGGAATATCCGGACGATCCAAAGTATACCCCTGGAACTCAGAGGTGAAGATTATCCCGATCATTTTGAGATCAGGGGTGAAGTCATTATTCCCCTGGAGGGCTTTGCAAGGATGAACCGTGAGCAGGAGGAAAAGGGAGAAGCGCTCTATGCAAACCCCAGGAACCTGGCCTCAGGCACCCTGAAAATGCAAAATTCGGCAATGGTGGCAAGCAGACCGCTGGACTGCCTGTTTTATTATATACCAGGAGAACAACAGCTTTTTAAAAATCACCATGAGGGGCTTGAAAAAGCAAGGGAATGGGGATTCCAGGTTCCCTCCTACAGCAGGCTGGTAAGCACGATGGACGAAATCTATGCCTTTATCGATCACTGGGATGTCGCACGGCATGACCTGCCCTTTGAAATCGACGGCGTAGTAATCAAGGTGGATTCCATCCATCTTCAACAGGAACTGGGTTTCACTGCAAAAACCCCTAAATGGGCTATTTCATATAAGTTTAAAGCAGAACAGGCACTCTCACGTCTTCACAGCATTGATTTCCAGGTCGGCCGAACAGGTGCCGTGACTCCGGTAGCCAACCTGGATCCTGTACAGCTCGCAGGCACCACCGTGAAGAGAGCTTCTCTGCACAATGCAGACCAGATTGCCCTGCTGGATATCCGTGCCGGGGATATGGTATATGTGGAAAAGGGCGGGGAGATTATTCCAAAGATCGTTGGGGTAGCCATCGAACAGCGAAAAGCTGATTCAGTGCCCTTTGAATTTATCACGGTATGTCCGCAGTGTAGTACACCCCTGGTACGCAGGGAGGATGAAGCAGCCCATTACTGTCCGAATACCACCGGATGTCCACCTCAGATCAAGGGCAGACTGGAGCATTTCATCAGCCGGAAAGCCATGGATATCCATGCAGCAGAAGCCACCATAGACCAGCTTTTCAGGGAGGGACTGGTGAAGAATGTGGCCGATCTCTATGCCTTAAAATACGAAGACGTGCTGGGCCTTGAACGTTTTGCCGAGAAGTCGGCCCGAAACCTGGTAGATAGTATCTCCGCCTCCCGTGAGGTGGCATTCCCGCGCCTGCTATATGCGCTTGGTATTCGTTATGTGGGTGAAACTGTTGCAAGAAAACTGGCTGAAGCCTTTGGTAGCATGGAAGCGTTAATCAGGGCAGATCAAAAGGCCCTCGAGGAGGTGGACGAGATTGGTGAAAGAATTGCAACATCCCTGATTGACTATTTCGATGAACCCGACAACATGGAAATCATACGAAGGCTTGAAGCTTATGGTTTACAGTTGGGAATAAGGGATCAGCCATCCATACTCAGTAATACCCTGGCGGACAAAACGTTTGTAATCTCCGGAGTTTTTAAATCTCACAGCCGGGAAGGGTATAAGAAAATAATCGAGGAAAATGGGGGAAAATTCACAAGCTCCATCAGCAAGAAAACCGATTTCATCCTGGCTGGCGAGAAAATGGGACCCAGTAAACTCGAGAAGGCTCAAAAGCTTGGGGTTCCCATCCTGAATGAACAGGAATTCTTATCCATGCTCGGGTAGTTGTCTTATCGATTTAATTGTATTTTTGTTGTCAATGGCAAAGCTTAAAGAAAGCATAGGGAAAAAAATCCTGAAAAGAAAAAAAAAGGGTGTCGAGCGTAACAAACAGGTTCACAATTTTGAAACTGCAAAGTCCGCTGTTATTCTTTTCGACACCAGTAATCCGGAATCCTTCAAGGTGATCAAGGATTTCAGGAAATTCCTGGAAGAAAAAAACATCAACTGCAGTGTATTCGGCTATGTAAATCAAAAGGAGATACCCCAGGAACTGCTTTTCTGGAAAAACTACGCTTTTATTACACGAAAAGACCTGAACTGGTACATGAAACCCTCCGGTGAGGCAGTGGAGGCTTTCCATGCCACGGAACCTGATCTGCTCTTTGACTTCACCCTGGACCTGTCCCTGGAATTACAGTTCCTGGTTCAGCTTTCCACCGCTCAGTTTAAGGTCGGATGCTTCACCGATGAAGAGAATGATTACGACCTGATGATTAGTCTGACCGAGAACAGGGAAGTTGCTTTTCTGGCCGAGCAGTTTAAGATTTATATTGCCATGTTAACACCCAATAGAGAATGACGAAGAAAAACAAAATATTATTCAGAGGTGCAGGAGTAGCATTGATCACCCCCTTTAATCCTTCCGGCGCGGTGGACTTTGATGCCCTGACCCTGCTGACTGAAAGATTAATCGACAATGGCATCGACTACCTGGTGGTGCTGGGCACTACCGCCGAGACCCCTACCCTGTCGGCAAGCGAGAAGGAAGAAGTTGTAAAATGTGTATTAGATGCAAACGCTGAAAGACTGCCCGTGGTTGTAGGTGTCGGAGGCAATGACACGCGTTCATCCATTGATTCAATCAGAAAACTGAAGCTCAATGGAATTGATGCGATTCTCAGTGTGGTTCCCTATTACAACAAACCTACACAGGAAGGTATTTATCAGCACTTTTCTGCAATTGCAGTGGCATCGGAGCTTCCCTTAATGCTCTATAATGTTCCAGGTCGCACCGGATGCAATATGAGTGCCGAAACTACATTGAGACTGGCTGTTGAACAATCTGACAAAATCCTGGGTGTGAAGGAGGCCTCCGGCGATCTTGATCAAGTGACCACACTGCTTTCGAATCGACCTGGGGATTTCCTTGTAATTTCGGGCGATGATGCCCTTACACTGCCCATGATGGCCCTGGGAGGAGACGGTGTAGTGAGTGTGATCGGGAACGGATATCCCGGAATGATTTCCTCCCTTGTAAATGCAGCTTTGAAAGGGGACTATGAAACATCCAGAAAACTCCACTACCGGCTTACACCTATGGTCAAGGCCATATTTAAAGAAGGAAACCCGGCAGGTATCAAAGCTGCAATGGAAATACACAACTATTGTGATAATGTCCTGAGGCTCCCCCTGGTTCCCGCCACTGACAGACTCTGCAACGAGATCAAACAGCTCGATGCCGCAATGAATTTTTAGGGATCAGGCTGCACCTGCTCCGCCGTGACAATTCTTGTATTTCTTTCCACTTCCGCAGGGGCAGGGATCATTCCTTCCCACTTTCTTTTCTACCCTGACAGGTTGTTGAGCCTGGCTCCGTCCATCCTTGGACTTACCTCCCGAAGGATCGTTATAGGAGGGGGTCTCATCCTTATTGGCTTCAAATTTACTTAGGTCCATTCGCTTGGGAGCTTCTGCCTTGCGAACACTCTGGGGATCTTTCAGTGGGATATGTGCTTTCATCAGGGTGGAAACCACATCCCTGTTAATCTTCTCAATCATGGCTGTAAAGAGCTCAAATGCCTCAAATTTATAGATCAACAGCGGATCCTTTTGCTCGTACTGGGCATTTCGGACCGACTGCCTCAGGTCGTCCAGTTCACGCAGGTGTTCCTGCCAGCTTTGGTCGATGCTGGCCAGGATTATACTTTTCTCATAGGATCTCACCAACTCCTTACCGTTGGTATCGTGGCATTTTTCAAGGTTTGCCAGCACCTGGAATACCCTTGTACCGTCGGATACAGGAACCACAATGTTTTCATATACCTGTCGCTGATGCTCATATACCTGGTTGATAATGGGCATGGCCTGATCCGAAATACTCTCCTGCTTTCTTTTATAAGCATCCAGAAGCATCTCATAGATGGTTTCTATAAGCTGAGTGCTGTCTCCCTTTCTGAATTCATCCTCCGTGACCGGAGATTCGATTGAAAAGAACCGGATCAGCTCCAGTTTAAAACCATCAAAATCACTGCTCTGATGGAATGAGTTAACGATGCTTTCGGTCACATCGTACATCATATTGGCAATATCAAGTCCGATACGCTCGCCGTATAAGGCATGTTTCCTGCGCTTGTAAATCACCTCTCTCTGGGAGTTCATCACATCATCATACTCCAGCAGATTCTTCCTGATTCCAAAGTTATTCTCCTCAACCTTCTTCTGAGCCCTTTCAATGGACTTGGTAATCATTGAGTGTTGAATGACTTCCCCTTCTTTCAGACCAAGCCTGTCCATCATCCCGGCAATACGGTCCGATCCAAACAGTCGCATCAAATCGTCTTCCAGGGACACATAAAATTGTGAAGAACCCGGATCGCCCTGCCTGCCCGCACGTCCACGCAACTGGCGGTCGACCCGTCGTGATTCATGCCTTTCTGTACCGATAATTGCAAGTCCACCTGAATTCTTCACCTCCTCGGAGAGCTTGATATCGGTACCCCGTCCGGCCATGTTTGTAGCAATGGTAACCCCTCCAGCCTTTCCAGCCTGCGCCACCACATCGGCCTCCCTCTGGTGCAGCTTAGCATTCAGCACATTGTGTTTAATCTTCCGGATGTTGAGCATCTTCGAAAGAAGTTCGGAAACTTCAACAGTGGTTGTACCCACCAGCGCAGGGCGCCCGGCCTTGTTAAGTTTTACAAGCTCGTCGATCACCGCATTGTATTTCTCGCGTTTGGTCTTATAGATCAGATCCTGACGGTCGTCCCGAACAATGGGCCGGTTGGTGGGAATGACCATCACGTCAAGTTTATAAATGTCCCAGAGCTCACCTGCCTCTGTCTCGGCAGTTCCGGTCATCCCTGAAAGCTTATGGTACATCCTGAAATAGTTCTGCAGGGTAATGGTGGCCCAGGTCTGTGTGGCAGCCTCCAC
>CAZRPW010000205.1:0-4878 GCA_964601975.1 uncultured Bacteroides sp.
GGTCAGAAGCTTCATGTTCTTCGGGGAAAATAAAGGTTCCTTTTCTGTACTCATAATTTCAATTTGTTAATTCCTTAAAGTAAGCAACATAACCGGTCAAACAATCAACCAGCATCGCCTCAAGACCTTTGGATGTTATAGTTCCGCCGGAAATCGCATCCACCTGGTGGGGGTTCGCAGGATCGGCTCCTCCCTTTGCAACCTCGATGGAAACAAATTCTCCGTCCTCAGTGAAAATGGTTTTTCCTGTAAAAGGCGCCTGGAACCATCCTGTATTAATCTCAGCACCCAGTCCGGGTGTCTCACCCTTATGATCGAACACTGCACCGGCGATGGTATTCAGATCCTCTTCCAGGGCAACATATCCCCAGATGGGACCCCATAGTCCTTTCCCGCGTACCGGGATTACATATTTCTTTGCTCCTCCGTTTTCTTCATAGACAAAGACAGGATATTTACGTTCCTCACGGGGAAGCCTGATCTCGGCAGCCAGCGCAAGCATTACCTCAAAGGCATCGGCCTCAAGCTTTTTTCCATTATAGTCAACTACATAAGATTCGGTGATGTACTTACCGAACTCTTCATTGATATAGGTATTCTTGTCATCTGCCTCTCCAACATTTTCAGCTTTTCCCACCGAGCGGAGTACGTCCTGTTTCTTTTCAATCTGGACATTCATCTCCTGCCGGGGTTTCAGCTGCATGGAAACGAATGAAAGCAGCACCGCCACGATGGTCACCATGATGGCCGAAAAGACAAATATGTATGTATTGCTAAAATTCCTCATTTTCGTTTCGTGATATTAGTTTGCACTTACTTTGGCTCTTTTTAATCGCTTCTTGATATTGGCCTCAACAATGTAATGGTCAATCAGCGGAGCGAAGACATTCATCAGCAGAATGGCCAGCATTACCCCCTCGGGGTAGGCAGGATTAAGTACCCTGATCAGGATGGCCAGGAAGCCAATAAGGAATCCGTATATCCATTTACCTTTTTCAGTCTGAGCGGCTGTCACCGGGTCGGTAGCCAAGAAGACTGCTTCAAAGGCAAATCCGCCCAGTAGCAGGTGCTGCCAGAAGGGAAGGGCCATAAATTCGTTTACTGCAAAAAGGTTCAGGATCACACCCATGGCAGCTCCACCGGCAAATACCGAAAGGATGACCTTCCAGCTCCCAACACCAGTCAGGATCAGAATCAGAGCACCAATTAAAATAGCAAGCGTGGAAGTCTCCCCGATCGATCCGGGGAGGGTCCCCAGGAACATATCCATACTCGTATAGGCCTCACCCAATCCGTTTACAAATGTTGAAGTATGCTGAGCTGCCTGTCCAAGTATGGTAGAACCCGTGTATCCATCCAGGATACCTGTACCATCTGTCATACCGGCAATCCAGACTTTGTCGCCCGACATCGAGCTGGGATAGGCAAAAAACAGAAAGGCCCTTGCCACCAGTGCGGGGTTCAGAATATTCATCCCTGTTCCTCCAAACACTTCTTTCCCGATCACCACGGCAAAGACAGTAGCTACAGCCACCATCCAGAGCGGCACATCGGCTGGCATAACCAGCGGGATCAGCATTCCGGAAACAAAGTAACCTTCTGCCACCTCCTCATTACGCCACTGTGCAAAGGCAATCTCAATTCCCAGTCCCACCACGTATGACACAATAATGATAGGCAGAATCTTCAGGAAACCAAAACCAAATAACTGCCAGAAACCAGCTTCCTGCCCCAGGGCCTGGAAGTGATGGAAACCCGTGTTCCACATGCCAAAAAGCAATGCAGGCACCATGGCAATAATAACGATGATCAGCGAACGCTTCATGTCGTTGGCATCCCTGATGTGTACCCTTCCTGTTGTAACCCGGTCGGGCACAAAGAAGAAGGTCTCGATGGCTTCAAATCCCGCCAGGAATATGTGAAGCTTCCCCCCTTTTTCAAAAGAGGGTTTGATCTTATCTACAAATCGTCGTAAACTCATGCTTATTGATTGGTGTAAAGATTATTCTTCCATTTCTTTTCTCAGTGCCCTGAGACCCTCCCTGAGGATCTTGGTAACCGGGGTTTTAGAGGTGCAAACAAACTCGCACAGGGCCAGGTCTTCCTCATCCAGCTCATAGATACCAAGCTGCTCCATCTTGTCGATGTCATTCACCATGATGGCTTTAAGAAGCTGCACCGGAAAGATATCCATGGGCAGTACTTTTTCATACTCGCCTGTCATTACAAAGGCCCGTTCTCCTCCGTGATAATTCGTATTCAGGCTAAACTTCTTATTGGGTGTCAGCCAGGTTGAAGCAAAGGATCTTGAAACCGACTTCTTTTTAAACCCGGGCAGGATCCAGCCAAAAAGCTCGTGGAAGTTTCCTTCGGGAATCACGGTCAGCTGTGAATCCATAAAACCCACATAGCCTGTTTCAGCACTGATCTGCCGGCCATTCAGCACATTTCCGCTGATCACACGCTGATTGCCCTCCTTTAACTGCTTCTCCAGCAGGGGAGCTACAGCGGTTCCTCTTATGGTCTTGTAATACTGAGGTTTTTCAACACTTTCTCCGGTAAGCGCCACCACCATGGATGGATCATACTCCCCGTTTTTGAAAAGTCTTCCAATGGCTACCACATCCTGGGGCTGAACCACCCAAACTACTTCACCCTTATTAATGGGATCGAGGTTGTATATCTGGGTTCCCACATTCCCTGCAGGGTGCGGTCCCTTGAAGCGGTTAATCTCTGCCCCTTGAATGGATGCCAGTGTTCTCACAGATGGGTACCTCCCGTCCAGGTTCAGATGAACCTTTCCTTCGGTCAGCATCTTCAGAACATTTACCCCCCACTGGAAATCATCCTCGCTATCCTTCATGATGAAGTCAAAATCGGGAGCCAGGGGTGATGTAGCAAAGGCAGAGATAAAGATTGACTTGGGTGTCTCGCCTGGTTTGGCAATCACTGTGTAGGGCCTGCGGCGAATCAAGGGCCAGAGGCCGCTGCTGAGCAGGTTCTCTACGATCTGATCCCTGCTCATACCGGAGGGGTCACCCTTAAGGAACTTCTCAGGGGTATCTTTCCCGTCATCCTCAACGACCACCTCGATAATCCTTCTGCGCTCACCCCTGTTGATTGAAAGGAGAATCCCACTCACCGGCGAGGTAAATTTGATCTCAGGGTTATACTTGTCATAGAAAATGGGCGTACCCACCTTCACAGGCTCACACAGTTTTGGAATGATCTTGGGAGTTAGCCCATGCCAGTCGCCTGGCTTGATCGCATATGTTTTTGCCCGTGGGGCTTTCACATAAATTTTTTCAGCCTCTCCATTCATATGGATGTCGAGACCTTTTTTAATCTTAATTACCTCTGCCATTGTTATCTTTGTAACAGTAAAAGAATGCTCAAAAATAGGTATTTTTGTCATGCTGCACACAAAGTAAAACCTGATATAAATCAGTTTTAACAGGTGCACATATCATTAATCTATTAAAAAGGGGTACGGTTCTTGTTGTTTTTCAGCCCAATCATATCTAAAGTTAGGAAGTCCCATGAGATCAACCACATTTTCTATAACATGTTTAGTCCTGACACTCATCCTTGGCTCAAGCCTTGATGCTCAGGCACCCTATGAGGATCCCGATGGACATCTCAGGGAGGTCGTTCTTTCGCCGGAATACCTCACCATCCAGTTATACAGGGAAGGCTGGCCTCAAAGTTATCCTATAACAAAGCTGCAGGGTGATGTTCCCCTGGTTCTGGAGTTCGACGACCTTTCGAAGGATCAACCCACGCTTTTATATAAGGTGATCCACTGTAATGCCGACTGGACCCTCTCCGATCTTACCGAACAGGAATACCTGGAGGGCTACTCCGAAAATGAAATCCCGGGAGGAACTCCTTCATTTAACACCTACACTTCATATGTACATCACACTTTGAATATTCCCAACGCTTACACCAGGGTGCTGCTCTCAGGAAACTACCTGCTGCTTGTTTATCGTGACTGGGACCCGGACGATGTGGTCTTTACCAAACGCTTTATGGTAACCGAAAGCGCTGTAAACATCCAGGCCAAAGCTGGCTACCCGGTTCAGCAAAAATACCAGGGCTGTTGTCACGAAGTGGACTTCACGGTGGGTCATGCCGGGATCAATATCAACGATCCCTTCTCTGAAACCACGGCCATGATCTTTCAAAACGGATTGTGGGACATGGGTATCGGCCCCCTTCAGCCCTACATGGTGAACCCTGGCGAACTGGTCTATGATTTTCACGAGGAAAATATCTTCCCCGGGGGCAACGAATTCCGTTTCTTCGACACCAAGAACACCCGGACCCCCACCTACTATGTGCAATCCATCGATTTCATCGACCCCTGGTTCCATTTTCAGCTGAAACCCGACAAACCAAACCCCTCCCACGTTTACCTCTCCCAGGAAGATATCAACGGAAGATACCACATCGCATCGGAAGGGGGCCGGGAACCGGCAGTAGATGCCGACTATGTCTTCGTTCATTTCAGGCTGGAGATACCTCTGGCCCTGGATGGGGCTGTATACATTGCCGGGGCACTCACCAACTGGCAGTTCAATGACATGAACCGTATGGAGTATGATGCCGGGGAAGGCGCCTATAAACAAAGCTTGCTGCTAAAACAAGGTGTATACAACTACCGTTACCTCTTCCTGCCATCCATGTCCGAACAATTCGATGTGGCCGAAATAGAGGGCTCCTTCTATGAAACCGAAAACGAATACCTTGTACTATTTTATGACCGGCCACCGGGCACAAGGTATGACAGGCTGCTTGGGCATCAGATTGTGCACAGTGCACAGTATTAGTCGAAAGTCTGTAAAGTCTGTAAAGTCTGTAAAGTCCGTAAAGTCT
>CAZRPW010000206.1:0-4855 GCA_964601975.1 uncultured Bacteroides sp.
ATAGTAGGAGATGGATGAAAATCCGGCATCAAGTAAAATGGAGTGAAGTTCTGCCTTTCGCAGAGGATAAAGCCGGATTTTATTTACAATGTGCTCCCCGCTGGTTTTGATTTTAAGGATGGTTTCAAAGTCCACCAGGTGAGCCTGGCTGTCGTAGTTGTAATTCCTGACAAAGCTACAGTGATCAGTATCGATTGTAGGTAATGATCTTACATCCTGGTCCAGTATGCGGTCATAATTGATGATCTGAAGCAGGAGCTTTCCACCTCCTCTGAGAACCTTCTGCGCCTGCCGGAGAAATTCCGAGATGGAGTGCAGGTCGGGTAAATGCACGAGCGTATTGCCAAAACAGAGCAGCCCGTCGAAGGCTCCTTCTCCATATTGCTTTTTAAGGTCCATCATATCAAGTCTTAAAAAGCTGGTATTGTCCGGAGCTGTAGCACTGGCATCCTCCAGCATGGAGCTGTCAAGGTCGATTCCGGTAAGATGGCCAAAGGAAGTCGAAAGTTCAAGCACCAGGTCACCCTTACCACAGCCTACATCCAGGAGTGTTTTCTCCTGGAGTGTTGAAAAGGATTCTTTCACAAAACCGGCCTGCAGGGGGTTCATGGGAAAGATTTCCCTGTAGTGTTTCGATATGGCCTGGTAAAAATCCATGCTAAAGTTTATAGTAAAAGGAATCCCTGAGCAAATCCAGGCTCCTGGGAACAGCCTCCATGGGATCGGCCTTGCCTTCCATTTCCAGGGAGATATATCCCCTGTAATTGTGCTTACGCATGATTTCACCAATGCGTGGATAATCCAGGTCCAGGGTATACCATTTTCCCTCCCCGAAATAGGTTTTGGCCTGAACCAGTGAAGTGTAGGGAGCCAATATTTCCAGTCTGTCATAGGGATCCTCCAGGAAGTTCCCGGTATCCAGGGTAACGCTTAGCCAGGGCGAGTTTATAGCATCCAAGATGCGTTTGACCCCTTCCGGAGTACGGCCCAGACCCCAGTGATTTTCCAATCCCAGCGTCACTCCACATTTTTCAGCATACGGAATAACTTTTTCAAGAGAATCAATGACCCATTTAAATCCGTCCTCATCGGTATATCCATCCAGGGTGGGTTCGATGCCTCTGTTGGCCATCAACTCATCGAAGTCCTTGCTGGTTCCCCAGCGACCGGTATTGATTCGCATGGTGGGAATCCCCAGCTGGTATGCCAATTCGATCTGATGGATGGTCAGATCAATATTCTCCTTCCTAAGTTCCTCCGAGGGGTAAACAAAGCCCTGGTGAGTGGAAAAGCCCATCAGGTCCAATCCGGCATGAAATGCTTGTCTTTTCAGCTTGTTCAGGTAGGGAATTTCTTCAGAAGGCATTTGAACCAGCAGGAGTTCCACCCCGTCGAACCCCATGGCTGCTACATGGTCGATAATGTCCTCAATGGGCGGATCATTCTTGGGCCTGTTGAATTGCCAGAAGGAGTAAGTGGAAACTCCAATGGGGTTGTGCCTGATATTTTTAGCCGGGCTTTCCTCCACCGGGCTTATACCTGAAGTACAGCCGGCCATGGCTGCTCCGGCAGCAGATGCAGCTCCGGCCTGGATAAATTTTCTTCGATTCAACATGGGGTTGCTTTTTTATGGACTTTATTATATCCGTTTGGCTCTGGGTTCCAGATCAGTGAGTTCAGAAATACGAACGGGCTCGCCCGATTCAATACTCTTCCTGGCTGCAATTCCAATCAGAATGGACATGGCGCCGTCCCTGATTCCGGCAGCACGGTTAAAGGGGTCCTTCTTTTCGGGGGTGCGGAATACCTGGTTCTGGAGCAATACATCACCACCTCCGTGCCCTGCCTTATTGAAGGTGGCATTTTCAACTTTGAAATCTTCCCAGAGTTTATGGACGATCACAGGTTCCGACTGCAGCATAAGATCATCCTGCGACATTTCCAGCTCATGCATCTCTGCCTGAGAAATATTCTCACCTTTCATGAATGGGATATCGAGCCATGCGTCAATTCGGCCTTCGGTGCCATTGAAGGCAATTTTCCAACCTTCGTAGGGGGAATACGTAGTCAGAGAGTAGTTCACATAGGTGTTGTCTTTGTATTTGATCTGGGCCGACATCTTGTCGTAGATATTGATCTCGGGCCGGAAAAGGCAGGAGTCTCTAATGTAACCGTCGTAATGTTCATTGTTCACATAGAGGTCCATGGAGCGCTTATCCCCTGTAATATCCCAGTAAAATTTACATTCATTCTTATGCTGGCAGCTGCGGCACTTGTCGCCCCGGAAGGGACCATTGGAACCGTAAAATTCAAGGTCCCCATAGGCAAATACCTCTTCAGGGTCACTATCCAGCCACCAGTTGAGCAGATCAAAATGATGGGTGGCCTTGTGGACCCAGAGTGATCCTCCCGATTGCCTCAGGCCATGCCATCTCCTGAAATATGAAGCCCCGTGGTAGGTATTCAGGTACCAGTGGAAATCTACCGAGGTGACTTTGCCTATGGCCCCGTTTTGCAGGAGCTCTTTAATTTTTGTCATATAGGGTCCCCAACGATAATTGAAGCCTACGATAACTTTCCTGTTGGATCGCCTTTCAGCATCCAGGATTTCCTGGCACTTTCGCTCATCGGTGGTAAGAGGCTTTTCGGTGAGTACGTCACAGCCCATATCCAGTCCCTTGATAATAAACTCATGGTGGGTGGAATCTTTTGTGGTGACAATCACAAGGTCGGGAGCGCTTTCATTAATCATCTTTTCAAAACTGGTATAGAGGGGGCAACTCACACCCATATATTTTGCGGCATATTCCAGCCGGCCAGGATTAATATCGCAGAGCCCAACAAACTCAAGGATGTCAGAAAAATGATCCACCAGGTTCTTGCCCCAGAATGATGTTCCCCTTATTCCGGTGCCCACCAGCACGGCCTTAATCTTCTGTCCTTTACTTAGCGCATAGTTCGAGAGGGGTGAGGCCATCAGGCTTCCGGATACAAAGGCTCCCGTGGTACCCAGGAATGTTCTTCGGTTGATCTTGTTTTCCATTTTAAGCATAGTGTTTTTTGAATAAAAAAAACTCCCGGAATGATACAAACCGGGAGTGTAATAAGGTAAAAAAGAGTACGCTTAGTAATGTACTCCCTACTGGTATTCAATGAAATTAAATTTTATACCCAGTCTTCCTTCCATGATCTCGCCCAGTTCGAGAAGTTCCGGATCATCGAATTCAAAGTAAAAGTTTACTGCAACCTCTTTGTTCTTCTCCTGAAGGGGTTTGAACATTCTCATCAGGTCAAAAACGCTCTGGACTGATGCTGTATCAACATATTCCAGTTTCAAATCGATGGTTGTTTTATCCTCGGGCTCTTCGACATAAGCTCCCACCCAATCTACAATGGGCTTGAAAAATTTCCGGGGATCGGAAAGAATAGAGTTCCCGGATAACTTGAAATAGCCGGGGGAGCATTCAACTTCTAGAGATTTTTTAGTAGGCTCAATATTAATGTTATCCATCCTTTATCTGTTTCTTGTATTCAATTATATTGCTGACATAATATTACTCCTTTTCCAGCTCAATTCCAAACACCGAGATGATTTCATGTGCTTTGTTCAGGTTCAGTTCAGTAAGCAGATCATTGTCATTCTGGAGGTTCAGATTCTTTAGTTTATTCATGACGGTTCTCCATAGAGAGGGGTCCTCTTTTAACATCACCGTTAGAAACTTTGCCAGGTTGGGCATGGTGCTTTCAGAAATCCGATCTTTTAAGAGGTCCAGAATGCCCAGTTCGTGAAAGAGGATCAACTTCAGATTGAGCTCGTCTATTTTGGCGGGCATGTCTTTATCATCATCTACAGGGATCTCAAGTGCAACCTGGCTCCTGAGGTATTCCATCAGTTTTACATTATAAGTAAGTTCCACCATATCCTTGTAGATGGCGTAGTCTTTAAAAAATACTGAAGCACTTACATCCTTGTTAAAGTACTTGTAAATATCTTCAAGTTTGAAATAGCTGACAAAAAGGTATTTCCAGTTTTCAGAACGCTTATCTTCCAGGAGACTCCTGTGATTTTCAATGTACATGGATGCGGTGGAGTAGTAGCTTGCCAGGTATTTGCTTTTATCGTCCGAATTGTCCTCGTTAGCGAAAAGATATCTTTCGATTTTACTGATCTCATTTACGGCCTTTCCCCTGGATGAACCATCTACAAGAAAGTCAAACTCCCTGATCATTTTATTGATCTTTTCAATATTTGGGAGGAAGATTTTTGAGTTGGTGAATGGGTCTTTTCTCTCAATAACGATATTCTGCTTCAGGCATAACTCTTCCAGTTCAGACCTGGATAGTTTGCTTTTTTCTTCTGTCATGAGTAAATCGGTAAGTCAGGCATATTGTAATTGTAATTACCGAATTTAGGAAAATTTTCGCTAATGCTAGTACTCGAGGTACTGGAATTCGATGCCGAGTCGCTGTTCAATCATTTCACCCAATTCTTTCATTTCCGGATCTTCATCTTCCACATACCAGTTAACCATTAAAACCCGATCTTTTTTTCTTACACTATTTAGCTGTCTCAGCATCTGGTAGAGCGCCTGGGTGGACGCTGTATCAATGTATTCAAGTTTTATTGAAACAACCGTTTCATCTGCGGGATTACGTAGATATTTACTTACCCAGTTGTTGATTGGATCAAAAAAAACCTTGGGGTCTGTGAGTATGGAACGGCCTGTGAAATTCAGTATTCCAAATGATATATCTACAGATAAGGACTTATCTGTTGGTTTTATAATCAGGTCTTCCATATAAAAGAAGTTTCATAGAGATTGATTTTACTTCAAACGAAGTTAGCAAAGTTTGC
>CAZRPW010000207.1:0-4845 GCA_964601975.1 uncultured Bacteroides sp.
TGTTCCGGATGCGTCCGTCGAACAGGTGAAGCTCACGATGGGCAAATTTGGAATCGTGCAGGGAATGGGTAACCATAACCACCGTGGTTCCTTCCTGGTTGAGTTCGGTGAGCAGGTTCATAACCTCGAGGCCGTTCTTTGAGTCCAGGTTTCCTGTTGGTTCATCAGCCAGAATCAGTTTCGGCCGGGACACTACCGCCCGTGCAATAGCCACACGCTGTTGTTGTCCCCCTGAAAGTTGCTGTGGGAAATGCCTCCCCCGGTGTCCTAACTTCATGCGATCCAGCACTGCTTCCACCTGTTCCCTGCGTTTGCGTGACCTGAGATTCAGGAAATTCAGGGGGACCTCTACATTTTCGAACACATTGAGCTCATCAATCAGGTTAAAACTCTGAAAGATGAAGCCAATGTTGCCCCTCCGTAAAGAGGTGCGATCGCGTTCCGAAAGTCCATCCGCCCGGGCACCGTTAAAATAATAATCTCCCTGGCTCGGATAGTCAAGTAGTCCCAGGATATTCAGCAAGGTGGATTTTCCACAGCCCGAGGGTCCCATTACTGCCACAAATTCGCCCTGCCTGATGTGCAGATCTACCTGGTCCAAAGCCGTGGTTTCCACTTCCCTTGTGCGAAAGATCTTTGTGATGGATTCCGTTTTAATCATATTACTTAATCTGTGTTTTTTGGGGCGTTCCAACAACTCCATATCCAGAAGCGTGCCATAAAGTTATCTTGCACATAATGTGTTATTTAGCTATGGGTGTTTCAGAGGAATCGTTAAAATTATTTACGTAATAGTGTAAAATAATTTAACAGTTCCTTGTCATTAATTTTAAAGTGGCTTAGATTTGACCTGGAATGGAAGACCGAAGCTAATGACAAAGGGAAACATCCTCATCGTCGACGATAACAAAAGCATCATCAGCACCCTGGAGATATTGCTGAGGCCCGAATTTGATGTAGTTCGGGGGATCACCGACCCAAACCAGATTCCGACAGAACTCCGAAAGAGAGAATACAATCTTGTGATTCTCGATATGAACTTCCTGGCCGGGATCAATACCGGGAACGAAGGTCTTTTCTGGCTGAACCGGATCAAGCAGGAACATCCAGACATTTCTGTGGTACTGATAACCGCATACAGCGATGTCGAACTGGCGGTAAAAGTGCTTAAACAGGGAGCTACCGATTTTGTGCCAAAACCCTGGGATAACAGTAAGCTACTGGCCACAGTGAAAGCGGCCATACAACTCAATCTTTCTAAAAAAGAGGTGGGTTACCTGAGGCGAAAAGAAAAGGGGCTCAAAGAGGAGATTAATCGAGACCAGAAAGACATTATCGGATCTTCACCGCCCTTGTTAAATGTGCTGAAAGTAGTACGAAAGGTGGCAAGGACCCATGCGAATATCCTGATCACCGGGGAAAACGGAACAGGGAAGGAGTTGATTGCCCGGGAGATCCACCGTCAATCGGCCAGGAAGGACGAGCTTTTGGTTACCGTCGATATGGGTGCTCTCAGCGAAACCCTGTTTGAAAGTGAGCTCTTCGGGCATGTGAAAGGCGCCTTCACCGATGCCAGGGAAGACCGGGCCGGCAAGTTTGAGACGGCCCACAAGGGAACCCTCTTTCTCGATGAGATCGGGAACCTTTCCGTTCATTTACAGGCCAAACTGCTGGCGGCCATTCAGAACCGGGAGATCCTGCGGGTGGGTTCCAACAACCCTATTCCCATGGACATCCGCCTGGTCTGCGCCACCAACAAGAACCTGGAAAAGATGGTTGAGGAAGGATTGTTCCGGGAAGACCTCCTTTACCGCATCAATACCATCCACATTGAGGTTCCTCCCCTGCGGGAGCGTGGCAACGACATACTGATCCTGGCCGGGTTTTTCCTGAAGCAGTATGCAAGCAAATATGAAAAACACGGGCTGAAGATGAATCAGAAAGCCCAGGAAAAGCTGCTGAACTATTCCTGGCCAGGCAATATCCGGGAACTTCGGCACACGATGGAGAAAGCGGTCATCCTGAACGAGTCTGCTGTACTTACCCCGGAAGATTTCTTTTTGAAATCCAAAGTGACACCCCCGCTGGCGAACGATCTTATGACCCTTGAAGAAATGGAAAAACGGATGATCCTTTCCTCCCTCGAAAGAACGGTAGGAAACCTCACCAAGTCTGCAGAAGAACTTGGGATCACTCGCCAAACCATATATAATAAGGTCAGAAAATACGGACTATGATTAGCCGAAACCTCTACATTCAGATCCTTGTCCGGGTACTGCTCCTGGTAGCTGCTGCCCTTGGACTGGCATGGATCGTTTTCAGTGAGGTCGCCAACATCCTGGCCCTGGTTCCGGCGTTGATCATGCTTGCCATCCTCATCAATACGGTCTTTTACCTGAACCGGGTGAATCGACGCTTGTTTTTCTTCTTTGATGCCATCCGGAACGAGGATTCGTCCCTTTCTTTTCCGGAGGAAGGTCATGCGCCCATCGAGAAGGACCTGGGACGGGCTTTGCGGAAGGTGAACCAGCAGATCCAGCGGATTTACAAGGAAAATCAGAAGCAGGAACAGTATTTCCAGGCCCTCATCGGGCATGCGGCCACCGGCATGTTCACCTTTAACAAGAAGGGTTTCATCCTGCACGCCAACCACCAGTCCAGGCAATTGCTGGGACTGGAACCCTTTACCCACATCTCCCAGCTGGAAGCCGTTGATCGGCGATTGTACCGGGCGGTGGAAGAGATCCGTCCCGGGCAGCAGCAGCTGACTGCCCTGGATAAGGAAGACGGGGTGGTACAACTACTCATCAAAGCCAGTGCTTTCCTGTCAGAAGGGGAAGAACTTATGCTTTTGTCGGTCCAGGACATTAAACACGAACTGGATGAAAAGGAAATCGAATCGTGGCGCAAGCTCATCCGGGTCATGAGGCATGAAATAATGAACTCGGTGACCCCCATCACCTCGCTGTCGGAAAGCCTGAGTGGCTACTTCCATGCAGGGGGAAAGGTTAAAATTCCCGCGCAGATCGATGAGAAGACCATCAACACCACCCTCAGCGGACTCGAATTGATACACGAGCAGGCACAGGGACTTCTTCGCTTCGTGGAATCTTACCAGCAACTCACCCGAATGCCCGAACCGGAGAAAAGCGTCATTCAAGTCCGTAAGCTCATGGACAATATTTGCATTATGGCCCGGTCTTTTCCGAATGCCGAAAAGACAACGCTTGTCTGTGAAACCGAGCCGGGAGACCAGGAACTGTTGGCCGATGAGCTACAGATCTCCCAGGTCATGGTCAACCTGGTGAAGAATGCCTTTCAGGCCACTGGACCCATAGAGGGCGCCCGGGTAAGTATTTCTTCAGGTATCGATAAAAGCGGGCATCCCTGGATTAGCATATCCGATAACGGACCAGGCATTCCTGATGCCCTCATGGATAAGGTTTTTATTCCCTTCTTTACTACGAAAGAAAACGGTTCCGGCATTGGATTGAGTCTTTCGCGACAGATCATGCAAATGCACGGGGGAAGTCTGAAGATCAATTCGGTTCCGGGAAAACAAACCCATGTTGTCCTCCGCTTCTGAAGGCCATTAAAATCTCTTCCCGGCCCCAGAGGTAAGCCCAGACTTACGGGTATTGTGATGGATTTAGTCTGAGACCGTCCATGTCATTCTGATGGCCCAGTCTTTAAGGTATTCTTGTCGGAATCTATTCACAGTTTTCGCACCATATTTGCCATCTTCGATAAGCGAATCTGCTTGAATGTCAGTCCAATAAGACGCAGCATGGTCTGTTTTCTGAAAGGATCCGCCCCAGCTTTCTCCTGCAGGATCATTGATATCTCCATCTAAAAAATATAACACAGATGGGGTATCCCCCATTTTTATATCTTTTTTCTTTTCCCAAAATAATTTACCCAGTTCACCAAAGTCCTTCACATGATGTTCTACAAATGAATGGTTGCCATAATTGTTTTCGGTATAACCTCCCATATACATTCCCCTGAAAGTGGTGTTGTTTTCGATCCACCAAAGATCAGGGTGGTGTTCGTATAGGTAGTCACGGGCTAAGGGATCTTGAACTGTATTCCAGGAACCAATTGAATAGATCCTGATTTGTTCTTTAATGCCCGGATCAGCACCTATTGCCTGGGCGACATCCGTGATGGAGCCCCAAACCAAGACATATAAAGGCTGATCCGCCTGTTCATGTGCTTTTTTAATGATCCATTTGGCCCCTTCAGATAATTCCTGGGGCAATTTAGTTTTCTGAGGATCGGTGGCTCCCTGTTTTGCGACAATTCGCAGATAATCGGGAGATGGAAATGCTTTCGAGTGTCTCAACAAATGGTCGTAATCTTTTTCATACGCAAGCAGCACCTCTTCAATGTGTTTTTTTCTACCCTTATCGGGCGGCGAACTTATGATTCCCTCTATTTCAAATTGATCAGCGTAGACTAAAAGATGAACCATCGATTGATAATCATCCGGATCGCTGCCTCCAATATCAGTTGAAATTATAATTCGGGGCAGTGGATCATTTTTTTCTCCCATGGTACAGCCTGATATCCAGATTGCACAAAATAGAAGTAGTGTTAGTGTTCTCATCTTCAATAGCTTATTATAATTCTTTGATGGCCAATAGCGCTTCATTTGCTTTCTCTGCTTCTTCTACCGAAACGATGAGGCTTAAACCTTCTGATTCCATGAAGGAAGCCAGGGGACTCAAATGTGCATAGTCGGAATAATTCCCATGAACAGTACAAAATACATACTCACCCTCCTTCATTTCGGGAGACATGGATTTCAGCAACTCGTCTAATTCAACAATTCCCGGCATACTC
>CAZRPW010000208.1:0-4843 GCA_964601975.1 uncultured Bacteroides sp.
GGCAGGAAAAATATGCAAAGTGCTGGCTGAAGTTGTTGCTTAACGAATGCTCGTCAAAGAATCTTTGACAACCTTCCTATAGCTTCTGCCAATATTAAAACGAATCCTCTCCACAAAAACTTCATCCAAAGAGTATTCTTTGATTTTCTCTGTGTTGATAATAAACGAACGATAAATTCGTAAAAAACCACCTGGTAATCTTCCGACTACCCGGCCTATTTTTTCTTTGCTTGCAAAAGCCTCAATTTCTCTTTTTCATCTAATAGTTCTTGAATAAGCTGAGGGTTTTCTATGATCTGCCTCATCATTAAATAAAATGACCCGATAAATACAACATATCCGCTAACAGGGTAAGCTGAGCAGTATTAGGGTTCAGGTTTACACAATTCAAATTCACCAGGTATACATATAACAATTGGAAGAAGCATGCTTACGAAAAAAATAGCTGCAGTTTTGTTCCCCCATGAATATCCAAAGGTTCGGCTCCATACAAGTATTACAAAAATCCAAATAAGAGTCAGCAAACAACCGGATAAGAACCGGATTCGACCTTGCCGGATTTAATAATCTGGCATAATTTGGCAGAAGTGTTAATGGCTAAATTTACTATGTATGAAAAATTGGTTCATCAAGGTAGGGCCTCATTTAATGGGAGCTCTATCAATTATCCTGGTTTTTACAACTACCTGGATTATTTATCATTTAATCGGGACTTATAATTCCAATCAAGCGGATAAAACAGCATCACCATGAAAAAAAATTGTTTCATTCTTTTCTCAATATGCCTGATGAGCAATTGTTTTGCTCAACTGGATGATCAAATCCTACTGGAAATAAATGCAATTGAGAATTCTTTAGTTAAGAACATCCAGGTAAAAGGGGATTCCATACAAAAATTTAACATCCTGGAAAGGATGGAATACTATAAAGTTCCTGGAGTAAGTATAGCCATTGTAGAAAACGGAAAGATAAAATGGGCAAAAGGATATGGCTATGCTAATACTGAAACCGGAACAAAAGTGGATGCGAATACACTGTTCCAGGCGGGTTCAATAAGTAAACCTATTGCAGCTCTGGCTGCCTTAAAACTATTTGAGAATGGCAGTTTGGAATTAAATAAGGATGTGAACGATTACTTAAAAGACTGGCAGATTCCTGAAAATAAGTTTACTGAAACAGAAAAAGTAACACTTGAAAGACTATTAACCCATACAGCCGGAATAACAGTTCATGGTTTTCCTGGTTACAAACAGACTGATAAATTCCCTGATATAATTGAAGTTCTGAACGGGAATGGGAATACAGAAAAAATAACGGTCGATACCATACCCGGAAGTATCTGGCGATATTCCGGAGGTGGATATACTGTAATGGAGAAAGTAGTTGAGGATGTGAGCGGAACATCGCTTGATAATTATATGGCCCAAACCATTCTCCTTCCAATAGGAATGAAAAACAGTACTTTCCAGCAACCTATATCCAAAGCGTTGCAGACTAACATCAGTGGTGCTTACAACAGCAATGGTGAATTAGTTAAAGGCCTTTGGCACAATTACCCGGAACAGGCTGCAGCCGGTTTATGGACTACTCCTTCTGAATTAGCATTGTATTGTATCGAAATACAAGATATCATACAAGGTAAGACTGACGGTATTTTATCAAAAGAAACCGTTGAAATGATGTTAACCAAACATAAGAATGGTTGGGGACTTGGGCCTTCTTTAGGTAAAAAGAATGAATCATTAATATTCGGGCATGGTGGTAAAAACGAAGGCTTTACAAATGATATGATGGCATTCGCCTATCAGGGGAATGCTGTTATTATTATGACAAATGCTGATAATGGAGGTAAGCTCATTTCAGAAGTTAAAAATGCTATATCCAACTACTATAACTGGCAAATAAGCCAACCTATAACAATTGAAGTTGTCAGTTTATCTAATGCCGAGCTAAAACAGTTTACCGGAAAATATAAACTTGAAAGTCAGAAGCTTAAAATTAAAGTTCAGTTGAAAGACAAGCGAATTTTCATAAAGAACAAATATGTTGGAGACTTAAACCTTATGCCTTTGACAAGCAATAAATTCATAGATACAGAAAGTGGTATAGTAATTGAATTCTTTGGTGATGAGAAGGTCAGAGGTTTTATGACTAACAATGGTTTCAACTTTCTTAAAATCTGATAAGCCCTACCTACACCCTGGGTAAGCACCAAACCGGGTATCTATCGGAAAGTGGGAGATCAAAAACTTGCCAGATGAAAGGAAAGAAGCTTATTCCACTAAATCAAACTCCAGTACAGCGCCATTTACTAAATCCTGATGGTCCAGGAATAAATGATCCAGCTCTTTCCCATTTAATTTACACGATTTGATATAGATGTTTTTATCAGATGCATTGGGCGCCTTGATGATAATCTGATTCCCATTATCAAGGGTTATTGTAGCTTTTTTAAACAGCGGACTATTGAGAATGTACACCTTCTGACCTGCATTTGGAAAGAACCCAAGCGCGGAAAATACATACCACGACGACATGGCGCCACTATCATCATTGCCGGGATAACCTTCTAAATCGTAAAAGCCGGACATAATGTAGCGTACCCATTTTGAAGTAAGATCGGGTCTTCCGGCATAGCTAAAAGATCGAACCGCCGCAAAAGAAGGTTCATTGGAAATATTGAGTAAGCCATTCATAATGGAATGCTCCAGCCGCTCACAATATCTTTCATTTCCACCTGATAGTTCAATCAAACGCTTAAAATCCTGAGGAACAAAGAATGAATAGGTCCAGGAGTTGGCTTCATAAAAATATTCGTGCCATGAATGCCAGTCTTTTTTTGGATCAATGTTTATCCAGTTTCCTTCTACGTCTTTAGGCGCAATAAACCCTTTGAATCCATCACTCACCAGCTCTGCATTCCAGAGATTCTCCCACTGTTTTGAGCGCTTCATATAAAAATCATGATCTTCAGAATAGCCTAATTTTTTGGCCACCTGTGCAATGCAAAAATCATTATAAGCATACTCAAGCGTATATGAACACGACATGATATCACCGGGAATCCAACCCCTTTCTTTGTAGTAGGTTTCCTTAATCTCTTCAGGCTCATCAAAACCCTGCCAGCCTAGTCGTTCATTGTCTGCATTATATTTTAAAACCTGGTAGGCTTCCTCATAATCAAATCCCTTCAGGTCTTTCATTATGGCATCTGCAATCACATTGTCGATGTTATTTCCTCCCTGTTCTGCATACATATCGATACCTGCAATAAAAGCATCGTGAACGATTCCATTGTGATCATACCGATCGATGAAGGATTGCACATTTGACGAAACAATTTCAGGTTTCAAGAGGGAAAGTAAGGGGAAAGCTGTGCGCCAGGTATCCCAGACGGCAAACTGATCATCCCAGAAGGGAGTATTACCTTCCCAAAAACGATTATCAAGCGATCTGTCCCGAGGCTGTAAAAAACTGTGATACAATGATGTATAAAATATTTTCTTTTGATCTTCCGTCGCTCCTTCAATCTGAATTTTGTGTAGTTCCCTGTTCCATGCCTGCTCACCCCGGGATTGCAATTTTTCAAAATTCCAATCCTCAATTTCCTGACTCATGAACTCCTTTGCCTGTTCTGCGCTTTTAAACGAAATTGCCATTTTCAAATAAATCTCCTGCCCTTCTTCCGTTTTATACTGAACATAGGCTCCTGTGCGATCATCCGGATTTGCCTGTGTGCTTTCTAAACTGCCCGAACTAATTGTTTGATTCAACCATGTTCCAAAAACCTCAGGTTCTTCACTTAACTCAGCTGAAAAAAACAAAGGATATTCCCCATCTCCAAATCCACCCGAATACCGTCCACCCCCGTAAATTTTGCGGGGATTGGTTTCGTCAAATTTCACAAAACATGCATTTACGGTTCCTCCCACATTGGTAGCGATATCAATGACTAAGGAATGAACCACATCAATAGCAATTGAAGCTTCAGCACTCTCAGGAAACGTGAAACGATACAAAACTGCATGATGTGTGGGAACCAACTCTGTTTTGATATTGTATCGATCTAAAGTAACCTGGTAATGAGTTGCTTTTGCCATTTCATCCGATTTGGGCGAATCATGCTCTTCTTCACCAACAGCCAGGCCAATCTGTGGTGAAACCAGGAACTGTCCGTATTTCCCCCAGCCTGAACCGCTAACGTGCAACTGGCCAAATCCCCGGATATGTTCCTCCGCATGATATCCATCGTGCCAGCCATTTGGGGTCTGGGGTGAAGGATTTATGGATCCAAATGGCAATTGCGGTCCGATTACACAATTACTCAACCTTGTATCGACCACACCGATATTTGGATCAACATATTTTACCAGGTCTTCTAATGAAGGATTTGACTTACACGAGCCAAGAGCTAACGCTAGCCCAAGAAGGGATATAATAAAAAATCTCATGCTTAAATTTTAAGGGTATTCATTCGTTTTATTTTCATCGCAATTGGAGAATGAATCACTTACTCATTCCAGTTGGATGCTCAACCATAAAGTAGTCGATTGCCCCAAAGCTAAGAAAAACCTTTTTTAACAAAAGATTCCCCCTCAGAAATCTTCAGCTTTACTAAAAATTGCCAGCCAGGAGGAAAACAGGTGGAGTATATAGGTGTTCACAACTGGGCATTCAGAATGACAATATTTCTGTCTTGGTCTGCAATATACAGTTTGTCTTCCCCCCGGGCAATTCCATATACTTCCCCCCATTATTGGCAGTAGAGACAAGCTGTAATGAACCGTCACCATTTATTCTGAAAATGGAAAACCCTCTGTTATGCTGACCCAAATATAAATAG
>CAZRPW010000209.1:0-4689 GCA_964601975.1 uncultured Bacteroides sp.
GTTCGCTGGAATGTAAATGATTTCAGGGTTTTACCCTGCATATCCAATACAGAAATACCTGTCATTTCAGGATATTGTACCGATAACATGTTCCGAACAGGATTTGGGTAGAGCTTCATTGCCAGTCCGGATGCCTGATCAAAAACCGCTGTGTTATCTATGGTACTGCCAATGTTGTCAATGTAGATGGTTGATCCTTCAGGCCTGACAGCGGGGAAATCCGGGAAAATGGTAAGTCTTGCATACCAATCCCCTATGGCTATGCTCACATCAAAAGTGACCAACTCCCACTCATCCACCAATGTGTTTTCCATAATGACTGATACATCCTCAGCACCGGTCGTACTGAGTTCGAACTTCATTCGCATTTCACTGATCATGGGTTTGTAAACCATCATTGAGACGGAATGGTCCGTTTCCGAAAAGAACATCTCCTCGACCTGGTCGGTGTACATACCCGCCCATAGGTCTGCATCATCCTGGATTATAAACTGCAAAACGCTGTCAGATTCATTGGGGGCCCAGGCTCCTGGATTTTCAACAACTGTGAGTGTTTTGATTGCCGTATCCGATCCGGCTGCAAAAGGCCTCCAGACAGTGTCTGCATAAGAATCTTCGAAAGTGAAGTGCGTCCAAACCTGAGCATTAACTCCCAGGCTGAAAAATACAAGCGCAAGTAATGTGTAAAGTTTTTTCATAGTAAATTGTTTTAGAAGTTTTGAGTGTTGTTCTTAGATATAACAACTATCCTGATAAAAAGTTGACTATTTTTTAAATACAATCCTTACACGAACCTGTTCATCGATTGGGTCACTGTTCATACGGGCCGGAGTCCATTCAGGCCCTTCCATGATGAGGCGGATCGCCTCGAGCGTGTAAGTTTCTTTGGGTGTTCGGAGCGCTTGCACATCTGTAATGGAACCGTCGGATCGTACCGTAAACCTGAGGATGACTACCTTGCGTTCCCCCGGAATATAGTCACCCGGGAAGCGCATATTTTCTTCCATGTACTTTTTTAAGGCTCTGTACCCTTGCTCAGGTTCGGCCGGAATATGAGAGGGAGTGGTTTCTTCCTGAGTCACAGTAATGGTTGAACTTGTTCTGGCTTCGGAAATGCCTTCATCTCCCTGGGCCACAATTACAATCTCATCCAGGGTTTGGATATCGGGTTGCATTACCAGCTGGTTTTCACTTTCGCTCTTAAGCTGGAACTCCTGGGTTTCCATTCCCAGGAAACTGGCAACCACCATTGTCTGGGAATCTTCTGCCGGGAGAGAAAAACGCCCCTCCATATCAGCCACGGTCCCCGAATTAGTTCCCCGGATCATGATACTGGCTCCTGGCAGGGGATCCAGATCCTCCGAAGAAAGGATAATGCCACTCACTTCTTCGACAGGCACCTGTTCTAATCCTTCATCTGCCATAATTGCCCTTTTGCTTTTGCGGACGCTAAGCGCTTTTTCCCTGGGTACAGCCTCAACTTCCTGCACGGCATCATCTGCAATTACAAATTCCATCACTTTCAGATCTTCTGCCACCTCCATGTCCTGCTCCGCTTCCTGTTTCTCGGAAGGGGTTGTTTTCTTAGCCTGAGTGGGGACAGACTCCTTTGCCCGGCTTATGTTCTGCTTTGCAGATTCTTGCTCAGGTGCTATTTTGGGAGAGGCTTTTTCATCATCTGAATCAAGGGAACGAAAAGTCTCTTCGCTGAGTGCTTCTCTTTCGGCGTCTTCCGGGTTCAGCTCATAGATATTCAGAAAGATGGTGCCAACGATCAGAATGGAGGCGGCTGTGGCAGCTATGCCGTACCAGGTTCTTCTTTTTTTGCGTCTCAGCCTCTTTCCCAGGGCCGCATGCAGAGAGAGCAGATCCTCTTCAACTCTTTCAGCCTGGATACTTTCAAATCCTTCCATGGCCTCTTTCTCAAAGGGATCGGCTTCCAGACCACGTTCCAGCTCATGGCGCTCCTGCTTTGAAAGATCATCTTTCAAATAATGCAGGAAATCTCTGCCAGTCCTATGTCTTTTCTTAGCGCACATTTTTTCTTTCGAGGCAAATTTTTAAATTCCGTTTTCCATTCTGCAGCAAGCTTTTCACCTTTTTCTCTGCCATACCCAGGGAGTCGGAAATCTCCCTGTAGCACATTTTCTTATAGTAGAACAGTTCAATACACTGCTTTTGTTCGGCCTTGAGCTTTTCGATGCAATCAGCCAATGCCTGCTCAATGGATTTGTCCTCCCTGTCTATAGGATGCAAATCATGTTCAGATTCCATAAACTCCTGCTCAGTTTGATATCCATCCAGCCTCCTGTCAACACTCTTTTTTGCCCGAATCTCCATCAGGCAGTAGTTTTTGGTGAGTACGTAAAGCCAGCTTTTAAACTGGCGGATTTCCTGTCCGGGAAGATCAGATACCAGTTTTTCAAAGATAAACATGGTGGCATCCCTCGCGTCATCAGGGGTGGACAGGTATTTAAGACAGACACCATATACAAGGTGCATATGCCGGGCATAGAGTTCACCCAGCAGGTCAATATTTCCCGACTTCTGAAAGCGTACGAGCAAGTCCTCGTCAGTTTTTTCGGGATGTTTTTCGCTTAAAGTGAGCATATGCCAGGTGTGGATTAGACTAAAGTAAGAAAAAAAGCAAAAGATTTTATGGAATCTGTGGAAAGCAGGCATCCTATGAATGAAATCAAACTTAAAAATCGAAATCATGAAAGCAATAATCTCAATTTTAGCAGTAATCCTTCTAAGTACATCTTTAATGCTGTCTTCCCAGGATCGATTAATCCAGGGAGTGGTGAATGATGAAACCGGAAGCCCAATGCCTGGTGTTAGTGTAGTAATTAAGGGAAGTACAGTCGGAACGGTTACCGGAATGAGTGGAAGCTACCAAATCTCGGTACCCTTTGAATCCACTCATCTAATATTCTCTTTTATAGGATATGAGACACAGACCATTAAGATAGGGAGGACCAATCATTTGAATGTGATTATGAATCCTTCCCAGCTGGTTCTTGAGGAGATCGTATTCATGGCAGAAGATGAATCTGAACATGATATGGCTATGGTAAGGGGTGTGTCAAGCGTAAAAACAGGCCATTATGGAAGAAATGCCAAAAAGGTATCATACAATGCCGCATATGCTCCGCCAGAGGCGGATTTTATCCAGCATCATACAGAAGGATACTCGGCCATCCATGAAAACGGATTCAAAGACGTGCTTCACAATCCCCTTTCCACCTTCAGTATTGATGTGGATAAGGCATCCTACTCCAATGTAAGGCGTTTCCTGAATATGGGTCAGCTACCCCCCATGGATGCGGTCAGGATTGAGGAAATGGTCAATTATTTCAACTATGATTATCCGGAACCGGAAGGAAAGCATCCTTTCTCTGTTTATACTGAGATATCTGAGTGTCCCTGGAACCCTTCGCACCAGTTGCTTCATGTGGGACTGAAAGGAAAGAGCATTGATAAGACTGAACTTCCCGCTTCTAACCTGGTATTCCTGATTGATGTTTCAGGGTCTATGGGCTCGCCAAACAAGCTTCCCTTGCTGAAGCAGGCATTCAGGATGCTTGTAAACGAGCTGAGGCCTCAAGACCGGGTGGCCATCGTGGTGTATGCGGGTGCAGCCGGACTGGTACTTGAATCTACCGATGGATCGGAAAAGCAGGACATTATTGCGGCTCTGGATAAACTTCAATCAGGTGGATCCACTGCTGGCGGTGCCGGTTTGAACCTGGCCTACAAGGTTGCCCAGGATCATTACATCCAGGATGGAAACAATCGTATAATCCTGGCCACCGATGGCGATTTTAATGTGGGTTCCTCCAGCAATGCTGAGATGGAGCGTATGATTGAGCAGAAAAGGGAAAACGGGGTCTTTATGACCGTTCTTGGATTCGGAATGGGTAATTACAAGGATGATAAGATGGAGATTATTGCTGATAAGGGAAATGGTAATTATGCCTATATCGATAACATCCAGGAGGCCCGTAAGGTCCTGATCACCGAATTTGGGGGAACGCTATTCACAATTGCAAAGGATGTGAAATTCCAGATGGAATTCAATCCGGCCCGTGTAAAAGGATACAGACTGGTTGGATATGAGAACCGTCTGCTGAATGATGAGGATTTCAATGATGATAAGAAGGATGCAGGAGAGATGGGTGCCGGACATACAGTTACTGCGCTCTATGAACTGATTCCGGCAGGGTCGGAGGAGCCTCTGAAAAGCATAGATCCCCTGAAGTACCAGGCTGATCGAGGAGCTGATGATGAGCCGGAAAAGGTGAAGGTTGATCCTCGTGCAGAATTGATGACTGTGAAGTTACGATACAAGCAGCCCGATGGAAATACAAGTACAAAGGTGGAAATCCCCGTAAAGGGGAGTGTGCTGAAACTGGACGAAACTTCAGAGAACTTTCGCTTTTCAGCTGCCATAGCCGAGTTCGGACTGATCCTGAGGAATTCCCAGTACCTGGAAGATGCTTCACTGGAGCATGTGATTGCCATGGCCAAAGGCGCCAGGGGCGAAGATGAAGAGGGCTACAGATCAGAGTTTATCAAGCTTGTAAAGCTGGCCAATGAACTTAATTAGTCTGTATATATAGTCTGTAAAGTCCGTAAAGTCTGTAAAGTCTGTCGTTAGTTTACGATATTAAAAGAAACGAAACAAAA
>CAZRPW010000210.1:0-4483 GCA_964601975.1 uncultured Bacteroides sp.
ACAAGGTCCATGGTGTGCAGGTACTCCCTGATCAGCTGTCTCCGGATGCCATTGCCCTTCCCATGGAGAATTCTCAGCTCCCTGGCTCCAACCATAATCGCCTCATCGATGAAGTCAACCACGATGTCCATGGCTTCATCTGCCCGCTTTCCCCTCAGGTCGATATCCGGACGAAAACTCACCCTCCGGTTTGATACATCCCAATCCCCAAGTTTTACCTTTGACCTGGTTTTTATCTTTAGCCGGCCTGCTTCTTCACCCTGAATTTTTTCAAGCTGATCGAGCTTTGAGTTACTCTTGAGTATCCCAAAAGCCACGGTAACATTCTTTCCTTTCAGTTCAATAACCTCTCCGGCAGCTTCCTGACCCCTGATGCGGACCATATCCCCCACGCGAATTTCCGGATCTTCTATAACCTGCTTCCGGGCAAGGCTCTTTTTGGATCGTTGCCTCAGGTCGGGCCTCCTGGATTCCAGTTCACTGCCCCGCTTCCGGATCTCTTCCAGGCGTTTTTTTACCTGCTTCTCCTCCTTCCCCTTTTCAACTTCAATATGCTCTTTGAAGGATTCCAGTTCTTTCCTGACTTCCTTGGTTTTCTCCTTCTCAGCCTCCGCCTCACGGATTTCACGGATGGTCTGTTCAATTTTCTTATTGGCTCCCTGGAGCATGGCGTCGGCCTGTTGTTTGGCCTCCCTGACAATCACCTTTCGCTGTTTCTCACTCTCATTCAGCTCCTTTTCATATCGGCCCATCAACTCTTCCAGCTTCTTCTCGGACTGACGAATTTTCTGACGTTTACTCTCCCAGTACTTCTTATCACGAAGAATTTCACGCAGGTGCTTGTCAAAATCGATATGATCCTGCCCCACCTTTCCCGAGGCACTCTCAAGTACATTCTCGGGCAAACCAATCTTCCGGGCAATTTCAAAGGCGAAAGAACTACCCGGCTTTCCCACCTGCAACTGATACAGCGGCTGCATCTTCTGGTTATCAAACAACATGGCCCCGTTAATGATCCCCTCCGAGGAAGTGGCATAATGCTTCAGGCTTGTATAGTGTGTGGTGATCACCCCACTGGTCCCCGACAAATTCAGCTGCTCCAGTATCGACTCGGCAATAGCCCCGCCCAGCATAGGCTCGGTCCCCGTTCCAAATTCATCAATCATCACCAGGGTATCCGAAGAGGCATGCTTCAGAAAAAACTTCATATTCAGCAAGTGGGAGCTATAGGTACTCAGGTCATTGTCTATGCTCTGCTCATCCCCGATATCGATAAAGATTCCGGCAAAGAGGCCAAAAACCGACTCAGGCTTGCAGGACACAAGCAAGCCGCACTGCAACATGTACTGCAGAAGGCCTATGGTTTTCAGGCAAACTGATTTCCCACCTGCATTCGGACCAGAGATCAATAATATCCTGTCTTTTTCAGAAAGATGGAATGAAAGGGGTACAACCTCTTTCTGCTCTGCCTTATGGGCCAGGTACAAGAGGGGGTGCCTTGCTTCCCTCCAGTCAAACTGCTGTACCGCCTCAAATCCGGGTCTGCAGGCATCAATCCTTTTTGCGAACAGCGCCTTTGCCCGAATGAAATCGATGGTGGACAGGAAATCCTGGGTGCCCAGCAAATCAGGGATATAAGGACGCAGATCTGATGTAAGCGCAATCAGTATATTGATAATTTCCCTCCGTTCGGCGTACTCAAGTTCCTTGATCTGGTTAGAAAGCTCCACCACCTCGGCAGGTTCAATGAAAACAGTCTTCCCCGTTGCCGACTCATCGTGTACCAGTCCCCCGAGCTTCCGCTTACTCCCGGCCATCACCGGAATCACAGGCCGGTCGTTCCTGTAAGTGGGCGCTGCATCGGCATCTGCCCAGCCCTCACGCCGGGCCTTGCTCATCACCTGGTTCAGTTTTTTGGAAACAGCTCCCTGCTTTTCGTGCTGACTCCTCCTGATCTGATTCAATTCCGGAGAAGCATTGTCCTTGATCTTCCCATGTTTATTCAAAACCTTACCAATGCGGTCCTGTACATAGGGAAATACTTTTACAGGCTTACAAAGCTCCTGAAGGGCTGGGTATTTCTCATCTTCGTCAGCTTTGAAGAAATGAAGAATAGCCCTCACCGAATCGATACTTCTCACCAGTCCGAATACCTCCTCTTCCACCATGAAGGTTCCCTCTACCATCGCCTTTTTTAAAGCGCCCCGGTTGTCGATAAAATGATTCACCGGGAAATCAGCTTCACTTCTCTCGATGGACATAAATTCATCCACCAGGTCAAGCTCCCTGGCAATTTCCTCCGGATTGGTCAAAAAAACCATCTGGTCGACGCGTTCACGACCAGGTTCAAAAAGGCAATGAGATTTTACCAGCTCCCGAATCCGGTCAAATCCTACCTTGCTTTCATATTGTTCGGGATATATCAAACTTTATCCTTTTAAGCATTTAATATTTACACATCTGTCCAGCCACCACTCTTTGCTGATTCAAAGATAGCAGTCAGCACTTTCGTGTTTTTCAAAGCATCCTCAAAAGTGACGGGTACCTCGCCATCCTCTATAATCGCCCTTGAAAAATCATCTCCCATCAGGGTATACTGATTCACTGTAGGGTATTCGTGTCTTGTGATCCCTTCAGGCAGATAATTGCCATTATCCTGGTCGATAAACGTGGGTTGATTGATGGGAGGACTAAAAGGAATCCTCACTTCCATGTGCCCTTTGTCACCCAGAATCTGCATCCGTTGAAACAGTGCTGCCTGGGTACTTACAAAAAACTGTGCCTGTCCGGTCGGGAATACCAAAATCACACTCCCAAGCCGGTCGGTCCCAAACTCCTTATCCATTTCCAGGGCGGCCACCACCTTCAGTGGTTCAGCTTCGAAAACATACCTTGACATGGTCACGCAATAACAACCGATATCCCACATCCCTCCTCCCCCCATGGCGGGAATATTCCGAATGTTACGGGGATCAACATTGTAATAGGTAAATGCACTCTGCAAAAGACAGGGCTCACCGATCTCTCCACGCTGAATCCGCTCCCTGGTCTCATGCCACTGTGGATGAGATTTTACCATAAAAGCCTCTCCTGCCTTCACTCCGCACCTGTCCCGCACCCGGATCATCTCCTCCACCTCGGCTGCACTTAATCCAAGTGGTTTCTCACAAAGCAGATGCTTTCCTGCCTCCATGATCTTTATATTCCAATCGAGGTGCAAATTGTTGGGAAGTGGATTATAGATGGCATCCACATTGGGATCGGCCAGCAATTCCTCATAAGTGGCATAAGCCCTTGAAATCCCCAGACTATCAGCAGCAACCTGGGCCTTATCAAGCCCACGGGAGGCAATGGCCACGACCTCGGATAATTCGCCTTTCTGCAGGGCGGGGATTACGCTGTTTAATCCAATTTTCGCGGTGCTCAATATCCCCCATCTTATTTTTTTCATATCTTATTTTATTACAGTTTCAAATGTACTAAAAAAGGCCCCAAATCACAGAGGCCTTTATTCACAAAGAATCCCGCTTATGCAATACAGTACTATTGTCTGGTTCTGATCCCGGATTACAAAAAAATAGGTACTTTTAATAAGACAAAAATCCAATAGAATTACAACAATGGCAAAGCGTAAAATCAATATGGGAATGGTGGGCGGAGGCCCCGGCTCGTTTATAGGACATGTACACTATATGGCAGCCATGCTGGACGGACAGATCGAACTGGTCTGTGGTTCCTTCAGCTCTGATCCGGAAAAATCAAAAGTTACAGGTGCCGGGTATTTTCTCCCGCCTGAGCGGGTGTATGACACCTACCAGGAAATGATCACAGAAGAAGCCAAACTGCCTGAAGGAATCAGGATGGACTTTGTGTGCATTGTAACTCCCAACCACCTACATTTTGAACCAGCCAAGCTGGCGATGGAGAATGGATTTCATGTGGTGTGCGACAAGCCCCTTGCCCTGGATGTAGATGAGGCTGAGGCACTGGTCCGCATTAAAGATGAGACCGGGATGTTATTTGCTCTGACCCACACCTATACGGGCTACCCCATGGTGAAAGAGGCCAGGAAACTGGTGGCAGACGGAGAACTGGGCAAGATCCGGAAGCTGGTTGTGGAATATCCACAGGGCTGGCTCAGTGAACCGCTCGAGCAGACCGATCATGTGCAGGCCTCATGGCGTGGTGACCCAAAACGCTCGGGAAAAACATGCTGTGTGGGTGACATAGGAACCCATGCCTTCCACCTGGCTGAATATGTAAGCGGACTTGAAACCATCAGGCTGATGTCCGATCTGAGCACCCATGTCCCCGGACGTTTGCTGGATGATGATGCCAATATGCTCCTCCAATTTGAAGGCGGGGCTCGTGGTGTTTTATACGCAAGTCAGATCTCAGCAGGAGAAGAAAACGCCATCAAACTGAGGGTTTTTAACATAATCCAAAAGGAATCGCAAACCCCTTGGCAGGAGATGTATAAGGT
>CAZRPW010000211.1:0-4465 GCA_964601975.1 uncultured Bacteroides sp.
TTTACAGACTTTACAGACTTGCTCCTAGCCGTTGAATCCCCCTATCTTGGTGTAGCTGTCCTGGGCATTGATGTAGAAGGCCTTATACTTGATGTAGTGGTTTCCTTTTTTGAATTCCCAGTGAACATTATGGGCTTTGAATATTTTGCCAATGCAAGCTTCAAATATAAGGGTGTAATTGATACCGGTAATCTGCTCAGCTTCAATGATGCTTTTGAATTCGACACTTCTGTCAGCAAAGTGACCAATCACAGGAAGGGTGTATTTTTTCTGCATTCTCTTCTTTCGTGAACCTTCGTTCATGATGGGGAGTCTTCTTGTTTCAGCTGGCTTATTTGACATGCGCTTTGTTTATTTTTAATACGTAAATGTATGCCAAAATGTTATCACGTATGTAAAATTAAACAAAAAAATAGAAAACAATTACACTGGATTTATAAACAGAAGTGTATTTTTGGGTTGTGTCAAAAACACTGATAGCATATTCTACCACATTGGGCTGTACTGAACAATGTGCTTCCAAACTGAAGGAAGATCTTGGCGAAGGGGTTGATCTGATTAGAATCTCCCGGCGCAGGCGCTTCAATCTTAAGAATTATGATACGATCATAGTGGGAGGTTCCATACATGAAGGGATGATCCAGCGATCGGTTCATAAGTTCTGTGAATCAAACCTGGATATACTTATGCAGAAACAGATAGGGCTTTTTGTCTGCTGTATGGATCCGGATGCCAATGAGCAGGAACTCATCGAGCGTGCCTTCCCCGAGAGTCTGGTGAAGCATGCGCTGGCCAGTGGTTTTTTTGGGGGGGAGTTAAATATAAAGAAGATGAATCTGCTTCAGAAAATAATGACCCGTAAGGCAGCCAGGTTGCAGAAAGAGCCTGATATTGACTTTCAAAAGATCCTGGATTTTGCACGCACCCTGCAGGAGTACTGATCAGTCTTTAATCTCTATACTTCCTTCAAATACCTTTTCGGCCGGACCGGTCAGGTGAATGTCAGTGAACTGTGTATGATGACTCGGCCTGAATGAAACATTCAGATTTCCTCCAAGTGTGTGGATGTGATATGATAATATGTCAGATTTGTCATGGAAATAAGAAGAAATGGCAGCTGCTGTAACTCCGGTTCCACAGGAGTAGGTTTCATTTTCAACCCCTCTTTCGAAGGTCCTGACTGAGATTTTATTTGAACTTCCCCCGGTTTCTACGAAATTTACATTGACGCCTCCTTTTCCGAACCTTGACTGATTCCTGATTTCCCGACCCTCCTGCTCTACGTTCAACTCATCCAGACTGGAGACAAATTTTACAAAATGCGGTGAGCCAGTGTCAAGCAGATATCCGTCCTCCATCCACCTGAGGCCATCCACATCTTTCAGCTTCAGCCTTATCTCACCATTGGGCAGAAGCGAGGCGGAGTGATAGCCGTCAATCCCTTCGAAAGTGGTTTCCCTGCTGATGATTCCCAGGTCTCTTGCAAAAGCCGTAATGCAGCGTCCCCCGTTTCCGCACATGCTTCCTTCATGCCCATCAGCATTGAAATATCTCATTTTGAAATCATACTGATCACTATGCTCAAGAATAATCAATCCATCTCCACCGATTCCAAATCTTCGGTCACACAATGAGCGAATTACCATATGATTGAGAGCGGATGTGTCAGACTTCCTGCCGTCAATCATAATGAAATCATTTCCAGTACCGTGGTATTTTGTAAATTGAACAATCATGCTTAGTGGTCGTTAAAGAAGGTTAAAACAGGGTTGTGATTCTGATTTTTTTATAATTAGTGCTGTGTTCATCGTAAATTGCTAGAAGAAGGCACAGAATTTGCTAGTAAAATTCCCCTGTTATTTGCAAAGTTAAACATTAAAATAATACAGAAATGAAAGCTAGAAGGGTCTTGGGCGTGTTTGGTATAGCGATGCTTGGTGCATTTGTGGCGGTGATGATTTATTCAAGGTTTGTTAAGCCGGAAACAACGCTGGTTGAAGTGCCGGTGGAAAGTAAAATGCAATATGTAAGCCTGCCGGGTTTGGAGCCCGGATCAGGACTTGATTTTACACAGGCCGTAGCGCAATCCATTGATGCTGTGGTACACGTGAAGACAAAAGTTTTCAGGGAGTATGCCGTCAATCCACTATATGAATTCTTTTTTGGTGAGCAGGAGCGTTCCGAACCCACTCCAATCATGGGTTTTGGTAGCGGGGTAATCATATCAAATACTGGTTATATAGTTACAAATAATCATGTGATTGACGGCTCGGATGAGATCGTTGTCGTCCTGAATGATAAAAGGGAGTATAATGCAAAACTGGTTGGAGCTGATCCCACAACCGACATTGCCTTGCTTAAGGTGGAGCAGGAGGGGCTTTCCAGTTTGAAATTTGGTAATTCGGATGCCCTTAAGTTGGGCGAGTGGGTGCTTGCCATCGGAAATCCTTATAATCTTACCAGCACGGTAACGGCAGGGATTGTCAGTGCAAAGGCAAGAAATATTAATATTCTGGCTTCACAGGAGTTCAGTATAGAATCCTTTATCCAGACCGATGCGGCAGTTAACCCGGGTAATAGTGGAGGAGCATTGATTAACACAAAAGGTGAACTGGTAGGAATTAATACGGCAATTGCTTCCCGTACAGGTGCTTTTACAGGTTATTCTTTTGCTGTGCCTGTAAGCATTGTTCAGAAGATTGTAAAGGACCTCATGGAATTTGGGACTGTTCAGCGAGCCATCCTGGGGGTTACCATTCAGGATGTGACAGCTGAACTAGCCCAGGAGCATGATATGGATAAACTCAAGGGAGTTTATGTAAATGGTGTTCGTGAAGGCGGAGCTGCAAGAGAAGCCGGAATCAAGGTTGGGGATGTGATTCTCTCAATTGATGGTGCTGAGGTGAATAGTTCAGCTGCCCTGCAGGAGCAGGTTTCAAAGTACAGGCCCGGAGAGAAAGTGAAAGTTTTGGTGAGCAGGAAAGGTGATATGAAACATTTTGAGGTTGTTTTACGTAACCTTGAGGGCAGTACTGGTATTGTAAAACGAGATGAAGTTCTGGATATCCTTGGTGCGAACTTTGCACCTCTCTCAGAAAAGGAGAAGCGTTCTCTGGGAATTAGTAATGGAGTCAGAGTTATCTCAGTGAAGGAGGGAAAGTTCTCTAAAGTAGGTATTAAAGAAGGATTTGTGCTTACTTCGGTAAACAAAATCCCGGTGAACAGTGTTAAGGAGTTAGCAAAAGTACTGGAAGATACAGAAGGGGGAGTAATCATTGAAGGAGTAGACAGGAACGGAGCGAAGTCCTACTATGCTTTCGGTATGTAATAAAAATATTCCCGAAACCGTTATATCGTGACAGAGAGGACCTTCAGGGTGTTATTTTGTCAGTTTTTTTAAGTTTGCCTTATTTAGTTTGATTAAAGATAAATAAGAGGGTAAATTTGCAGGGATTTTTTAATAGTAATTTGATTTTGAGGAGCAGTAAATGAGACAATTAAAGATCACCAAATCTATTACCAACAGGGAAAGTGCTTCGTTAGACAAGTATTTGCAGGAAATTGGTAAGGAAGAGTTGATCACTGTAGAGGAAGAGGTAGAATTGGCTCAACGGATCAAGAAGGGCGACAGGCTCGCCCTTGAGAAACTCACAAGAGCAAATCTGAGGTTTGTTGTTTCAGTTGCCAAACAGTATCAAAACCAGGGGCTTAGCCTTCCGGACCTTATTAACGAAGGGAACCTGGGATTGATTAAGGCAGCAGAAAAATTTGACGAAACCAGGGGTTTTAAATTCATCTCCTATGCCGTTTGGTGGATCAGGCAATCGATCCTTCAGGCACTGGCAGAACAATCGAGGATCGTACGCCTTCCACTGAACCAGGTAGGTTCGCTAAACAAGATTAACAAGGCGTTTTCCAAGTTTGAACAGGAGTATGAACGGACACCCACACCAGAGGAGCTTGCTGAGGCACTTGACCTTCCCAAGGAAAAAGTATCGGATACGCTGCGCGTATCGGGGAGGCATGTATCTGTTGACGCACCCTTTGTCGATGGTGAAGACAACAGTCTGCTTGACGTATTGGTGAACAATGATTCACCAAATGCAGACAACACACTGATTAACGAGTCCCTTTCCAGGGAGGTGGACAGAGCACTGGCTACACTCACTGAGCGGGAGAGAGACATCATTAAATTATTCTTCGGAATAAGTACCCAGGAAATGACACTGGAGGAGATAGGCGAAAAATTCGGACTGACACGCGAACGCGTTCGTCAGATCAAGGAAAAGGCGATACGCCGGCTTCGCCATACCTCCAGGAGCAAATTGCTTAAAACTTACCTGGGTTAGGAAACCATATTTTTTGATCGTAAAAAAAGGGGCGCCGCAAGGTTGCCCCTTTTTTATTACCCTTTACAGACTTTACAGACTTTACAGACTTTATATACTCTAATGAATTCCTAATT
>CAZRPW010000212.1:0-4394 GCA_964601975.1 uncultured Bacteroides sp.
CGAAGGGATCAACCTTTGAAGGGATCAACCTTTGATCCCCTCAAAGACTTTTTTTATCAGGCAATCACCTTCAGAACACCTTTGACGTAGCCTATGGATTCGGCCAGCCCAGGAAGGGGATCTTTGCCATCCTTTTCATATTCAAAGCTCACAATCTTTGAATAGTTCTCCTTCAATAACATTTCCAGGAACCCGGGAATATCAATAACTCCACGTCCTATTTCGCAGGTTTCACCTGATGCTTCTGCCTTATCCTCGTCTTTGATATGTATGTCATGCACCCGGTCCATAAAACGAGCGGTATCCTTGATGGGATCTTCACCGATGCGAACCGTATGTCCGATATCCACACAGAGACCCATGCCGGGGTCCATATCTTTGATGAGTTTGTAGGCGCTCTCCGGGGTGGGATATTTATCATCGCCCGGTCCGTGGTTGTGGATGGCCAGGATGATACCGGTTTTTTTAACCATCTTATTGCAATATTCAAGCATGTTATGTTCGGGAACGCCGACGATGATCTTCATTCCTGCGTTTTTTGCATAAGCAAAGGCTTGATCTACATCTTCAAGAGTCTTCATATAGATTACCCCGCCACCATAGAGATTGATACCGGCTGCCCTTACTTTGGCCGCTTCAGATTTGATTTCTTCCGGAGTTAACTCCAGGGGCAAATGCATGCTTTTAAGGCAAAGGTTTGGGATATCAAGACGCTGAGTCATTTTTATGCTTTCCTCCAGGCTGAATTCCCGTAAAGTATAGGAGGCAATACCTAGCTGGAAAGGAACAGCCTTACTATTAAGTTTTTTATACCCGGCAATATTTCCTGCAAAAACCGAGGGAGCCTGGGTGGCCAGTAAGCCAGCTCCGGAAAGTTTCAGGAAGTTTCTTCTTGAAGGTTTCATGGTAATTGATTTGGTTATTTGTCTAAAGTGGAACATAAAACTAGCATAAAATCTGCTGAAAGGCATGGTCTTCAGCCATAAAATCATCAAAAATCACAGTGTTAGCTGCTCAAATTTTGTAATTTCATAATCCTTTAAAAAAGCAAACAGCGTATTAAACACAAACTTATATCATGAAAAAATTGAGATTATTATTTATCCTTAGTCTACTGGCCGTATATAGCCAGTTTGCCATCTCTCAGATGGACCCAAATGCACCTCTTCCGGTCGATGAGTCGGTTCGCTACGGGGTGCTTGAAAACGGGATGACCTACTATATCAAAGCTAATCAGGAGCCAAAGGAACGTGCTTCTTTCTATATCATCCAGAATGTAGGAGCCCTCCTGGAAGATGATCACCAGGATGGACTGGCTCACTTCCTGGAGCACATGGCATTTAATGGTACCGAGCATTTCGAAGGAAAAGGGATTATAAATACGCTGGAGAAGCATGGTGTGGCCTTTGGGGCTGATATCAATGCCGGAACTGGTCAGGATCAGACTGTATATATGTTAATGGATGTGCCGGCAAGCGAACCCGGACTTTTAGATACTTGTTTACTGATTTTGAATGACTGGTCTAATTATCTCTTGCTCACAGAAGAGGAGATTGATGCCGAGCGCGGTGTGATTAAGGAGGAGTGGAGAACCCGCCGCACAGCGCAGTGGAGACTGCAGCAGGGTTCCATGCCCTATATATTCCCTAACTCAAAGTATGCTGAGCGGGATGTGATCGGCAGTTTGGATGTGATCGAGAATTTCGAGTATGATGCCCTCAGGGATTTTTACCATAAATGGTACCGCACCGATCTTCAAGCCATTGCTATGGCGGGTGATTTTGATGCAGACGAGATGGAAACCAAAGTGAAAGCGCTCTTTTCAAAGATTCCTGCAGTTGAAAATCCGGCAGAGCGGCCTTTGTTTGAGATACCCGAACAGGAAGGACTCCTGTTTGGCCTGGTAACAGATAAGGAGGCTTCACAGACACTTATCCAGTATTTAATACGTCATAAGAAGACATCGATGGCTCCTGAATCCATCATGGATCATAGAGAGGGTTATATTCAGGATCTTTTTGGCGATATGATGGGTCAGAGGGTAAGTGAACTTCTTCAGAAAGGAGAACCTCCCTTTGTTTTTGGCGCTGTGGAATATGGCGATTTTGTGAGGGGATACGAAGTTTTCAGCATGTATCTTGCGCCAAAACCAAATGAAGAAGCGCTGGGTTTAACTGGCCTGCTTACAGAGCTTGAAAGGGCAAAGCGTTATGGTTTTACCCAGTCAGAATTAGAGAGAGCCAAATCTGAAATTCTTACACGATGGGAGAAAAAGTATAATGAGAGGGATAAGATCAGTAATGATGAATACATCCAGGATTATATTGGGAATTACCTTTTTAAGGATGCTTATCTTTCTGCCGATCAGGGATATATGTTGGCTCAAGCCCTTTTACCTACAATTACAGTTGAGGATTTTAATCTCCGGATGAAGACCTGGCTTGAAGGCCCGAATCAGTCGCTTGTGATCACAGGTCCGAAAGGAGAAGGACATATTCACCTGACTGAGGCGGAAGCTATGGCTGTTTTCCAGGGGGTTGCTGAGGCAGAAATTGAACCCTATGAGGAGGAGGAGCTGGCCGAATCGCTGGTTACAGAAGAGCTGCCCCTGGCTGCAATTACAGCTACAAAAAACCTGGAAACATTTGATGCAGTGGAATGGACCCTTGAAAACGGAGCCCGGGTAATTTTCAGGCATGCCGATTATGAGAAGGACGAGATACAGATCCGTGGTTATAGTGTAGGGGGTGAATCACTCTATGCTGACGCGTATGTTCCCTCGGCCGACATGATGACCAGTCTCACCGGTTTTTATGGAGTGGGTGATTTTGATGCCACCTCCCTTCAGAAAATGCTGACCGGAAAGAATGTAGAATTGAATATGCAACTTGGTAGCCTGAATGAAGGACTAAGTGGTAAAACCACACCCAAGGACCTGGAGACCTTGATGCAGTTATTGTACCTCTCCTTTAACCATCCCAGGTTCGATGAGGCGGCTCATAAAGCAATCATGGCCAGGTACAATGCGCTTGTCGAGAATTTGGGAAACAATCCTCAGAAGATTATGGGAGATTCTCTCAACCTGATTCTTACCAATTACCACCCACGTACCCGTGTTCTGGACATGGAATTTCTGGGAGATATCGATCTAAAGATGATTGAGGAAATTTATCGTGATCGTTATACCGACGCCAGTGACTTTTTCTTTGTGATTGTGGGGAATGTGGATGAGGAAACGCTGAAGCCCCTTGTTCAAAAGTACATTGGTGCTATTCCGGACCTGGACAGGACCGAGACCTGGGTTGACAGGAAGGTCCGGGAGCCCCAGGGAGTTGTTGAAAAGGATATTGCCATGGCATTGGAGACACCCAAGTCCAATGTCAATATCGTAATCAACCAGCCCATGGACTACAGCCCCTATAATATGCAGGTGATGAATGTTATTGAGGGGATTCTTGATTTGCGTTTTACAGAATCGATCCGTGAAGAGGAGGGTGGAACCTATGGTGTACGCATCGGAAATACCCTGGAGCGACTTCCCATTGGGAAAGCCAGAATGCAGATTAGTTTTGACTGTGATCCGGAAAGAGCCGATGATCTTCAGGCAAAGGTTTTCGTTGAACTTGAAAAACTGGCCAAAGAAGGACCTTCAGCAGAGGATCTTTCCAAAACAGTGGGTAATATGCTAAAGAATCGCGAACAAAGTAAGGAGCATAACTCCTATTATCTGAACTCGATCTATGGTTATTACGTTCATGGTATTAACTATGATGATCCGGCCAATTACGAGGATATCCTGAACGGACTCACCACCAAGGATGTGAAGAAGGTGATGAAGGCATTCTATAAGAAACCCAACCTTGTGGATGTGGTTTTCAAACCCCTTCCTGTTGAGGAAACAGAACAGTAAGACCTGTCTTCATTTTGATAAAAAAACCGTGACTGGAAAGCCGCGGTTTTTTTATTCACATCTGTGACTAGTGTCATGTCAAGATGATATTGTCGGATAGAGTCTGTTTAGCTTTATCCGAGCATCATCGGTTTTAAATTGCCAGTTGATCTTGGCTTTCTTATTATTTCTGCTTCGTTAAAGTTTTTCGCCGTAGCTACGGCGATGCCTGTAAACTTATGCCTTGCATAAAGTAAAAACAGAACCAAAATATTAGTAACCGGAATTTGTAATAGACACACTCATTGGATTCACTGGCTTGGGCCAGGATCTGGAGTCTGTCAGGTACTGAAGCCATAGTCGCCCAGAAGCCATAGTCGCCCAGAAGCCATCGTTGCCCAGATGCCATAGTCGCCCAGAAGCCATCGTTGCCCAGATGCCATCGTTGCTCAGATGCCATCGTTGCCCAGATGCCTTTTGGATCGCTAAATTCCAAGCGGAATCG
>CAZRPW010000213.1:0-2221 GCA_964601975.1 uncultured Bacteroides sp.
AAGTCTGTAAAGTCTGTAAAGTTTGTAAAGTCTGTAAAGTTTGTAAAGTCTGTAAAGTCTGTAAAGTCGTCAAGTTTGTAAAGTCGTCAAGTCTGTAAAGTTTGTAAAGTTGATGAGATGTTGTTATCGCTGAAAGATGTTAGCAAGGGATTTGGAGTGCCGGGGGACCCTTCCCGGAGGCTGGTTCTGGAAAATGTCTCACTGGAAGTGGAGGAGGGTGAAAAGCTGGCCATACTCGGACCTTCCGGGTCGGGGAAGACTACCCTGCTGAACCTGGTAGGCGGACTTGATTTCCCCGATGAGGGATCCCTTGAATTTTCAGGCAGGGACATTACCGCTTATACCCGGGAGGAGATGGATGCGTACCGCAACCGAAATATTGGATTTGTCTTCCAGTTTCACCACCTCTTGCCCCAGTGCACCCTTCTTGAAAATGTTTTGATCCCAACCCTGGTTGATAAAGCCGGAAAGAAGGAGAAAGTGGAGAGGGCAGAAGCCCTTATGAAACGTGTAGGGATCTGGGATTACAGGGATAAGCTGCCGGGAAAACTTTCGGGTGGGGAGTGTCAGAGGGCTGCGGTGGTCAGGGCAATTATAAATTCTCCCTCGCTGCTTTTGGCTGATGAACCCACCGGGGCCCTGGACCGGGATAATGTGGAAACCCTTGCCGATCTCTTGCTGGAACTGAATCGGGAGGACAATCTTACCCTGATCCTTGTTACCCATTCTATACAACTGGCAGGCCGGATGGGCAGAGTGCTCGAACTGTCAGGGGGAAATCTTAAGGAAAGCTAAAAGTAATCTAACGAAAGCTGATTAACAGGAAGACTTATTCATGAACAGCTGGAGATTCATCAGAAACAGCCTTGTTTATTATCGCAGGAAGCATCTGCTTCTGGTACTGGGCATCGCCATCAGTGGTGCGGTGATTACGGGAGCATTGCTGGTAGGCGATTCCGTGAAATACAGTCTGAACAGGATTGTTGAACAGCGCCTGGGCAAGATTAGCCATGTGATGAAAGCGGGGGACCGGTATTTCACCACTGATCTTTCCATGGGTGTAGCCAAAGAACTTCAGGTCCCGGTATCCTCACTTTTATTGCAGGAGGGAACGGCCATAGGTGAAGGCGGACAACTGCGGGTAAACCAGGTGCAGGTGCTGGGGGTGGACGCTGCTTTTGACAGGGTAGCCGGATACACAGGCGTATATAGTGAGCTCTCGGGCGATACGATTATCATTAGCCGGAACCTGGCCAGCAGGCTCAATAAGAGGGTGGGGGATGAGCTCTTGCTGAGGATTGAAAAGGGGAGCCTGATGCCCTTGAATGCTCCTTTTGTTTCGGATGCGGAAGTTTTGGTGTCGATGCGGGCACATATAAGGGATATCGTGGATGAGGATCGCCTGGGACGCTTTAACCTGAAAGTTTCACAAACAGCTCCCTTTAATGTTTTTGTTTCGCTGGAGAGATTGCAGCAAGTGATGGAATTGCAGGGAAGGGCCAATATATTGCTGGTGGCCGATCGTACCAATCGGGATCAGGCTGCCATCATGGATGAAGTAAGCCGGCATTTCTCTGCGGCCGATGCAGGACTGAAGATAAGTCCGGTCGGGGAAGACCAGGAACTGGAGATTAAAAGCGAGCGGGTATTCATTGACGAGAATCTTTCGGAAGTCCTCAATAGCCTGGGAAAGGAATCCGGAATTGAGGCCTCAGGGGGCGTTGAGGGCATCATTACCTATTTTGTAAATAGCTTCAGTCTGGGTGCCCGGAGCACGCCCTATTCCTTTGTTTCAACCCTCCCGGCCGACAGGCTGGATATGGATGAGATCATTATCAATCGCTGGCTGGCCGATGATCTGAAGGCAGTGACCGGTGATAGCATCTATCTGAGCTGGTTTGAGGTCGGACCGCTGCGTGAATTGAACGAAGTTTCATCCCCTTTTGTGGTTAAAGAGATTGTCCCCATAGAAGGACGCTACGCAGATGCTTCAGTCATGCCCGATTTGCCCGGACTGTCAGATGCAGGGAACTGCAGGGACTGGGACACAGGTGTTCCTATCAAACTTGAAAGTATCAGGGATGAAGACGAGGATTACTGGGACCACTACGGAGGCCTGCCCAAGGCCTATATATCGATAAACCGTGGTGTTGAAATGTGGAAGAATCGTTTTGGTGTCTATACTTCGTTTCGCTATGATATTTCAGGATTTGTAGATGAT
>CAZRPW010000213.1:2321-4389 GCA_964601975.1 uncultured Bacteroides sp.
TCGTTTTGGTGTCTATACTTCGTTTCGCTATGATATTTCAGGATTTGTAGATGATATGCAGGATTCTGCGGATATTCAGGATTTTGCCTATAAGGATTCTGAGTACAGGAGAATCGCGGATGTGGGTTTGGTGGATACTGCGGTTCTTGCTTTGGAGCAAGATCTGCTGGAGCAGATTGAACCTTTCATGCTTGGTTTTACAATGGAGGCTACCCGTTCAAAGGGAGATGAGGCTGCCAGTGGAGGCGTGGATTTCAGCCAGCTTTTTGGCGGACTCAGTTTCTTTCTGCTGCTGGCAGGTGTGATGCTTACCATCTTGCTCTTCCTGATGAATCTTGAAAGCCGGGAGGAACAAATGGGAACATTGGTGACCATGGGGATCCGTGGGGGCTTCATCCGCCGCCTTCTGTTTGTGGAAAGCATGCTGGTAGCCCTGGCCGGAGCAATTGGCGGTTTACTGCTGGCCGTATTATATAACCGGCTTGTATTTCATGCCCTGAATAGCATTTGGAAGGATGTGATTCGCACCGAAATGATGCATGTGGATATACGATTTTCAACGCTGCTTATTGGATTGTTAATTACCCTGGGTATTGCCTTTGTTTCCTTCTGGTTCCCTCTAAGTCGCAAACTTGGCAAGCTGCTCAACTCGCACAGAAAGCTTGTGGTGCAGAAGCGCAGGGTTAAGGCTGGCCGCGATGGTAGACTGGCTGGATTGCTTTCCCTTGGGAGCGGAATGGTGGCGCTTGGATTGCTTGCTTCGCAGATGCTCAGGCACGAGGTGGTGAACGCAGCACTTTTTTTTCCTGCCGGGGGACTTTTACTGATATCGGCGGTCTCGTTTTTTCTCTGGTACCTGGGAAAAAAAGAGAAGCCCTCGGGACCGGATTTCGACCTTGCGGTTCTTAGCTGGAAGAATGCCACGCGCAACCGTACCAGGAGCATGAGTATCGTCATCCTTTTTGCCATCGGGGCTTTCCTTGTAATTTCAACAGGTAGTAACCGAAAAGATCTTTTTTCAAATTCCGGCGATCCCTCGAGTGGTACAGGCGGCTTTCTATACTATGCGCAGTCGACCCTTCCGGTGCTCCAGCGTTTAAACGACCCGGCGGTAAGGTATGAATACGGACTCAGTGAGGATTACACTTTTGTACAGCTTCGCCAGGCCGATGGAGATGATGCAAGTTGTCTGAACCTTAATAAAATTGTGAACCCCAAGGTGCTGGGCGTTGATCCTTCCTCTCTGGAGGGCCGCTTTTCCTTTGTTACACGAACCCCTTTGCTGGATGAAACCCATCCCTGGAGCTCTCTTCTCCAGGACCTGCCGGGTGGACTGATTCCTGCCATTGCCGATGAGACGGTTATTAAATGGGGTCTCGGACTCAGTGTGGGTGATACCCTGCATTATACGAACTCTACAGGAGGAACAATGAGACTTCTGCTTGTGGGTGGGCTTGCCCCTTCTGTGTTCCAGGGTAGTGTAATTATTGCCAATGAACGTTTCCTCGAACAGTTTCCCGAAAGTAGCGGAACAGGAGTGTTCCTGGTGGATGGAGCACTGGCTGATACTGCGCTTATTTCATCCGAGCTCCAAAGGGGAATGCGCGATCTGGGTTGGGATATGCAACTATGTGCCGGGCGACTGGCAGAGTTTAATTCTGTGACCAATGCCTATCTCTCTATTTTCATGGTCATGGGGGCCCTTGGATTATTGCTGGGGACCTTCGGCCTGGTGGTTGTACTTTCACGGAGTATCCTGGAAAGAAAACAGGAAATTGCGCTGTTGAGAGCCATTGGATATGACCGGACCCGGATCCGGAAACTGATCACAAGGGAGTATCTCTTTCTATTGTTCTGGGGGATTCTCACAGGATTTGGGTCGGCCATTATAGCCACCCTGCCCTCCATACTGAGTTCCCATAGCGGAACATCCTTTAGCTCTATCCTGATCTGGCTTGTGATCCTTGTTGTAAATGGTTGGTTCTGGATCAGGCTTATAAGCAGTATATCATTGAATAATCCGCGGATTTTTGAGGGATTGAGGAATGAGTAAGTAAATAGAAAATAG
>CAZRPW010000214.1:0-4342 GCA_964601975.1 uncultured Bacteroides sp.
ATCGTTCACCTTTCCATTCGGGAGTCAGGGCTTTGATGTATTCGGGCGATGAGCCCACACGCTGAGCCATTAGATTTACACCTACGATGATCAGCGCAATAAGTAAGCTTGTTTTTTTTGTCATGCTGTATAGTTTAGGTTATTTCATGTTAAATTCGCCAAAGCTGTGGGGAAATTCAGCCAGGTATTCAGTTAGTATTTGTTTCATTTCCAATAAGACATCCTGGTATTGCTGGTCACCGGCCAGGTTTATCTGCTCGCCGGGGTCCTTTGAAAGATTGTAGAGCTGATCCCTGTCGAAGTAGGCCGGATAGAGTGAGTCGGCATTGTACCTGACCGGTATTTTTCCCCGGGGGCTGTTGGCGGAAAAGCGTGTGCCTTCCTGGTTGAATTCCCTGTTATTTTCGGGCGTGATTTTTTTCCGGATATAGGCCGGGAATCTGACCGCCATGTATTTCCAGTCCTTCGTTACAACGGCCCTGCTGTAGGTGATCTCCAGCAGAAGCGAGCTTCTCCAGTCGGACGGAGAGTCACCACGGAGCAGGGGAAGCATGCTCTTTCCGTCGAAACCGTCAGATTCGGAGGGCACAATGTGACAGAGTTCATAGACAGTGGGTGCAAAATCGATGTTTGCAACCATCTGGTCTATCTTCTTTCCGGCTTCAAAATGGTTTTTCCAATAGATAAATGCGGGCGCGCGTACCCCTTTTTCATAGCAGGTCATTTTTGCGGCATTTCCCCCGTGGTCACTGGCAAATAGGATGACCGTATTTTCCAGAAGGCCTTTCTGGTCAAGCTGCTTCACAAGCGCCCCTATGGCATCATCGAGCCAGGTGTAGGGGGCTGTTTTTTCAGGATATCCTGCCCTGCTTACCCTCTCAAAGACCTCCATTCTGCCGGGTTGCACCCCGGGTGCTTCACTCAGCAGTCCCGAGGGTGTGATCCTGGCATCCGCATACATGGAGCTCACAGGTGCAGGTTCATGGGGCAGGGTAGTGGCCATGTATAGAAAGAAGGGTTGATCTTCGGCCTTTTCAATAAAATCAAGGGCTCCGGCAGTGATCCAGTCCATGTTGTGGTGCCTCATGGGCAGGGGCAGGCCCAGGGCATGCAGGTTGTTTACATAAACGTTTTCCAGGTAGTCAAATCCGGAAGTCTTTTGCACCATCTCCCTGAGCATTTCGTAATTATCATGGATGCGGTCCTGGATTTCCGGATCGTTGGGATAGGCATCCTCAGGAATCGGATCCTGGATTTGCTCATTCTGCATGTTGTGGTATTTTCCCACCATTCCCGTATAATATCCATGCTCCTTCATGACATGGGCAATGGTTCTCTCACCCTCATCAATATCCACATTCCACCGGAGGAAGGCCGGGTCTGAAACCGGAAACTGATCGAGAAGGGCTTTGCTGCGCGAAGCATACCGGCCCGTAAGCAGGTTGTATCGGCTTGGCGAACAAACCGCTGAACATGCATAATAATTGGTGAAATATATGCCCTGGTTCATCAGGCTGTCGATGGTAGGGGTGAGAACCTTTCCCCCCAGTGCTCCAATATCTTCGAAATTCATATCATCTGTATAGATGATGATTATATTCGGAGATGTTTTTTCTGACGCTGCCGGCTCAGAATTCACACAGGCGGAAACGGATATCCCCAGTATAATAGCCAAAAACAGGGATCGTGTTGCTAACATGCATATTTTTCTTTTAGAGTAAGCCATTGGGATTAGTAATATCCGATTTTTGTATTACTCTGGCAATCTTAAATGAACCAAAATTCGGGGTATATGCTTTCCAATAGAAGGGGGGTAATTTTGCAGTTTGAAGGGTAAATTTTACAGGCAGTGCTTATTTTCCCGCCCAGGCTGGTATGATGCCCGGTACGATATCAAATACCCGCTCGCCCAGCAACCAGGTTACCAGAACCACCACCAGAATCCCGCTCAGGTTCAGCATGAATCCTGTACGCACCATTGAAGCGATCCTGATGCGGTTGGTTCCGAAGATAATGGCATTGGGAGGCGTGGCTGTGGGCAGCATGAAAGCCAGGGATGAGGCCAGGGTGGCCGGAATCATCAGGAGTAAGGGGGTATTGCCTGAGCTGATGGCCAGGGAGGCAAAAACAGGTAGCAGCATCTGCGTGGAGGCCACGTTGGATGTGAGCTCGGTAAGAAAGGACATGAGTGTTACCACGGCCAGGAGGATCAGGATGGGATGTACCCCATGGGTCCACAAGAGCTGCTCTCCAAACCAGATTGCCAGTCCGCTCGACTGAAAGGCAAGTGCAAGCGCGAAGCCTCCGCCAAAAAGCAGTACGATGTTCCAGGGAATGCGCTGGGCGGTTTTCCAATCCATGATCCGTTCTTTTTTCTGCTTCCCTGCGGGAATCACAAAGAGGATAATGGAAATGAACATGGCCACTGTGCCATCGTTTATATAGGCAGGCGTTTTAAATAGCCTGGCCCACCCGGGTATGCTGAACCTGCTGAAGGAAATTCCGGTCCGGGTAATCCAGAGCAGGGCCAGGGTCAGGAAGAGTACAAACACAATCCGCTCCTCCCGGCTGGCTTTGCCAAGCTCTCTGTAAGCCTTTTTAAAATGGTCTTTCTCCACTCCCTCCCACTTTTCACGGGGTTTGTAGAGGATGTATATCACAAAAAAAATCATCACCAGCATGATCAGCGAAATGGGCAGGGCGAATGCCATCCAGCTTGAAAATGTGATCTCCGGGGCACCCGGGTAGAGGAGGTTTAGGGTACGCGGACATATTAGGTTCGTGGGGGAGCCCACCAGGGTTGACATCCCGCCAACCGATGCGCTGTAGGCGATCGCAAGGAATAGTCCGGTTGCATATTTGCTTACGAACTTTCCCGACATACGCTCTTCGAGGCTTACCACGATCGACATCACAATGGGAATCATCATCATGGTGGTGGCCGTATTGGATATCCACATGGAGAGGAAGGCTGATGTGGCCATAAAGCCCACCAGGATTCTTCCGGGGCTTACCCCGATCAGTGTGAGTAGCTTCAGGGCAATTCTCCGGTGAAGATTCCAGCGTTCCATCGCCAGGGCCATCATAAATCCACCCACATAGACGAAAATTATATGGTTCATATATACCTCCGATACCGCTTTCCCGTCAAGCACGCCTAAGGCCGGGAAGAGGACCAGGGGAATCAGGGAGGTAACTGCCAGGGGGATGGTTTCGCTTACCCACCAGATGGCCATGAGTGCGGCCACCGCCATGGTTGCTGTTACCTCGGGTTTTCCAGGTTCGAGGTCTGTTAGAAGAAGGATCCCCAGGAAGGCAAGGACCCCCAGGAAGAAGCCAATATACTTTCGTTGCATCCGCGCTAAGCTACTATTTCTTATAAATTTTTCCAAGTGCATATGATTCAGAATAGTGTGTGCGCACACATAAATGTTTGTTCAGCACGGTATTTTGTTCTATATTTGTCCGTCATTTAAAGTGTAAAATTTAGTAACATAAAGAATAACAGACAATTATAGCTTATGAAAATATCTGTACGCGATACCAAGGTTGAAGTCGGAAAAGACGCAGCCCAGAAGGGTGCCAGTCTGATTAATGAAGCGATCCATTATCGGGGCTTTGCAAATATAATTGTGGCCACTGGTTCATCCCAGTTCGAAATGCTTGATGAGCTGGTGAAGGCAGATATTGATTGGACTAAAGTAAGGGCTTTCCACCTGGATGAATACATTGGGATGTCTGATAGTCATCCTGCGTCTTTCAGGAAATATTTGAAGGATCGCTTCGTGGACCGGGTTGCTTTAAAAGCCTTTCACTATATAAATGGGGAGCATGATCCTGAAGGAGAATGTCTTCGCCTGGGAGCGCTCATTGCTCAGCATCCTGTGGATGTTGCATTTATTGGCATCGGGGAGAATGGCCACCTGGCCTTCAATGATCCCCCGGCCGATTTCGAAACTGAAACTCCTTATCTGGTGGTTGAGCTTGATGAAGTTTGCCGCGGGCAGCAATTGGGGGAGGGTTGGTTTCCCACTTTGGAAGATGTGCCCAAAACAGCCATCAGTATGTCGGTTCGTCAGATCATGAAATCGAAAGCAATCATCTGTACCGTCACCGAAAAGCGAAAGGCAAAGGCAGTAAAAAGCGCTGTAGAAGGTGGGCTTACTCCTGATTTACCCGCATCGATACTTGCAGAACACGAGAGCGTCTGGACCTTCCTTGATCGTGAAGCTGCCTCGCTGTTAAGAAGGTTGTAGAGACTAATAAGGGAGGTTCTCCCTGGTGTAGATCACGGGGGTCGCCGTATCCTTAAAAACGGTTTTTTCCTTATAAATGATGTGGC
>CAZRPW010000215.1:0-4266 GCA_964601975.1 uncultured Bacteroides sp.
ACTTTAAAGACTTTATGGACTTTAAAGACTTTTGACTACTTTGCGCATTGACCAAAGCGCAAAGTATCATGGGCCTACTCGTAATTGCCTTCTATTTTATTTTTCCTGCCTATCTTCTTTTTTTCAGTACCCGCTTCTCCATTATCAATAAGATCGGTGTTGTGGTAATATGTTATGCAGGCGGACTGGTTCTGGGTAATATGCATATAATCCCGGAGGACATCAGTGGTCTACAGGGTGATCTGATGGGAGTTTCGATATTATTGGGAATTCCATTGGTGCTTTTTTCTGAAAATGTGGTGAAGTGGGCAAAAATGGCCAAAACCACCTTTATTTCCCTGCTTCTCGGTGTGGTTTCCGTAGTTGTATTGGTTTTTATTGGATATTTTATTTTCAGGGAAAGAATTCCTGAAATCTGGAAGGTTTCCGGAATGATGATAGGAGTCTACACGGGTGGAACGCCGAACCTGGCAGCCATAGCCCGGGCCCTGGCAGTGGAGGAAGAGTTGTATATAATGACCCATACAGCCGAATTGGTGATAGGTGCCGTGGTTCTGCTCTTCCTGATCACCGCAGCCAAACCATTATTTGGATTATGGCTCAGACCTTATGATAAACATGCTAAAGGTGAAAGTCAGCCCGAGATCGATGTGGCTGATTTTGAGAGTTACGAGGGCTTCTTCAAGCGAGAAAACTTCCAGGGTACCCTGAAGGCACTTGGGATATCCCTGGTGATCCTGGGGATAGGTTTCGGCACAACCTTTATTTTCAAAGGGGATGCCAAGGATACGGCTGCGGTACTTACGGTTACAAGCCTGGGGATTCTTGCCTCCCTGGTGCCTTCTATCAACAGGATAAAAAGCTCTTTCCAGCTGGGCATGTACTTCATCTATGTATTTTGTGTGATTGTGGCTTCCAAGGCCGATATTATTGCCCTGTTCTCTGTGGAGAATATGGGTTTGCTGACGAATCTGCTCATGTATATCGCCCTCGTGATTATGGGTTCGCTCCTGCTACATGCATTACTATCGTGGATTTTCAGGATTAACGTGGATGAATACATTATTACTTCAACAGCACTTTCAAATTCACCCCCCTTTGTGCCGGTTGTAGCTGCAGCTTTAAAGAACAAGGAGGTGGTGGTTCCCGGGATGATCATCGGGGTAATCGGTTATGCCATTGGAAACTACCTGGGGGTCGCCATTGCCTATCTTCTCAAATAGTCTTGCTGTAAAACATTCACCATCCGGTACCAATTTCCTATCTTCGCAGTATGAGACTGGTATTGAAAAATATTGCCAGCCTGCTGGTGCTTGAAAATGAACCTGAAGCATATGTGGCTGGTCCGGATATGGAAAAAGTGCATAGCCTGGACAATGCCTGGTTGGCCATTGAAAATGGGTTGATAGGCTGCTATGGAGAAGGAGAGGTGATTCCCTTTACCGACGATGAGGTGCTCGATTGTGAAGGAGGAATGGTACTGCCCGCATTTTGCGATTCCCATACCCACCTTGTATATGCCGGGAGCCGGGAGAGGGAGTACGAGGATAAGATCCGGGGCCTTAGTTACGAGGAAATTGCAAGAAGGGGTGGAGGGATTCTGAATTCTTCTGCGTTGCTATCGAAGACTTCAGAGGAAGATTTATTCCAACAGTCACTTCCCCGGATCATGGAGATCATCCATTCAGGAACCGGTGCCGTTGAAATCAAGAGCGGCTATGGCTTGAATACAGAGGATGAACTAAAGATGCTCCGGGTGATTCGAAGGCTCAGAGAGGAGACTCCGGTGACCATCAAATCAACTTTCCTGGGAGCCCATGCAGTTCCGGCAGCCTTTAAAGGCAGACAGGATGCCTATGTGGACCTGGTGGTGAATGAGATGGTTCCTGCAGTTGCGGCAGAAGGTCTGGCCGACTATATCGATGTGTTTTGTGACCGGGGTTTTTTTACGGTTCCCCAGACAGAACGGATCCTTGAGGCTGGAGCAAAGCATGGGATGATTCCAAAAATCCATGCCAACGAGCTGGATTATTCAGGAGGTATACAGGTGGGAGTCAAGCATGGTGCGCGTTCGGTCGATCACCTTGAATTCACCGGAGCGGAAGAAATGTCCAGCCTGAAGAAAAGCCTGAAGAAAAGCCCTACCATGGCCACGATCCTTCCCGGTGCATCCCTGTTTCTGAATATCAGTTTTGCCCCTGCACGAAAAATGATTGAAGCTGGATTGCCGGTAGCCCTTGCCTCCGATTATAATCCCGGATCTTCGCCTTCGGGGAACATGGAATTTATAATGTCCCTGGGAATCATGCAGCTCAGAATGCTGCCCAATGAAGTGCTGAATGCCGTTACCCGTAATGGTGCATATGCCATGGGTCTCGAGCACACACATGGTAGCATCGCGTCAGGAAAGCTGGCCAATCTTATTGTGACAAAGCCCATTTCAAGTTTTGGCTTCATGCCTTATTCCTATGGTACCAGTCAGATCAGTAAAGTAATATTAAACGGAAATATCCAATCATAGAATGAAGAATCAGATTATAGAATGTGTTCCTAATTTCAGTGAAGGAAGAGACATGGCTGTGATTACTCAGATTACGGACAGAATTAAGGCTGTGGATGGAGTAAAGCTGCTGGATGTGGATCCTGGACAGGCCACCAACCGTACTGTGGTAACCTTCGTGGGAGCCCCCGGACCGGTTATGGAAGCTGCTTTCCAGGCAGTAAGGCTTGCCTCGGAGATTATTGATATGACAAAGCAGTCAGGCGAGCATCCCCGTTTTGGAGCGACCGATGTATGTCCACTGGTACCGGTATCCGGCATCACCATGGAAGAAACGGTGGAATATGCCCGTCAGCTTGCCTCCAGGATTGGGGAGGAGATCGGCATCCCGGTTTACTGCTACGAAAGTGCTGCATATTCAGCGGAGCGCAAAAACCTTGCAAGTGTGCGTTCCGGTGAGTACGAAGGCCTGAAGAAAAAACTAAGCCTGGCGGAGTGGAAGCCCGACTTCGGACCAGCCACCTTTGTTCCCAGAACCGGAGCTCTTGCAGTGGGAGCCAGGGATTTCCTGGTTGCCTATAATGTGAACCTGAATACGACCTCCACACGCAGGGCAAATGCCATTGCATTTGATGTGCGCGAACGGGGGCGGACACTTAGGGAAGGTGATCCGCTTACAGGGAAGATTATTGAGGATGCCCAGGGGAAGCCCGTGATGATCCCGGGAAGCCTGAAGGAGGTAAAGGCCATAGGCTGGTTTATCGAGGAATATGGAGTGGCACAGATATCCATGAACCTTACCAATATCTCAGTTACTCCAGTACATATCGCTTTTGATGAGGTATGTAAAAAAGCCGATGCAAGAGGAATCCGGGTGACTGGCTCTGAACTGGTGGGACTTGTCCCCCTGAATGCGATGCTTGATGCCGGAAGGTACTTTTTGAAAAAACAAAAACGTTCTTTGGGGGTGTCGGATAGTGAGCTTATAAAAATTGCGGTGAAATCAATGGGATTGGATGAACTGGGACCATTTAAGCCGGAAGATAAGATCATCGAATACCGCCTGAAGAAAAGTTCAGGGAAGGCACTTGTGGATAAAAGCCTTCGCGCTTTTATGGAGGAGACCGCATCCGAATCTACTGCGCCGGGAGGAGGCTCGGTCAGTGCCTACATGGGATCCATGGGGGCGGCGCTGACGACCATGGTGGCCAATCTCTCAGCACACAAAAGAGGTTGGGATGAGCGCTGGAAGGAGTTTTCAGACTATGCGGTCAGGGGGAAGGCCATCCAGGAGGAATTGCTGGCCCTGGTAGATGAAGATACCCGGGCATTCACTATGATTTTGGAAGCTTTTGCTTTACCGAAGAAATCAGAAGAGGAGAAGGCAGCAAGGCAGGCAGCGATAAACGCTGCCACACTCCACGCCATCCGGATACCTTTCAGGGTGATGGAAACAGCCTATGGAGGATTTGAACTTGCAGAGGCCATGGTCCGGGAAGGAAATCCAAACTCTGTGTCCGATGCCGGTGTTGGAGCGCTGGCCCTGCAGGCCTGCATTGAGGGGGCCTGGCTGAATGTGAAGATTAACGCTGACGGTATGAAGGATCATCCCGATGTAAATAAATTCCTTCAAAAGGGTGCAGAATTGGTTCAGCACTCAGCCCAACTCCGTGATAAGATCATAAACCTGGTGAACCAAACCATTTCCCAATAAGTTACTATCTTACCCACTTACTATTTACTATTTACTAATTTACTATTTACTA
>CAZRPW010000216.1:0-4225 GCA_964601975.1 uncultured Bacteroides sp.
CTGAAAAGAAAACGATTGTATGAATATGGAAAGAGCAGCAATAAAATATCTTTATCAATCGAGTTATTAGTGAGATAGAAATCGAAACCGGGGTAAAAATTAATGCCAGGGATACTTTAATCGTATTGGATGAAATACAGGAAGTTAAAGGTGGTATTACAGCGTTAAAATATTTTAATGAGAATGGCCCGGAATATCATGTTATGGCAGCGGGGTCATTATTGGGCGTATCATTTCATGAAAAAACATCCTTCCCGGTGGGTAAGGTTGATTTCCTGGATTTATATCCATTAAACTCTCCGGTTTCCTTTTCAATACAGGGGTGAATATCCCCTTTCTAATGCTAATGGAACCCTTATTCCATAATCAGGAACGTATACTTTCCAAACATAAGGGTGCCTGATTTGTTATAAACTTTCATGTTATGAAGGAGAACAGAGCAGGAAAATTGAACAGGAGCAGTAGGAATAGATTGAGAATCGTCGGCTTACTTAGGGTTTTGCCATTAGCATTGTCATTGTATTTGCTTACAGCTCAGTATGGTTTTGGCCAGGAGCAGGCAAAAACTGATTTTGCTCAAAGGGATACTTTCACTTACTCTTACAGGCAATTTACTACGGGGGTAAGCAGACCCATATTTCGTGATTTTACAACATCTCCACTGTTCTATAAAGGATTTGGTCTGGACTTACAATCAGCATGGCTTAAACGCTCCGAAGAGTTTGAGCACCAATTTGAAATAGGATTGAGCTTTAACAGGATGTCTGCCGATATTCCTGAGAGTAGTTTTATACAGCCTTCTGCGGTCTCATTCCTGGGGCAATTAAACATTCGCTATGTACAGCTTCGGACCATAGATATTTTACCCGATACGAAATACAATTTCAAAGCAGGTGGAAGTGTACAAAGTACGCAGAACGTCAGAATCAATAACCAGCTGCAAAATAATTTATTAGGATTAGAAAATTTCTCTAATCTAATGGCTTCCGGACAGGTCACCAGGGATATTTCAAGGAAAAGGACACGCGAACTAAAAAGAAAATTGAGATTTCAGTTTAATGCAGGTATTCTGAACTTCAACTACAGACCCGGATATGCATACACGTATGATAGCGAGATTAATGGCCTGGAAACGAATCCGGTTAACTGGATTTTTTCTGACTATAGTTGGTCACTAAACGGGTGGCGTTTCAGTACCGAGCTGGAGTATATCACCTTTCTTCCCAACGGAAATATCAGAAGTTGGGCTTATGTCTGGGACGCAATGAATGCCCCGGGAAGGTATGAAGCCTTCCAGATGGCCAGCCACCAGATCAGGTACTCTATTTACTTCCACACCAAGAAGCGCTAGATCATGAAAAAGGTACTATTATTTTTTGCTACAGCTCTTATTTTTATATCCTGCGAAAAAGTTCTTTTTGAGCCCGATTTGGGTTCTTCTGACCCCCTTGTAAATTTTGATTATCTGTGGAACGAGGTAGATAAAAAGTACAGCTATTTTGAGCTTAAAAATATTGACTGGAACGAAGTCAGGAATATGTATCGCCCAATGCTTTCAGCCCATTCAACCGAGCAAGAGTTGTTTGATGTACTTGGAAAAATGCTCAATGAGCTTCGCGATGACCACACAGCCCTTTTTAGTCCGTTTAATGTGTCAAGGTATAATATCCGTCTTACAGCTCCTGAAAATTATAGCCAGCGCACCATTGAAGAATTCTATATTCCTGATGCCTGGCATACAGGTGTTTTTACCCATGGTTTTTTAGAGAATGAAGAAATAGCGTATATCCGCTATGGCAGTTTTTTGTCTGAATTTAGTGATGAACAGATGGATTTAATTTTGAATCGTTATCAAAATACCAGGGGAATCATACTTGATCTGAGGGCGAACGGGGGTGGCGCCATTTTCAATGTTCCAAAAATACTGGGAAGATTTACCCAGACAAAAACGCTTGTTGGAACCTATATTACACGTAATGGTCCGGACCACAATGATTTTAGTGATCGAGAGAATTTTTATATAACTCCCTACCAGGGTGTGAAGTATTCCGGGCCGGTCGTTGTACTTATTGATAAAGGTTCCTACAGTGCAACCACATTATTTGCCCTTGCAACCAAGGCCTTCCCGGAAATCACGCTCATGGGAGACACTACGGGCGGAGGTGGCGGAAAAGCGAATGGAGGGCAGCTGCCTAATGGTTGGACCTACCAATTCAGTGTGAGTCAATTACTCGACTTAAATGGCGATAATTATGCCGAGGACGGTGTGCCGGCTGATATTCCGGCGGCCTTTGATTGGTCTGATATCACCTTAGATGAAATACTTGAAAAAGCAATTTCAAGGCTTCAGTATGATAATTTTTCATCCCTTAAAAACCGAGGTTTATGAGCAATTTCCATATATCCATAATCTTCTTTACGCTTGCGGGTTTAGCATGCAGCAATACTACTTCCGCTCAAACATCCACACTTAACATCAGCTACCACGGTAACAACCTTTGGAATCCGGGTCTGAATGTTGGTGTTGAGCAGCCATGGTCGCTTAGCAATAAAGTCAGCCGAAAGGATAAAGCCTTAACTATAGAGACTTACTTTAATGCCGACCTGGGCTTTTTCAGAGACTACAGCCGCCAGACAGCCGTTTTCACCCATCTGGGGATCAACAAAAGAAGATACCGTGAAGACAGAGGTGGGTTTCACTATCAGTTTGGCTTCAGTCCGGTGGGTATTTACCGGTCATTCCTGCCCGAAACAAGGGAGTACACTGTAAATGGTACAGTAGAACAGGTGCTTTTTCCCGGGCGGTGGTATTATGCCCCGGTGGTGAGTGTGGGTATGGGGAAATTTCACCAGGGCCAACCCGGTACAGGCTGGTTTGTAGAAATGAACCTCACTGCCCTGATACCCTACAACACCTATATCATGCCCTTGCTCAACATCAAGCTGGGCTACCGGCTGCCTGTGAAAAAACAAATAATAAAATTTAATAGCAACGTAAACAGTCCGTCATGACCTTACATCATAAAATATTCATTCCATTAATCCTTTCTTTTTTGGTACTGACATCCTGCAGTAAGGAGGACCCTTTGGTAATTGATGACACTTTCTTTCTGCGTCACCAGGGTGCCGATATGCCGGTGTATGTTAACGGCAACCGCGAAATAAAAACCTTTGTCGTAGTGCTGCACGGGGCCGGAAGTTTTGGGCTTTCGTTCCGAAACGGGGCTTTTGAAATACTTGAAGAAGAGTTTGCATTTGTGTATTGGGACCAGCGAGGACAAGGCACATCTCAAGGCCATTATTCAAAGTCTGAAAATATTATTGAGTTGATGGCTTCTGATATTGTTGCACTGGTTGATGTTTTAAAAGATAAATATGGCGAAGACATCAATCTCTTTATGATGGGACATAGCTTTGGTGGGATGCTTGGGCTGGAAGCGCTGCTCAAACAGGATTTGCAAAGTGAAATAAAGGCTTGGATCTCCCTTTGTGGCGCGCATGATTTCGAACTAACCCGAACGGAAAGAGCCAGGTCACTTTATGGAATAGCCGGTCAGCAAATAGCAATCGGTAACAGCGTTTGGGAATGGGAAGAAATACAGGAGGAGTTGGAGCAGATTACTGACTTTGATGATGATGACAGCTACAATTTAGTACTCAGCCTGGTGCCACGGGCCACACGCCTTCTTGAAGAAGACGGCATTGTTACAAACGAAAAACCTTCCGGTTTGGCCGGGAACACCCTTTTCAAAAACAATCCACTCACCTGGCAGATATCACATCTTTTCAATAAACCGGTAAACTATGCCGTTGAAACGAACTATTCCATTTCAGAATATCTTCCAAACCTCACCATTCCGTCGTTATGGATGTATGGTTTGTATGATTTCAGCGTTCCTGTATACCTGGGTAATGATGGATACCAAAGAGCAGGATCGACAGATAAAGAATTTATAATATTTGAAGAATCGATGCACCATCCTCATTATACCGAGTCCGACTATTTTGCTGAAAGGCTTTACTCATTTATTAATGGGGTCTTGTAAGCGGAAAGACATCGCGCAGTACCTCGGCGAAATTATGTTCACCAGTCCTTGAATGCTTTGGTTCGATTTCTCGCTGATTTCCTTACTAAATCAGGATTTGCTTTTCTTCAGCCTGATGACTTTTCCATAGGTAAGCTGCCGCCAGATCCACTCTACAGGTCCAAAACGGAAATACCGTA
>CAZRPW010000217.1:0-4001 GCA_964601975.1 uncultured Bacteroides sp.
TGGATCATTTTTTGGCCACGCACCTGGCCAAGGATTGCGTTCCCCTCTACCTGCTCTATCCCGAACACTTCAGTACAGACACCCTTGCCGAACAGCCCCTGCGCATCGTTTCAAAGGCCAGGGAGGACACCGACCTGTCCCCGCTTATGCTGTCAATACTGGACAGTGACAAGGAGGACACCAACATCCTCTTAAAAAGCTTCCCTGTGGATCCCGGATTGTTCCAGGAGGATGTGGCACCACTCGTTCATTCGATTATCGAAAAACATGGAATGAAAGAATGGAGGATCGTGGCAGTCACCAATGAATTCCACGAACACCTGGGCATCTATTCCATCCTGGGGGCCAAGATGGGCCTGCGGGCCAGGGAATACTTTCACGTGGGAATCGACGAACTTAAAATTCAGTCCTTCGCAGGCAGTCACCCGCCCATCAGCTGTCTGAACGACGGCTTGCAGACCAGCACCGGGGCCACCATGGGACACGGGGCCATCAGCCTGGTTGAGGGACCGGTAATGCCGAAAGCACGCTTCACCTTTAAGAACCGGACCATAGAACTACAGGTGAGGCCCGATATCCGGGAGAAGATTAAAAAAGAAGTGGGCTACGGGGTGCAAACCTATGGCCTGGATTCGGCCGAATACTGGGCCTACATACGCAAACTGGCCCTCAGATACTGGCTCGAACTGGACCGCTTCGAGATTTTCGATATCCAGGTGGATTAGAGTACCAAAAACAAGCATAATATACTGCTGAAATTTTTTAAGAAAATTCTTCATGAAAATTTGGCCAGGAAATAAAAATGCACTAATTTTGAATCATTCTTATTTAGGTTTTATTATTATTTAGGTTTTATTCAAATGAGTTTAAGTTTACAAATCAGGGATAAAATATCTGCGAAAGGCTTAAAAGTGACTCCGCAAAGGATGCGTGTATTGGAAGCCATTTACAAATTAAACAGTCATCCGACTGCTGAAAATATTCTTGAGCACATTCGAAAAACAGATCCGAATATTAGTCAGGGTACCGTTTACAAGGTTTTAGAGACTTTAGTGGATAACAACCTGATTAAGAAAGTTAAAACTGAAAAAGATGTAATGAGATATGATGGGAAAATTGAAAATCACCATCACCTCTATTGTATTCAATGCGATCACATTGAAGATTACAGCGATGAAAATCTTGACAAGATGCTTAAAGATTTTTTCAAGGAGCACAGCATCGACAATTTCCAGATTGAAGATATTAAGCTCAGCATAACCGGAAATTTTATTGAGCATAAAAATAGTAAACATTAATTTTTAAATATTTGATTATGAAAAATATAGGATTAGAAAACAGTTACAAAGACGAAATGATTGAAAAACTAAATGTGTATTTAAGCAATGTCCAGCTTACATATATGAATGTGCGGGGGTATCATTGGAATATTGTTGGCAAGCAATTTTTTGCTTTGCATGGAAAGTATGAAGAAATCTACAATAGCCTCAATGAGATGGCAGATGAGATTGCCGAGCGTATATTAATGCTTGGCGGTGCTCCGATTCACTCCTTCTCAGAGTATATAAAGGTTTCTTCGGTTCAGGAAAGAAAAAATGTGAGTTCTGCTGAAGATACAGTGAATGCGCTGCTTGCCGACACAGCCATACTTTTAGAGGATGAACGCAAGATCCTCTCCTTTGCTTCTGAAAACGATGACGAAGGAACGGCAAGCCTTATATCTGGCTTTATAGGTGAACAAGAGAAAATGATATGGATGTTTAATGCGCTTTTAAAATAAATAATCATGGCATGTGTAAATGGCGTGAAGCCACTCAAGAAAAAAGCAAAAAAAGAAGAAACAACTGAAAACAATAACAAGGAGGAAAAGACGATGAGCTCAACAATGGTCAGGCAAGAAATGCCTGAATTTGAAATGGATGCATTTGATGCAAAAACAGGACATTTTAAAACTGTATCGAATAAAGATTATAAGGATAAATGGGCAGTAGTATGCTTCTATCCGGCAGACTTCACCTTTGTTTGTCCGACCGAAATTGCTGCAATGAATGCGCATTATGATGAATTTCAGGAATTGGGGGTTGAAATCTTAGCGGTATCCGTTGACTCCAAATTCTCTCATAAAAGATTCGTTGAAACCGAGCCCATCTTAAAGGGACTGAAACTAACCATGGGTGCAGATTCAAATCAGGATGTCAGCCGTGCCTTTGGCGTGCTGATTGAAGAAGAAGGAGTAGCGCTCAGAGGCCGGTTCTTATTTAATCCCGATGGAGTATGCGTTGCTCAGGAAGTACAGGCTGATTCAGTTGGCAGAAATGTGAATGAATTTTTACGCCAGGTTCGGGCATGGCAACATGCAAGTAAAACAGGTGAGGTTTGTCCTGCCGGTTGGAGACCGGGAAAGAAAACGCTGCCCGTTCAAACCGATATGGAAAAAATGACTGGGAAAGTCGGAGATTATATTACGATAGAAGAGATCCTTAGTTAGGTTGAAATATCACATCAAAATGGAGAGCGATCAGGTTCAATGTACCTGATCGCTCTTTTTTATAAGACAGAAAAATGGCATCAGAAAGACGAGCTTTCCTGATACCATTTTTATGCAAATATTTACATATTTTGCATTTAAAGAGTGATTTGTTTGACTTTATAATTCTGGTTTTTCCTCTTAGTCCACGGCAAACCCCGCCATATGAACAGCCTGGCCTTCGAAACTTAAATCAAAACCGGGATAATTCGGATCGGCCGACCAGCGGTGTTTCCCGATGGCTCCCTGTTTCTTTTCAGATGGGTCTTCCAATTGCGATTCAAAAGCATCCAGGAACTCATCCAGCCGGTAAAAAGCCTCCGCTTGTTCAATGGCCTTTTCCTCCGCCCCATCTCTAAACCTGCCCAGGGCATCCCTCGACAGCTGATCAAAATAATGCTGATACACATCCCTGTTCCCAAATATATCAAAAGCTACAAGCTTCTTCCCATCAAATACAGCCAGTCCGTTGCAGCCATTCTTAAGATCGAAACGATGCTGAACCACTTCCCTTTTTGCCTTTGATTCCAGGATGGAATTGTAATCCTCCGAGGGGCTATCCATATTGTAGGCCCTCAACTCGTCATTGATCATGCCCCATATCTTAGACTGGGTACCCGAGCTTTTGTGCTTTATGTCGTCCCGTAGCGAATGGGCCTTGGCTGCCCGCATCTTCGAGTCCATGGTACTCGGTGCAGGTTCAAATGTCGGTGAATCGTAAGACCAGCGGGAACGCTCCACGCAGGATACATCAATCTCCCTTTTCGAATGAGGAGCGATCAGCACCGAGGTATTCACCACCCGGTTCTGCTTGGCCCCCTTCAGCAGGTCCATATCGGTTAAAAGCAAATAGTCGCCCGTTTGATTCATGGCAAGCAGGGTATTCACCGAACCTTCCTGCCTCACTTCCTTCACAAGCAAACCTCCATCGTTCATGGCCGCTGTCGCTGTCCTGAATCCAAAGCCCTCCCCTTCCACGCTTTCAAGCTGAATAAGGACTACATTTCCTTCACACTGATAATGTTTACTGATTGTTTTCATGTCTAAATTTTTATTGGTTGCTTTGCAATGATAGTAAGCCACAATGCAGCCTATCTGCATTCGCAAAAAAACAATTTATGCCTGCAAACCTCAACGCACTTTTACGCTATAAAACCATCGACAAATGCCTGTCTAATCCTTACAGGCAATGGACCATTACTGACCTGATGGAGACCTGTTCCGCTACTTTGAAAGAAAACAGGGGGATTGAATCAGGCGTTTCGGAACGAACCATCCGGGAGGACATCCGGGTAATGAGAAGCGACATCCTGGGCTTCAATGCCCCCATCGTGCAGCACGACGGACACTACTCCTACGAAGATCCATCCTATTCCATATTCCAGGTTAAAATCAATGAAAAGGAACTGCTGAAAAGGGTATTGGATTTTGTCCTCGAACTCCAGGAAGAGCTTGACCATCCGAAGATCGAAGA
>CAZRPW010000218.1:0-3998 GCA_964601975.1 uncultured Bacteroides sp.
GGTAAGTGGGAAATAGTAAATGGGTAAATAGTAAATGGTAAATAGCAAATAGTAAATGGGTAAATAGGTAAGTGGGAAATAGTAAATGGGTAATAGCAAATAGGTAATAGCAAATAGTAAATGGGTAAATAGGTAAGTGGTAAATAGGTAAGGATATGAGAGGGATAATGGTATTGGGATTGTGGATGATTGCATTTGGGCTGGTGGCACAGGAGCCGGTTGAGTTGATTTCCTATAACATCAGGATGAATACCTCCGGCGATGGTGAGCATGCCTGGCCGTACAGGAAAGCCGATGTGGTAAACCTGCTGAGGTTTCACCGGGCTGATATATTTTGTGTGCAGGAAGCCCTGCCTGAGCAGATGGACGATCTTTGTACCGCCTTCCCCGATTTCCAATACGAGGGAATTGGAAGAGATGACGGGAAAAGAGAAGGGGAATTTTCGGCTGTCTTTTACAGTCGTGAGCGATTTAAGAAGCTGGACGGTGGTACCTTCTGGCTGTCGGAGAGCCCAGAGAAGTGCAGCTTTGGTTGGGATGCAGCCTGTCGCAGGGTTTGCAGCTGGGTGAAGCTGGAAGACAGGGAAAGTGGGCAGACCCTGCATGTTTTCAATACCCATTTCGACCATAAAGGGGAGGAGGCCAGGAAAAATTCAGCGCGACTGATTTTGGATAGAATCGCCAGTATAACCTTAGGAGCTTCCGGGGAATCTCAGAGTCCTGTCGTACTCTGTGGCGACTTTAATCTGCCTCCCGACTCGGAGCCTATCAAGCTTATCAGCGCATCTCTTCGGGATGCTTTCTTGGTTTCGGAGTTACCTCCCCACGGTTCGGTGGCCACCTTCCATGGATTCACCTATGATGACTTGCCCCGGGAGCGGATCGACTACGTATTTGTGTCTGAAGAACTACGGGTGAGCAGGTATGCCGCCCTCACCGATTCCCGTAACCGTGCCTTTTTCTCGGATCATTTGCCCGTACTGGTTACCCTTATATATCCTTTGCCATGAATCGTTTTTGCCTTAGCCTTCCCCTGTTGATTCTGTTCCTGGTTTGGTCCTGCGATAGTTCCCCTGAAGAGGAACGGGAACTTGTTCTTCCTACGAACATGTCTACTACCATTGTCCAGGGCAGCAGCACCTTAAAGATCATTGCAGATTTTTACTATCTCCCCGAAAGTCATTTGCTGGATCACATCACATGGAGTAATTATCAGACCCACTATTTTGATTATGATGAAGCAAAAAGACTGAAAGTTGTGCGTAAGGAAATGGTGAAAGAGAAGGTAATGGAGGAACGCTGGTTCAGATACGATGGAAGCGAGTTTTCAGAGGTAATCCTGGTCAAAAGGAACCTTGACTACACGACCCTGGAGCCCATCGACTCAAGTTATGCAGGTCATATAGACTATGATTATGAAGGAAAGTACATTGTGGGGGAGACCGAATACAGAGTGCAGCAGGGTACGCAAACCCTCTACCCGGTAAGGGAGAGCAGTTATGATTATGATGCACACGGAAATATTCTGAAAAGGTCCACCATCTACCTGGATGGAAGCGGGATGGATGAAGAAGTTTTCATGAGCTATGATTCGGGCAGGCACCCTTTTTCCGATTTGACTTATTATTTCACAGGAGAATCCTTTGTAAACAACCTGCTTACCCGGACAGTTGGGAGTATGAATTACACCTACGATGTGAGGCTCGACTCGAGGGACTATCCGGAGACTATCTATGAGAAACTGGGCTCTTCCTATTCCCGGATTATACGCTATACTTATATGTTATAGCCTATGCTGAGCAGTTCTGAAATGTCTAAAACGATTCGATATGTCAATACCGGTGAAGTTAGTTCCGGCGGTCCTGAAACAATATTAAACTCAGGTGCAATCGGTTCGTGTGTGGTGATTACAGCATTTGATGCAGAAAATGTAATTGGAGCAATGGCCCATGTAATGTTGCCCGGCAAAGGGCCGGTTAAAAATCAGAGGCATCTTACACGATATGCCGCTAATGCAATAGAGGAAATGTTCAGTCAACTAAAAAGCTTAAAAGCTAAAAACGAAAATATTGAGATTTGTATAGTAGGAGGAGCCAATGTGCTCAGGCGTGAAAACGATGCCATCGGAAAAGATAACCTGGCTTCTGTAGAGAAGTTGCTCAGGGAAAAACAAATAGAAATAAAAGCGAAGGCAATTGGAGGCTTCGAAAGAAGAACTGTTTTATTGGATATTGAGAAAGGGTGCATTTATTTTACAGTCGGTGATTCAAAACAAAAAATATTATGGCAAGTAGAGGGTAAACATGAATAATAATATATCTTGATGCCGATTAGCCCAAAAGATTAGCTTATGGATGAGTTAAGCCAGCTTCAGGAAAGGATTTTGGAGTTAGAAAGGAGTCAATCCCTTTATCAGAAGACTGAAAAGACCGGAAAAATTGGAGGATGGCAATTCGATCCGGTAACGTTGAAACAAAGCTGGACCGACCAGGTATTTCGAATTCTTGAGATAGATTTGAAACACGGTGCCCCTGAAGTTCCCAAGGGATTAGAATTTATTGATCCCGAGTTTCGTCCGATGGCTGAAAGAGCAATCCAAGGGGCCATGGAACATGGCAGGCCATACGATCAGGAATGGATGGTTACAACTGCCAGGGGAAACAAAAAATGGGTGAATGCAGTTTGCAAGCCCAAAACGAAAGGCGGAAAAGTAGTTTCAGTTTCTGGTTCCTTTCAAGACATCACTTCCAAAAAGGCCAGAGAAGAACAGTTAAAAGCCCTGAATCAACAACTACAGGCAAGTGAGCAGCAACTCAGGGCTGCAAATCAACAATTGCAGGCAAACGAGCAGCAGCTCAGGACAGCAAATCAACAATTGCAGGCAAACGAGCAACAACTCAGGGCTGCGAACCAACAACTGCAGGCAAACGAGCAGCAACTCAGGTCTGCGAACCAACAACTGCAGGCAAACGAGCAGCAGCTCAGGGCAGCAAATCAACAATTGCAGGCAAGCGAGCAACAACTTATTGAGTCGAACAAGGCCTTAAGCCATTCTCGCGATTTAATGAAATATATAATTGAACATAATCGAAGTGCTGTAGCTGTTCATGATAAGGAGTTGAAATTCATTTATGTAAGCCAAAGATATTTGCAGGAATATAATGTAATCGAAAAAGATATAATTGGAAGACACCATTACGATATATTTCCAGACTTACCTCAAAAATGGAGAGATGTTCATAAGAAAGCCTTATTAGGTGAGGTTTCAAGCGCCGATGATGATCCATACTATAAAGAAGATGGAACCCTGGAATGGACGCGATGGGAATGCAGGCCATGGTATGAACAGGAGAACGTTGTTGGGGGATTTATTATCTATACCGAAGTAATTACAGAGCGCAAAAACATAGAATTAGCGCTCAAAGCCGCCAAAGAAAAAGCAGAAGTAAGTGAAAGCAAGTATAGAAACCTGGTTGAAACGGCTTCGGATGCGATCTATTTAGCCTCTGAAGATGGTACCATCATCGATACAAACCAGGGCGCTATTGATATGTTAGGTAAAGGTAGGGATGAAATTGTAGGTCAAAGTATTGTTTCTATTGATCCGAATTATCCCGGAAAGGAGTATCTGGATTTTTGGAAAGATGTTCCTTTTGATCAGCAGCATAGATTTGAATCAACTCATCTACACAAAAATGGTGATTTGATTCCCGTGGAGTTGAGCGCGAAAAAGTATCGGCAGGACGATAAAGTTTACTATTATAGTGTTGCCAGAGATATTACCGAACGCAAGCAATCCGAAGCAGAATTAAAAAAAATTGAATGGTTATTGCGTCCAAAGGAGGTGAAAACAGAAGCAAAGATCCCGGATTATGGAGATCTGACAATGCTTAACCAGGACCGAACCATCCTGGATTCGGTAGGCAAAGAAGTGTTAAATGGGATTGTGAGTGATTATCTGTCCTTGTTGGATACTTCTGCTGCGGTTTATGAAAGAA
>CAZRPW010000219.1:0-3912 GCA_964601975.1 uncultured Bacteroides sp.
GATGCTTTAAGCGATCTGGAGATTACCAACCTGGCCACACATGCCGGAGCGGCAAGCTTTGATCTTACCATAGTGGCAACCACCGGCAATCTGGCCGATCTTTCTGCCACCGGGAATGCACTGAGTACTGCCTCGGGCAGTGCTTATCCTTATACGATAGCCGGTACGCTGAGCAATGGCTCTTTTGCGCCCATTGTTATTGAATACCGGGTAAGTCCATTGCTGGCAGGCTGCAGCAGCGGGTTGACTGAAGTGGCCGTGGTGACGATTAATCCCAAGCCCACTGCGAATCCGACGCCGCTTACAGAGACGATTCCCAACGGGACTGCCACGGATATTACAATGGATGGCGATGTGGCGGGGACCACCTTTGGCTGGCGGGTGCTGAATCCGGGGACAACGAATGCAGTTGACGGCGGACCCATTGCCATTGGTCAGAAAATACAGCAGACCCTTACCAATAATGGTGCAGTACCTATTACGGTGACTTACCGGATCGGACCGGCAGCCAATGGCTGTACAGGCGATTCAGTGGATGTGGTTGTTACAATCGATCCGTCGGTGGATATGACTGTGGACAATGTGAAACCGGATATTTGCACGGGCGACAATACCCAGATCAATGTCAGCAGTAATGTGGCGGGAGCTACCTTTACGTGGACGGTTACAGATCTGAATAGCCTGGGGGCCAATACAGGGACCGATGTGGGTCCGAATACCGGGATCTCGATCCAGGATATGCTTGTGAATGCAAGTTCGGTAATAGATTCGGTGATTTATCATATTACGCCGACCGGACCGGCACCCACGTTTATTCTGGGAACCACGCAGGATATTAAAGTATATGTATATCCCAAGCCTTTGGGTTTTTATGACAACCGGGCTGCGGATATTTGTAATGGCAGCCGGACCAACATCGGGCTGGATAGTGATGTGAGCGGGGCGACCTTTACATGGACGGTATCCGATCCCAGCGGGACTTCGGGTGCTGCCGCATCGGGCGCTGCTCTGCCCATCGGCGATTCCATTTCGCAGACCCTGGTGAACCTGGGGACCACTGCCTTTACGGTGACTTATCATATTCGTCCGACGGGACAGGGCGCGGTGAATTGTCCGGGCGACATCACCGATGTGGAGGTGATCGTGCAGCCCACTCCGGTGGCTTCAATTACCAATACTGCCCTGGAGATCTGCTCTGATGAGTTTACGGACATTACCCTGGGGGCTTCGGTCGTGGGGACTTCCTTTACCTATGTGGTTGCCGATCCGAAAGGTACCGGTGCGATAGACGGCAGCGGTGTGATCGGTGATAAGGTTACCCAGCAGTTGTTTAATACAACGCAGACTCCTGTAACTATTACCTATGCAATAACACCCATCGGTCCTGGTGCCACAGCCTGTCCGGGTGCTACAGTCTTTGAAAATGTGACTGTCGATCCCCTTCCCATCACCTCTGCCATTACAGGCATTGATACGGTATGCGAGGGAACAGGCAACCTTGTATTCTCGGTGGTGCATACGGCCGATGCCTACTACGAATGGAATGTGCCACCCGTGGTGGGTTCGCCGACTTTTGGTGGCAGCGGACTGAATTCCTACGCGGTGATTGTCCAGGCAGCTGCGGCTGCAGCGCAGGTAACAGACTCGATCTGGGTATTTGAAACCAATAAGTACGGTTGTACAAGGGATACGATCTTTCATCCGCTTACAATCATTCCGATTCCGACCCAGGTAAATATTACGGGCGATGCCCCGGTCTGTGCGCTTACAACCCATACTTACAGTGTGCCCGAGAATGCGGGAAGCTCCTACCAGTGGTTTATCCCACCGGGAGCCGGATTTGCTTCGGCCGATCCCGGCATACATACGGTGGATGTCACCTTCGGGATGATATCCGGACAGGTGCGGGTGATTGAGACCAGTGCCGGGGGCTGTGTAACGGTACACAACCCGCTGAATGTGACGGTGAACCAGCTGCCTATTAGCACGATTAATGCCGATAAGATTGCAGCCTGCCTGGGCGATACGATTACTTTCACGGCCGGACCAGCAGGAGGATTGAATTATGAATTCTTTGTGAATGGTGCTTCGATACAGAGTGGTGTATCGAATATCTTTGAGTCGGGCGATATTCTGAATGCCGACCAGGTGACGGTGAATGTGACTTCGGCCGATGGCTGTGAGAAGCTGAGCATGCCGCTGAGCATCACCATCTACGATCCGCCGGTGGTAACGCTGACTTCTTCGGATGTCGATAATATAATCTGTTTTGGGGAGAATGTGGCCTTCACGGGTACTTCGGCCTCGGCAGTGAATTACAACTTCTTTAAAAATGGGGTATCGCAGCAGAGCGGCGCCCTGAATTTCTGGTCGACGACCGGACTCCTCGATGGGGATGCGGTGTTTGTAGAGGTGCTTTCCGGCTTTGGTTGTTGGGGAGGCAGCGATACCATCACTACCCTGGTGAACGACCTGCCGGTGGCAGTGCTTTCGGGCGATGCAACGATTTGTCCGGGCGACTTTACCCCGCTTTCGGTGAATGTGACGGTGGGAGCCGGACCATTCGAAGTGACCGTCGACAATGGCCTTCCGCTTGAGTCGGGCTACAACAGTGGCGATCCTATTCCGGTGAGTCCGCCTTACAGCACGACCTACAACCTGGTTTCTGTCACCGATGCCAACCTCTGTACTTCGGCAATTTTGACGCCTTCTTCGGGCAATTTATCGGGGACAGCTGTCATAACCGTACGTGATACGGTACAGATCCTCACCCAGCCCCACGATGCCCTGGTTTGTGAAGGCATTGATACAAGCTTTACGGTGGGTGCCATGGGCGACGGACTACTGTACCAGTGGGAAAGCACGCAGGACCTGGCACTTGGTTTTAGTATAATTGGCGGGGCCACTTCGGCAAGCTTGCCGATTATTACCCCTGATATGTCGGTGGATTCGACCTGGTATCGTGTGCGGGTATATTCTTCCTTCTGTAACCCGGAGGCCTATTCCGATACGGTTCAGCTGGTGCTTAAATACGATCCTGATCTGGTGGGACATCCGGCCGACCAGGTTATATGCGAGAACGACGGGACAGGCTTTGCGGTGGATGCCGGTCTGACCTTCAACCCGGTGTATACATGGCAGGTGAGTTATGACGGTGGTTCGAACTGGCTGACCCTTGCCGATACGGCTGTGTATAACGGGACCAGTACCGATTCTATTACGGTGATCTCTGCCGGTTCAAGGTTTAATGGCTACCGGTACAAGGCCATTGTGACGGGTGAGTGCGGATCTGCAATTGAGAGTAACGATGCGACCTTAACAATCGATGAGCGGCCCGAGATCCTGGCACATCCTGCCGATGTGAGCATCTGCGAAGGACTGCCCACTTCATTTACAGTCGACGGTGGTAATACTACGGCAGTGAACTATGCCTGGGAAGTGGATATGGGATCGGGCTTTGTGGCCCTGGGCGATACTGCCGGAGTATATGGAGGCACCGGAGGTCCGGTCCTCAGTGTACTGAATCCGGTAAGCCGCTTCGATGGCTACCAGTACAGGGCTGTGGTGAGCGGGATCTGTCCCGTACCACGAACCTCCAACCCGGCCCTCCTGCTGGTTTCGGAGAATCCCGAAATTGTAACCCAGCCCCGCGATACAGTGATCTGTGAAAACGAGAGTCCGGTCTTTAGTGTAAATGCCGGTGTGACTTCCGGGGCGATCTACGCCTGGGAGGTGAGTTATGACGGGGGGACTTCCTGGCTGGATCTGGCTGATACGGCGATCTACACGGGAAGCGCTTCGAATACTTTACGTCTTACGGGTGTTCCTTCGTCGGACGATGGCAACGTCTATCATGTAATTGTATCCGGTATTTGTACGCCGGAGGTGACCTCCGTACCGGTGACGATGACC
>CAZRPW010000220.1:0-3897 GCA_964601975.1 uncultured Bacteroides sp.
AATGATTGGTGGGAAGCCAAGTTTTTCAACCTGCTGAGTATTAAGAACGACGATGTGACTTCCCGGTCCAATGAGTTCCGCTTTAATTCTGTCGCCAACCCGGAGCAGTATTACCAGTCGAACAACATAGCAGAATGGCGTACCCATACCCGGACCCATACCTTCCAGAACGCTTTTCGCTTTGGTGCTTCCAAGCTGAATGTGGATCTGAGTACTACCTATGCAGAAGTAAACATGGATGATGAGACTTTTCCATTTATCGATATAACTCCGGGTGACATAAATGTGAACAGCCTGAGGAATGCGCAGCCTACAGTGCTGATGACTGCTTTTGGCGGTCCGGATTCCTTAAATATCAATAATACTTATCTTACCGAATTAGAGCTAGGGAAGCGGCTTCTTACGGATGAAAGTTATGATGCCCGGATCGATTATGAGTTTCAATATACCCTGTTTGGGAGCCTGGCAGGAAGCCTGAAAATGGGCGGAAAATACCATAAGCTTATCCGTACGAGCGACGGAACAGAGGAATACGCAACCTTCCAATGGGGGGAGGGCGGTGCCAACCGAGGAACATTAACGGCTATGTACCCGGATATACAACTGGACCTGGCTGCCCAGCGGGGTGTCAATGCAAAGTACTTTGTAGATGAGGGCTACAATCCGGGGGAATTCCTGGACGGACGCTACGAGCTGGGATGGGGCGCCGATCTACCCTACCTTCAGAGCCTTCAGAATGAATTTTATAACGGAAATGCGGATTATCCCGACGGAGGTACTTATTATCTTCGGGGAGCAGAGAGCTACCAGCGTGATTATCAAGCTACCGAGGAGCTTTATGCAGGATATATAATGACTGAGTTGAATATCGGTTCCAAACTGATGATTCTTCCGGGTGTTCGATATGAAGACATGAGTACCACATATTCGACTTACCATGTGATTACGAGCAGTGGTGCCAGCGGCATTGAGCCCAACCCCGATTCCGTAACTGTCGACCGGCATAATGCCCACTGGTTCCCTTCTGTAAATATGAAGTTCAAGGCTACCGAATGGCTGAGTATCCAGGGCGCTGTTTATGCAAGTACCACAAGGCCCAGTTTCCGACAGATCTCACCCTATGTGCAATATTCCTCCACGGATGATAATTTCTCTTCAAACAATCCCTTTCTGCAACCGGCCAAGGCCTGGAACTACGACCTTGGGATATCCATCATGAAACCCAAAGTTGGCCTGTTTACTGTATATGGCTTTTACAAAGTTATCGACGACCTGATTTTCGATATGATCAATTACCAGCCTGCCAAGGATACCATGATTCTGGACGGACCGGCTGATATAAGAGACCGACTGCTTCCGGTGGAATATTATGATGAGGGCCAGATAAAACTTGCATCGAAGACAACCCTGCCAATTAATAACCCGGAAAGGGCTACTGTTACAGGGATTGAGCTTAGCTGGCAAACCAACTTCTGGTACCTGCCTGGATTGCTCCAGGGATTGGTGCTGGATATTAACTGGACTCTGCTGAACACAAGAACCGAATATCCCTATTTTGAAGATGTGGTTGTGTCCATTGATTCCAGTTTCTTTATACCAAAGAAAATTTTGGGACTTGGCTACAAAACTCGTGAAGCGCATATGGTCGACCAGCCGGCATCCATCCTGAATATTATTTTGGGATGGGATTACAAGGGATTCTCCGGTCGCGTCAGTTACCGTTTCCAGAGCAAAACCTCGAACGGTGTCGATGCCCGCTTTTCAATGCAGGATTCCTATTATGACGATTTCTCGCTTTGGGATGTGATGCTGAAGCAGCGCATTAACAAAAATTTCAGTGTATATGCCAACCTTACAAATATCGGGAACCATGTGGACGATTATTACTGGTCACAGGAAGGATCTTCAATTAAAATGCCTACCCGTGCAGAGTTCTATGGATTCAGGGCTCAGCTGGGACTGAAGGTTGATTTTAGATAAAATATAGGAGGGATTATTATTTATAAATTCACATTAATTATTAAACGCGTAACTATTTTTAACCAAAACTTAACAACATGAAAATCAGAACTTTACTATTTGGTATTGCAGGGCTCTGTGTATCAGCTTCCATGATGGGCCAGACCATTAAGCAGGTTGCCCCGGGCGAAGGAACCCTGGAAGCCGCTATCAATGCAGATACAACTGCAGCCGGTGAACGAAATGATGCGAACACCATCTATGAATTGGAACCAGGTGGAGTATACATTACGAATGCAGGGATTAAGTTTGTCGGTGATGCCGGTACACTGACCATCCGTATGAAGGCCGATGCCCCCGCCGGGAGCAAGAAACCCATTATTGTAAGATATAAAAAGGGTGGTATTGATGTGGCCGACTGGGCCGTACAAGGTAGTCTGACCATGGAGAATATTCATTATCAGGGTCTGGAAATGACGGAAAATCAAGTACCTACCTGGTTAATCAATATAACCGGATCAAATCACTATCTGAAGGTGGATGGCTGTCTGTTTGAATTCACAGGCGGAATAGGTATCTTCAATATGAACTCTGTGCCTGCAGGTGCCAGGCTCGACATCCGGAACAGCTATTTCCGTGACCTTAACAACTTTAACCAGTGGTGGCAGGCAAGGATTGTTCAGTGCAAAGTTCCCGTTGATGAGTTTCTCTTTGAAAATAACACCGTTTCCGGTGGTGGTCTGACCGTTCTTGGCCAGTCTTGCCTTTTCGAGTATTCGGTGATCAACCACAATACTTTCATCAACAACCATAAGTATCCATTCCTGAATCAGTATTGGAAAGAGTGCTACTTCACCAATAACCTTTTTGTGAATGCCAACATGGTTGGTGAAGATGCAGAAAACGTAGCTGTTGGTGGTCAGGATCCCGATGGCAGGCCTGCAACTGATAATGGTGATGGTACTTATACTACCCACGAAATGCTTCATGGCATTACCGGGATTGACACCATCATTGCCAAGCAGATTGCTATACAGGCTAAATTTTACAATGCTGACTCAACCCTGACTGACGATGTGGACGAAATTTCTGACTACATCTTCTATTGTGCCGATAACGTGGTAGTTTCCAGCGCAACCCTGGATAGCTATTATGCTGGCGAGACTGGAAGCTGGACAGGTGTCCTGTCTTCCTACCTCAACTGGGGTAGTATTGGAACAGCTCCTTTTGACGTGTTAAACGTACCCGGTATCTGGAGAAATTCCAGGGCGGAAGCGTTGGATGCCGACTGGGACAACATCAAGTGGGAAAACAACAGCGTTTATGAAATGAGAGCTGCTGATCTTGGTCTTGGTACTGAGGCCCTTCCCCAGGCTGCTGCTGATGTGTTTGCACAATGGAACCAGAACAAATGGGGTGTGACAGGTGCTACTGCTCCAACTGATTACTCTGCTTACCAGTTTGGAGACTGGGATCCCACTACCATCCCTGGTATTGAGGTGGAAAGCGCTGCTCCCGGAGAAGGTGGAATCACCAAGATCTCTGACATGGTGGAGGACTTTTCTTACACTGCCAACCTGGTTTCCGAGAGCGATGGTCTGAAGATTGGTGCCCTGCACTGGGACGATATCGCTTATGATAGCCAAGCTTCTGTAGCTGCTGTAAAAGCTGCTTATGATGGTACTTCAGGTATTCAGGATAAATTTGCTTCTGTTTCGAAATTCGGACTGAAGAACTATCCTAATCCATTCGCAAACAATACAACTATTAGCTTCAATCTTAATGCTGATTCATATGTAAGCCTTCAGGTTTATGATGTATCCGGTAGAATGGTTGCCGAGCTGATCAGTGAAGTAAGAGGCAGTGGTTTGAATACTGTTGAGTTTGCTCCTGATTTTGCTGCAAGCAGCACTTATTTCTACAAGCTTACTACCGATT
>CAZRPW010000221.1:0-3871 GCA_964601975.1 uncultured Bacteroides sp.
TAAACCTCTCGGTTGGAAAGAGCGAATTTGTGTATGTGATTGGAAGAGTGGGAAGTGGGAAGAGCAGCCTTATCAAGACCCTTAATGCCGAATTCCCTCTCCTCGAGGGCTCCGGAACGGTAGCCGGTCACCAGCTCGAAAAGATAAAACGCAAGGAAGTCCCCTTTCTGAGGAGAAAGCTGGGTATCGTTTTCCAGGACTTCAAATTATTGCCGGATCGCAATGTGGAAAGCAACCTGGATTTTGCACTAAAGGCCACAGGATGGAAAAATAAGGAGGAGATCAAAGAGCGGATTTCTGAGGTACTTGAAAAAGTAAGCCTGGGCTTCAAAGGTTATAAAATGCCCCACCAGTTATCCGGTGGAGAGCAACAGAGAGTTGTAATTGCCCGCGCCCTGCTTAACGATCCGGAAATTATCCTTGCCGATGAGCCCACCGGCAACCTTGACCCTGCAAGCACAGAAGAGATCATGAAGATTCTCATGGATATTGCCGGAAATGGACGGGCCGTATTGATGGCGACGCATGACTACCACCAAATTAAAAAATTCCCTTCCAGAACGCTTAAATGTGAGAATGAGAAACTGCTTGCTGCGAATCTGAGCGAAGCTGATATCGACCGCCTGATCCAAAATGATTAGCCCTGAATGGAGCTGCAATCATATACCCTGGACGCTTTAGAATCCCACCTGCTTCAATGCTATACTGAACCGGGCTCCAACCTGTCCGTGAGTCCCCTGCGCCTTAGCTCCTACCTGGCCAATCCAAGAGCTCAGAAAAATGATGTTGTTTTATTTGAGATGAGAATTGGCAGAGAATTGGTGGGATATCGAACCTTACTGCCCGACCTTTTTTTTGACCCTGATGGAACGCCACATAGATTTGCATGGCTGAGCGGAAACTGGGTCCGCCCCGACATGAGGCGAAAAGGAATCTCAAGCTTGTTATTAAATGCAGCTGAAGCCGCCTGGGATGAAAAACTAATCTATACCAATTACGCTCCGGCTTCAAAAGCCCTCTATGACCATACTGGCTCTTTCAGGATCGTCGCCCAAAGAAACGGCCAACGGTTCTATTTAAGATCAAATACAGAAGAGTTGCTGGGCAACAGACTGGGAGCCCGAAGGCTCCTCAGATCGGGCGACCAGCTTTTAAACAGGATCCGGAATGGCAAACTTGAACGCTATCAGTTCCCCACACAAGAGCATTACAACATAGAGGAAGTTCACGAATTTGATCCCGACCTGGAAGATATGATTCACCATCATCAGAAACAATCACTATTCAGAAGAGAGGCTGATGTTTTCAACTGGGTGCTGAATCATCCCTGGATCACCGACCGGGATGTAGCTCCCCTTAAATACCATTTCTCCTACCGGTCAAAAAAATTCAAAAACCTGTTGTTCAAATACAAGCAGCCTGAAACCGAAAATGTGGGAATGCTTTGGCTGATCATCCACAACAACACCCTTTCAGCCCCTTATCTTTTTTCGGAGAACGATTCCACCTATTCCGCAATGGCTGAGACGATCGCAAAAACTATGATACAATCAAGGAGCACTCATGCAACGTTCCGCCACCCAAAGCTGATCAATGAGCTTGCTTCATTCCCGAAATTATTTCTACATGTACGGAAAATGCCGCAGCTTATATTTGCGCACAAGAGTGTGGCTGATCTTATTCCGGAACAACTTTCGATCCAGGACGGCGATGGAGATGTTGTGTTTACAGGCTGATCAATAGCGAAGACGATTCCTTCCCATGGGCATCTTCAACAGGTAGTAGAGGTATTCGGCTTTAAGAATATCCATCGCAGGGGCTTTGGAATGCTCCATGGGAATCCGCTGTATAAATAGCTCATTACCTGTACGCTTCATTCCAGCCGTACCCATTAATGCAGAAATATCGTGCGCTTCAAGGAGTGCATCAATCACTTTCCTGGGCACACCATCGCTTGTAAAAGGGAAAGCGTAAAACCGTTTGGTGATCCCAAAACGTAACTTCAAATCATCCATGCTCATGATTACCTGCCGAATCATCTCTTCCGGATCCAGCCCATTGAATTCGATGTGATCGGCCGAATGACCACCAATATCAAAGCCCCAGCTAATCATCTCATCGATCTCCTCAGTGGTCATATATACAGGGTGGCTATGGAGGTAAGCAGTGAATTCAAAATCCGCTACCCTGGCCAGGGCATCCAGGAGAGCACGCCTTGAATAATCAATCATCAGGATCGATCTTTCAATCTGCTCCTGTGGGATTTTCAGAAACTCAGAAATACCCTCCCTGACCCGACAATCCTCCCTCGCCTGGTGAATCAATAGGCTCGCTTTATATCGGAAAAAGAGGGTCTTGTTATCGATGAAACGATTGTTCAGAAAGAAAACCGCAGGGATTCCCTTTCGCTTCAAAATCGGGGCAATCACCCCGTAACACTCTTTTAATCCATCATCGAAGGTGAGTACCATTTGCCTTTTCCCCGATCCAGCCTTTTTTTCACCTGCATGCTCCAGGTATTCGCTAAGTCCGACCGGCTCAAACCAACGCAGCATCTGATCCAGATCACGTTCAAAATCAGACGATTTACGGACCCTGTAGAGGTAAGCGATGTGGGGAAGAAAACGGTCAGAAACCGTATGATAGAATGGAAAAACAGAAGAATAGCCGGACCATTTAATCAGGTTCTCAATGGGGATAGAGTTCGCAACCGAAAGAAGGCTATTCTGGATTTTCTTCCTCATTCTATCTCAGTTTATTAAGGAATGGGGGCAAGCGGCTATAGCTGACATGCTGGTATACTTCAGGGTGTGCACCAAATCCACCAAAGAAACGGGCAATTGATGGGATGTTGGAACCTTCAAAATCGAGGATCAGTCCTGTTCCGGCGTGGTCCCTGATAAATGTGTCGACAATCCTGAACATGGCCCTTCGCTCTTTTCCCTCCTCGCCGGAAGCTGAAACCAGGTAAATGGCCCTGGTTTTACTGAAGACAAAAATGGTGGCTGCCAACAGGGCCTTGTCCTTCCTGATTCCATAAATTTTCCCGGCTCCCCTCTCCATAATCTGCCTCAGCAGGTTCTCCAGCCAGAGGTAATCGGACTCTGACCTACGAATTACATCATTCTCTCTTTTTAAGTGAAGTAGCTCCTCAATACTCAAATCCTGTACAAGCAAATCTCCAAGGACATCTGCCTTTCGAATATTTCGCTTAGTGTTGGTTGAAAAAGCCAAGTGATGGTTTAAGTAGTCCTGCTCAAGACCTAATATAAAATTGGACCGGTCTTCGACCTTGAAGAGCGGCTCCTCACCGACCATATTTTTTGTATTAAAATTGATATCAGCAAACCTGAATTTTTCATAAAGTACATGGAGCATCTCTCTGGTTTGCAAGGGATCGGCAAGCTCACTGCCAAATATACCCAGCTGCTGAGTATAAAGCGGCTGATACAGGTATTTGATCCCCAGCTTCTTCTTCCAAACCAAAGGCATCACAAACTGGTAATCATCCATCACCAGTGCCGACCACTTGTCTGCCACCAAATCCAGGTACCAGGAATAGGGATACAGGGTCTCCGCCTGTGAGCGGACAATTACCTCGTCCCACTTCTTTGCATCAACCTCCCCCCTATCCAAATACCGTATCATTTACCTTTTACCATTTACCTTTTACCATTTACTAATTGCTATTTACTATTTACCTATTTACCATTTACCATTTACCCATTTACTATTTACCCATTTACCATTTACCCATTTACCATTTACCCATTTACTTTTCCCTATTTTCTATTTACCATTTACCATTTACCCATTTACTATTTACTATTTACTCTTTTACCCATTTACTATTTACCATTTACCTTTTACC
>CAZRPW010000222.1:0-2615 GCA_964601975.1 uncultured Bacteroides sp.
AGGCAGACCAGATCATTTCCTTGCGTGGAAAAGGCCGGTCGGCGGGGGCCAGGGAGCAGACTGCCGAACAGGTTCCGCACTGCATACACTGATTCAGCTTTGAACCACTCAGCGCCCCGAGCTCCCTTTTAAATTCGATATTTGGTACTATAATACTCACTACGTTCGTATTGTTAATTGGTAAAAGGCAATTGGTTATTAGCAATTGGTTATTGGTGAATGGCAATTGGTAAATGGTAATTGGTTATTGGCCCACTCCCTAATAACTATTTGCTACTTACTTACTTACCCACTTACCCACTTACCCACTTACCCATTTACTATTTACTATTTACTATTACCCATTTACTATTTCCCATTTACTATTTCCCATTTACTATTACCCATTTACTATTACCCATTTACTATTTCCCATTTACTATTTCCCATTTACTATTTCCCATTTACTATTTCCTACTTGCTATTTTCACATACTTTTAAACGGATTCGGCCCCATCTCTTCCAGTTCCTCGACAAAGTCGTTAATAATCTCCCTGATCGCATGGTGATCAGTAATCTCCACAAAGCTGGTCTGAATCCGTTCCGGTTCTAGCATCATGGTTTCCAATGTCTCTTTAAGGTTTTCGCCCCGCTGCTCGGTGAGCTCACTCCCATGAATAAAATGACACTGGTAATTGTCACCAGGCTTGCATCCTATCTGCAGGATTCCGTCATATCCGTGCGACAGCGCATCGGAAACCCACACCTTGTTGATGGAACCCAGGCAGCGCACGGGGATGATTCTGACGAAAGGACTATAACCAAGTCGCTGTACCCCTGCAGCATCAAGTGCCGGGTAGGCATCATTTTCACAAACAAAAACCAGGACCCGCGGTTTCTCTTCAAATTCGTCGGGCATACTCACAGACTTGATCATGGCCGAAACTGAGTTTATTGAAAAATCCGCAAAGCTGATCACTCTTTCCGGACAGGAGCCCACGCATATTCCACAGCGGCGGCATCGGGCCGGATTGGGTAAAGGTGTTCCCTTTTCAGTCTCATCATAAGCTCCGAAGGGACATTCTTCTGTGCAGCGTTTACAATCGGTACAACGCTCCATATAGAGTTCAGGACTGGTCATATCACCTGCCCTTGGATGAACGGCCTCTCCCCTCTTCACACATTCCACGCACTGTATGGCCTTCATCATTGCTCCGGCACCATCTTCCCCGCTCATTTCCATATCCATGGGAGCCCTGACTGTCCCTGCAGCATATATTCCGGTCCGCCGTGTCTCGTATGGAAAACAGATGAAGTGTGAATCGGAAAAATCGTATTCAATTTCTGGCAAACCCTCTCCAAGCCGGTACTGCAGATGCAAATCGGAAGTCGTATTGGGAACCATTCCCGTTGCAAGCACCACCATATCGGCGTTGAGGCTTACCTGGTCATCCAGCAGTGAATCCTTCACCGTAACTTCCACGTAAGTGCCTGTATCGGTAACCGTTTCAATCACCCCCTTGGTCATAAGGATCGCATCATCGGCCTGGACCATCTTGTAGAATTCCTCCTGGAACCCTGGTGTTCGTATGTCGCGGTACACAATATAGACTTCCGCATTGGGATTAAGCTCGCGCACATAAAGCGCCTGCTTCAGCGCAGCACCACAACAGTAAGATGAGCAGTAAGAAAGGTGGTTTTCATCCCTTGACCCGGCACACATCATGAAAAGTACCCGGTCGGGCACCTGCTTCTCCTGCACAAACTGTTCAAACTCTTCCAGGGTTTTTACCCTCGCGGAACCATACCCCAGGGGTCTGAGTTTTTCTGTGTCATAGGGTTTCCAGCCGGTAGCAGTGACCACTGCACCTACCTTAAGTTCGGAGGCAGAACTATTTTCAAGGGACACGCTAAAATTCCCCGGTTCTCCGGAAATAGATTTAATCGATGTCTCCAGGTAAAGCTCAATACCCGGGTGTTCACTTATCTCCCGGATCTTTCCTTTTATGTCAGGCTCTTTCAGACCGGTACTTTTATTCCCTCCCGGCAGCATCTTGTAGATCCTTCCGGCATAACCACCCAGGCGATCGCTACGCTCCACCAGGTGAACCCGGTAACCCGCCCGTGCCCCCTCAAGCGCTGCGCTAAGCCCGGCAAGACCTCCTCCCACAACCAGGATGTCCGTGCAAAGCTCTTCCGGAATATAGGGGATATTATTTCCAATGGACTCCAGTTTAGCCAGAATCATCCGGCTTTGATCCTCCGCACAAACCTGGGTATCTTCATCCCCGGCTTCCATCACCCAGGCTACCTGTTCCCTGAGATTAATCCGCTCAACCACGGGTCCGGCCATTTCAAATTCGGCACTCTTGACCCTGGGGGAACAAGCTGCAATGGCAAGGCGGTCTACACCATGCTCGGCTACTAACTTGTGGATTTCACTAAGGCCTGCTTCTGAACAAAGTGCAGCATGCTTCATACAGGTAATTCCCTGCACACTTTCTTCGGCAACAGCTAATAATTTGTCAGCATCGATGCTTTTCCCGATACTACAGCCGGTACAAAGCGCAAAGGCCACATTTCTTTTTCCGTCCTTCATCATCGCTGTATGGCTTTTAGTGCAGAAGCAGTGGCAT
>CAZRPW010000222.1:2625-3852 GCA_964601975.1 uncultured Bacteroides sp.
CTACAAAGAGATGAAGACACATCCATGGGACGTTTGCAACAGGCTGCAGGAATCATCCCCGAAACCTGATCTGGAATATAAAAACCATATTCATTTACCTGGAGATCGGCCTCAATATGAGCAGGAGTTAAACCCATGGCAAGGACCACCATATCATAATGATCGTCCCGTTTGCTGGCCTTCATAATATCTTCCACTTCCAGGATCAGGGTCCCCTGATCACCTTTGCTGACTTTTCCTACCTTGCCCTTGGTAAGGGTAATCCTTTCCTTTCCTTCAGCCTCTCTTAATAGCTTTTCATTACGGCCCGAAAGCCTCAAATCGATGTAGAAAATCTCGGCCTCCATTTCCTTATATTCTGACTCCAGTGTGAGGGCATGCTTGAGCGAGGCAGAGCAACATACAGCCGAACAGTAGGGAAGGTGATTGTGATCTCTCGAGCCCGCGCACTGAATAAATGCAATACGCTTCGGGGTTTTGCCATCGGAGGGCCTTACAAGTTTTTTATGCTCCCGGGTGCAGGCTGCCAGCATTCTTTCAAATTCCTGGTTCGTTACCACATCCGCTTCATCCGCATAGTGGTAATTATCAATGCGTGCAGCATCATATAGTATCCAACCGGTGGCCACAATAATCTTCCCTGCCTGCAGTACCAGATCTTCCGGAATCGCATCCAGCTGAATCGCATGATAATCACAGACCTCCAGGCAAAGTCCACAGGCCTCTCCTTTACAGCTTTTTGGATCAATGCTGTATTTCATTGGAAATGCCAGTCCGTTGTTAATATATGCAGCCTTCTCCCCGAGGGTCCGTCCCAACTTCAAAGGCCGCTCTTCGGGGCACACCTGGGCGCAAAGTCCGCAGGCAGTACACTGGCTGTTAATCAATGAAGCTTCCTTTTGTATCTCCACCCGAAAATCCCCATCACTTCCACTGACACCGGTCACTTTTGCCCCGGTATAATAGGAAATACGGGGATTCGAACGAATTCTCCGGAAATTAATTTCAAGTCCGCATGCCGGCGGACAAAGCTTGGGGAAATAATTATTGAAGCGGGAGACATTTCCACCCAGGTAGTGATCCTTTTCTATAAGCACCACCTGCTGTCCGGCCTCGGCCAGTTCAACGGCAGCTGTAATTCCGGTGATTCCTCCACCAATGACGATAGTTGGAAAGTCCATAAAGTCTGTAAAGTCTGTAAAGTCTGTAAAGTCTGTAAAGTCTGTA
>CAZRPW010000223.1:0-3769 GCA_964601975.1 uncultured Bacteroides sp.
TCCCTGCAAGCTGGCGGCGCACCCCATCCAAACATGGGTCTCCCTGCAAGCTGGCTCCTCTCTCAGGCAAGATGATATTTCAGGAAGCTACATTTTATTTATCTTACTAATCCATTTTTATAGAAACAAAGCCTCCCGGAGCTTATGAAAACAATACACCTGTCCTTGATCCTGTTTTTTATATCAAATGTTTTGGTGATTGGGCAACCTAAAGAGAATACACATTACGATTCCATCACGCCCGGTGAAATCTGGGCAGATAATCAAGGTATTCATATCAATGCCCATGGAGGAGGAGTGATGGAGCACCAGGGAACATATTACTGGTATGGTGAACATAAGATTGAGGGGAAGTTAGGAAACACTGCGCAGGTGGGTGTTCACTGTTATTCTTCAAATGACCTGTATAACTGGAAAGATGAGGGCATTGTCCTGAGTGTATCTGACGATCCGGCATCCCCTATTGCCAAAGGATGTATACTGGAAAGACCCAAAGTTATTTACAATCAGAAAAATAACAATTTTGTGATGTGGTTTCACCTGGAACTTAATGGGCATGGTTATGATGCGGCATTATCGGGAGTGGCTGTGAGTAATACTGCCCTTGGTCCATATACTTTCGTGGATAGTTTCAGACCCGAAGCGGAGGTTTGGCCACAAAATGTTGAACCCTATCATTTCTTAGCAATTGCCGATACCATTAAAACAGCATATTGCGGTGGATATGGTTGTTTACCGGCACATCCCGATTCACTCAATTTACTAGGCAGAGATTATATGGGAGGCCAGATGGCACGTGATCAAAACCTCTTTCTTGATGACGATGGCACTGCTTACCATATCTACTCTTCAGAAGAAAACAGCACCCTGCATATTGCCCGTTTAAGAGATGACTATCTTAGAGGGAATGGTGAATTTATCCGCATATTCAGCAATCGATATATGGAGGCACCTGCCATTTTTAAACGGGGAGACAGGTATTTTCTGATTGCCTCTGATTGTACCGGATGGGCTCCCAATGCTGCACGCCTGGCTTGGGCTTCATCAATTTTCGGACCCTGGACAGAATTGGGAAATCCTTGCAGGGGAGAAGGTGCTGATATTACCTTTCGTTCCCAAAGCACCTTTATCCTTCCGGTGACAGGCAAAAATGAGGCCTATATATTTATGGCCGATCGCTGGACTCCGGACAACCCCATCGACGGAAGGTATATCTGGTTGCCTGTGCAGTTTGATCAGGAAGGGTTTCCCTATCTCACATGGAAGGATCGATGGGATTTGTCTGTATTTAGCGAAAAAGAAAAACCATAAAAGGAAATAATAATGAAAAATTCGCTTCTCCTTGTTACGCTATTTCTGACCTTGTTTGCATGCAATGGTCCGGAGAATAAGAGATTAAACCTTTCTCTGAACGGAGAATGGCAACTGGCTATTACACCCGTTTTAAATCAGCTTCCCGAAGCATACACAGCCACAATAGAGGTTCCAGGCCTGGTTGACCTTGCAATTCCAGCTATTGAAAAGGTAGAAACTGCAGACAGGATCTACTGGCACAAGCGAAGCTTTAAATCGCCCGATCAGGCATATGGAATTTGCCATCTGAAAATCAACAAGGCAAAATATCATACCTGGATATATGTGAATGGTAAACTTGTGGGAGAAAACCCCTATTCTTTTACTCCCACAGAATTGGATATTACTGAAAATCTTCATGCTCCCGGCGTATCCAATGATTTGGTGATAGCAGTGGGTTGTAGAAATAATCTTCCCGATACAGTTGCCGATGGCAATGATTTTGAAAAGGATTATTACTACCCCGGCATTTATGATGAAGTGAATTTGATTTTTTCAGATGCGCCCTTCATCAGCAATGTTCAGTGTGCTCCTGAAATTGAAAGTGAGAAGCTGCGCGTCCAGGCTGAATTTATCACCGGAGCCAAAGAGGATCCGTTTGTCTTGAGTTATCTCGTCCGTGAACTGGTTAGTGGCAGAAAGCTGACTTCCGGAGAGCTGGTGGTTACAGGATCAAAAGCAAATTTTGCAATCGACATGCACGCATCCAGGTTATGGTCTCCGGAGGATCCCTTCCTTTATGTGCTGGAACTCCAGACGCCTTCGGACCAGTATTCCGAAAGATTTGGCATGCGTTCCTTTACATTTGATACTGAAAAGGGCGTTGCACTGCTAAATGGCAAACCCTATTATCTGAGAGGCACCAATGTTTGCATTTACCGCTTTTTTGATGATCCTGAAAGAACCAACCAGCCCTGGCAAGAGAATTGGACAACAAGCTTGCATGAACAGTTTAAATCCATGCACTGGAATTTCATCCGCTATTGCATTGGCTTTCCGCCGGAACGATGGTACGATATTGCAGATAGTCTGGGTATTTTGATAGCTGATGAGTTCCCCCTCTGGTATGGAAGTGATCCAGCCGTAATCGATAAGCTGGATAAAAATATTACCTCAGCACACCTGGCAGGTGAATATGCCGCCTGGATGAGAGAGAGGTGGAATCACCCCTGTGTAGTGGTCTGGGATGCTCAAAATGAATCTGTCACTCAACTTACCGGTGAAGCCATAGATTTAGTGAGGGCGCTTGATCTTTCGGGTCGTCCCTGGGAAAATGGCTGGTCAGCACCCCGGGCTATATCTGATCCCATTGAATCGCACCCCTATCTTTATACCCACTATTTTGCCCATCGTTTTGATCCTCCGGAAGATGAGATGTTGTCCTATTTCTTTGATACCGTAAGAATTCCCCATAATGATGCCAATGAGCACGATCCTGCCTCCGATGGAACCCGATATTCCAACCCAGTGCTGATTAATGAATATGGCTGGTTATGGCTCAACAGAGACGGTTCAACTACCCGACTTACCGAAGCCATTTATAATAATGCCTTCGGGGAGGACCTTTCCATGGAAGATCGATATGAAATTTATGCCAGGCATCTGGCTATAATGACCGAATACTGGCGCGCGCATCGCACTGCAGCAGGTGTTCAGCATTTTTGTGGATTGGGTTATTCCCGCCCCCTTGAACCTAGGGGGGAGACTTCTGATAATTTTTCAGACATCAACGAACTGGTATTTGAACCCAATTTCCTGGAATATGTAAAACCGGCCTTTGCTCCAGTGGGATTAATGCTGGACGTTTGGGAAAGCTCGTTTCTTGCAGGCAGCAGTGTCGACAAAAGCTTTTACCTGATCAATGACCTGGAAGCATCCTGGGATGGCGAGGTGAAAATTTGCTTTGAACAGGATGGAGTAGAAATCAACACCGTCTTAACAGATGTTTCAGTAAATGGATATGAATCAGGAAAGCATCCATTTTCCTTTGTTGTACCTACAAAAACGGGGATCTATGACATGGTAGCTCAGATCCAATTCCAGGGCGAGTCCATACGGAGTGTCAGAAAAATCAAGGTAAAAGAATAAGGTCATTCTGAACTTCTGATGGATTAGTTTGGCTTTTTTGTTTAAATTTGCATCGCTTTATGAAAGTAGTAAAGTCTACTTGATGCCCGGATGGCAGGGCCGATCCGCCAAAGGCGGAGAGGAGCCAGCATGAGGGGGGCCAATTCTGCGCAGGAGGAAATGGCAGAGATTAAGGTAGCGATGAATAAAGATATTGGTAGTAACAGTCTGCTTGATGCCCGGATGGCGGAATTGGTAGACGCGCTGGACTTAAAATCCAGTGGCCAGTAATGGCCGTGCCGGTTCGATCCCGGCTCCGGGTACAGAAACGGAAGAAAGAGATTTTTGA
>CAZRPW010000224.1:0-3570 GCA_964601975.1 uncultured Bacteroides sp.
TTTCCGGGCCAGGGAGCCGATTACCGCCTGTTCAGGGATCTGAAGTTCCCCAAAGGCTACGATACACTCCGCATCTCCTACCCGATTCCTCATAAAAATGAATCCATGAAAGAGTTTGCGCAGCGTTTTATTCCGCTTATCAACCAGGATGAACCCTACATCCTGTTAGGCGTTTCGCTGGGAGGCATGATCTGTACAGAACTGGCAGATACGCTTCATCCTGATCTTACCATCGTGATCTCCAGTGCAAAAGCCTGGTTCGAACTCCCCGACCACTATACTTTCATGAGGAAATTCCACCTGGACAGGCTGATTCCCAAAAGGCTGGTCAAAGGCGGTGCAAGGATGCTTCAGGGAATTGTGGAACCCGACCGGAAACAGGACCCGGAAACCTTTAAGGACATGCTTAAAAAGAAAGACCCCCTCTACCTTAAACGGACAGGACAGATGATCGTCAACTGGGAGAGAGAAGAATATTCCCGGTCCATTTATCATATCCACGGAGATGCCGACAACACCATCCCGATAAGGAATGTACAATGTGACTGCGTGGTAGAGAAGGGATCCCATATGATGGTACTCACCAGGGCAGACGAAATCAGCGAGATCATCTCACACAAGGTACTCTTCGATTTTTATTAGCTTTGCGCCTGCAATAAAAAGAAACACCCAATGAAAAAAAACTTCTACCTGGCAGGAATCCTTCTCCTGCTTAACCTGGGTATTTTTGCCCAGAAAAAAGAATATAGCTCCCTAAGCAATGCTCTCATGTCGGGCATGTCACTGAGGGGTGATCCTGGTCCCACAGGCGTAAACTGGATCGAAGACGGAAATCGCTACTCTTTCACAAAAAGAGATGGCCAGAACAAGCAGATCTGGATCTATGAGCCTGAAACAGGTAAGGAGGAAATGATATTCAGTTCGGGCGATCACACATTCCCCGAATCTGAAGAGGCCTTCAGCTACAGTAGCTACCAGTGGGCAGGCTCTTATAAATACCTGCTTTTTCAATGTAAGTTTAATCGCATCTGGAGAAATTCGGGTAATGCAGACTATTACTATTATTCGCTGGAGGATGGGAGCATGATGCCCATTGTTCGGGGCGCCTTCACAGCCGAGGTTTCACCAGACGGGAAGATGGTGGGCTATGGAAAAGATGGCGATCTGTTCACCTTTGACCTGGCTACTGGCGAACATACCCGGCTTACTGAAGACGGGGCGGATAAATATTACAATGGTCGCTTTGGATGGGCCAACGAGGAAGAATTCGGTCTTGTGCAGGCCTGGGAATGGTCTAAGGACAGCAAATTCATTGCCTTCTGGCAATCGGACGAAAGGGAGGTTCCCATTTATAAGCTGACCGATTTTGCGGGACAGCATCCGCAGTACATGGAAATCCCCTACCCCAAAGTAGGCGATCCCATTCCCATCGAGCGACTGGGAGTACTGGATGTGAAAAGTGGTAAAAAGAGTTGGCTCGATCTGGATCCAGAGGGTGGCTACATGCCGCGAATTTATTGGACATCAAGAGATAACATCCTGGCGGTGGTATGGCTCAACCGGGCACAGAATCATTTGAAACTCTTTATGTTTGATGTACTTACAGGCGAGAAATCAATGATCATGGAGGAAAAAAATGAAACCTGGATCGACATCTTTGACTTTTTTGCCGGAGAAATGCACCTCTTCAACTTCCCCCCCGAAATGGATTCCTTTTTCTGGATTTCGGACCGCGATGGATATTCCCACATTTACCAGTATGACTACGAAGGAAATATCCTGAACCAGTCGACTTCGGGCGATTATGATGTGGTCAGCATCAAAGGGATCGACCCCGGAAAGCGTTTGCTCTACTATCTTTCCTGTGAAGTATCTCCCCTGGAACGGAATCTCTACAGTACAAAATTCAATGGAAAGGGAAAGAAAAGGATTACTTCAAATCCAGGAAACCACCGGATTAACATGTCACCAGGTGGAAGCTATTTCATCGACAGCTATTCAGATATCACCACACCTTCCTGCATCGATCTTAAAAACGGAAAAGGCGAAGTGATTGCTGCGCTGGCAGGACACGAAAGAGCCAGCGCCCACCTGGAAGCATACAAATATGCGGGAAAAGAACTGTTTTCTTATACAGGTACTGATGGTCAAATCATTGACGGCTACCTGATCAGACCCATGGATTTTGATCCCGAAAAAAGCTATCCCCTCATTTTGGATGTATATGGCGGTCCGGGTGCCCAGGGCGTGTACAACACATTTGAGAGCAGCGGCTGGCACCAGTACCTGGCGCAGATGGGATATGTAGTGGCCAACATCAACAACCGTGGAAGCGGCGGATATGGCAGCAAATTTGAAAAGTCTGTCCACCTGCGACTGGGAGAACTGGAGACCGCCGATTTTGCTGAAGCCGCGCTCCATCTTGCAGAGAACTCATGGATCGACCGTGAAAGGATCGCAATTACGGGACATAGTTATGGAGGATTTTCCTCCGGAATGTCACTGCTCACCCACCCCGATGTTTTCAAAGCTGGAATTGTGGCTTCCGCTACAGCCAACCATCTGAACTATGACAATATCTATACCGAGCGCTACATGGGACTAAAAGAAGTAAATGCAGCGGGCTATAAACAAAGTGCTTTGATCACCCATGCGGGAAATCTGCAGGGTGAGATGATGCTGGTGCATGGCCTGATGGACGATAACGTGCACCCGCAAAATGCATTCCAGCTGGTAAAGGCACTGATTGATCATGAAAAGTCCATCGAGCTTAAGATATTCCCTCCGGGTACCCATGGTGTAGCCTATGACATGAAAAGCAGGATCTTCCTTTACAAAGAATATCTTAATTTCTTCGAGAAACATCTTAAATAGCACATCAGTTTTTTTCCCATCTTTACTAAGAATATCGTTTTTCCATGAAACACCTGGTTTATCTGCTCACCCTGCTGCTTTTCATTGCCTCCTGTGGCACACAGGACATATGTGATGATGACAGTCAGTCGCTGCTGGTTGCCCGGTTCAAAACCCTGGAAGATGATGCTATCGCAGACACCACCATGGAGGCGATTAGTATTTATGGAATCAGGGAGGGAAAAGCAGACAGCCTTCTGTATGATTCTCAGTCCATGTCACGCGTAGAGTTACCGCTTGACCCCAACCAAAATTTCTCGCACTTCGTTCTGAGCAATGATATTAGCCAGGACACCCTGCAGATCACTTACTCCAGCGAGGCCTACCTGATTTCCTACACCTGTGGTTTTGCTGCAAGGTTCACCTTGGATCAGTTTACAAACTCCGGTAGCTGGATCAGTGATATGGTTTTAATTGAGGGAGAGATTGACGCAGAACTTGAAAGCAATGAAGAGCATCTCTGGATATATTTTTAGTGGAGTGTTACTCCTCTGGCTGGCTCCGTCCCTGACGGGGCAGGATACTCTGCGCACCTATGGACCGCGTATCGGAGTGAACGTAGGTTCCTTTGTAGGCTATCTGCTTAATCCTCCCGTGATAGGCAGTGAGGCTTCACTGGATTTCGAATTATTTCAGGACATCTATCCCATATTTGAA
>CAZRPW010000225.1:0-3547 GCA_964601975.1 uncultured Bacteroides sp.
GCATATCGCCCCCCGACCCGGCATTCTCATCGATGATCATCACCTTGGGTCCCTGTATAGAGGCTGACGGCGATTTCAGATCCTGTCCATAGCGCATGTTCCAGTGAGCCTGGTAGGGCCTCAGCAGGATGTCGATGTAGTAGTCTGCCAGCAGTCCGCCGCCATTATATCGCTCATCCACAATGATGGCCTTCTTGTTGGCCTGCGGAAAAAAGTAGCGCTTGAAATATTCGTGACCGGCGCCGGCAGTATTGGGTACATAGACATAAGCTACCTGTCCGTTCGTGGCTTCATGCACCCTTTTAAGGTTGCCCTCCACCCAGTCGCGGTTGCGCAGGGCACTCTCGTCTGCGATGGGCACCACCCTGATCACCCTCGATGAGGATGCATCGGGATTCGGACCCACGGTGAGTTCCACGATCTTGCCCGAAGTGCCTTCAAAAAACGAATAGAGGTTCTCACCGGCAGTCACATCCACCCCGTTTACTGCCAGCAGGTACTCACCCGCCTTCACATTCAGTCCGGGTTCGGTAAGGGGCGAAACCAGGTCAGGATTCCAGTTCAGTCCTTCATACACCTTGCTGAAACGGTAGCGATTATTCTCCACGACATAGTCGGCTCCCAGCAATCCGCCGGAAACCTCCTCGCGATCGGTGCGGTCGTCGCCCCCGCCACCACGGTGGTGACCCACACCCAGCTCAGAGCACATCCATTCGAGCACCCGGTTCAGGTCGGCCCGACAGCTAAGGTCTGGCACGAACTGACTGTATTTCTCTTTCATGGCAGGCCAGTTTGATCCATGCATTCCCGGATCGTAGAAGTAGTCGCGATTCACCCGCCATACCTCGTTAAAGATCTGGGGCCATTCGGCAAGCGGATCAATCTTCACTTCCATGCTGCCTGTCTTCACAACACCCTCCCCCGGTTTGGCCTTGCTGCCTGCATCGGAAATCACCCAGCTGCCCTTCGTGCTGCTCAACATCTTCTTCCCGTCGGACGAGAGCAGGAAGTAGTCCATTTCGGCTACCTCCTCTTCCTCGCGCTCCTCCAGGTCGTACTTGTACATGGCACGTTTCCCGGGCACCGCTTTCATGTATAGGATTACATTCTCCCCGGAGCAAACCAGGTTTGACAAATCGCCGGCCTTCAAATCAATAGCGACTATGCGGTTTTGCAAACCATCCAAATCGATGCTCATGCTCTTCTCTTCCTCTTCCTCTTTCTCTTCACCTTCCTCCCCCGTTTCCTTCTTTTTCTTCTTTGGCTTCTCAGCTTTCTCCTCCTTTTCGGCCTCCTCTTTCTCTATCTCTTCCTCATCGCTCTCTTTGGCAAAGGGCGAAAGGGTTTCGGACTGAAGCACAGCCAGGTAGATATTGCGGGTCATCTCCATGTCGGCACTGCTCTGGTCGAACCAGTTGATGACCGGACCGGCATCGGTCGATGCCAGGAAGTAAAGGTACTTACCCCCACGATCGAATACAGGCTCCACGGCATCGCTCAGTCCGTCCGTCACAGCAAAGCTTTTCCCCTGCTCCACCGAGTAGAGATAGATCTGCTGAAAGAAGGTGGAAGTCACTTTTGTATAGGCCACCCACTTCGAATCGAAGGACCAGTCGCCGAACATAAAGCGCAGGGGACCGGGGACGTAGAGCTCGTCGGAGTCGATCTTGCTCGAAACGCCCGAAGCTACATCCAGGATGTACAGGTTGCGCCCGTTGTCGCTGTACACAATCTTTTTACTGTCGGGCGACCACCTTGGAAAACCATAAAAACCGGTTCCGTTCAGGGCAATCACGCGCGCTTCTCCCTTGCCATCCTGCGACTTTATATGGATCGCATATTCGCCCGATGCATCGGAGAAGTAGGCAATGTCTTTTCCGTCGGGCGACCACGCCGGGTATTTTTCGTGGGCGGCAGCCGTCTGGGTAATGTTACGGGGATCGCCCTTATCGGCCGGAACGGTTATAATATCGCCGCGATAATCAAATACGGCCCTGGCTCCGGAAGGGGAGATATCGGCACTTCGGATATAGCGATCGCCCTTTACATAATGGGGCCTCAGTTCGAGCAGATCGGCCGAAATCCCAACCGTCAGTTTGGAAGCAGCGGCACTCTCAATGTCAAATGTATGCAGGTATCCTGCCTGCTCGAATATAATTTCCGGGCCATGGTTTTTAGCGCTTATAATAGGAAAATCCTCATAGTCCGTCAGCTGCTCAATATCCTTGCTGCCCGTGTCGTAAACATAAAGATTAAATTCTCCGTTGCGGTCACTCAGAAAATAGATTTTAGTTCCAATCCACATGGGGTAGACATCGTTGCATCCGCCTTCGGGTTTTGGGATCTCCTCGATCGACTTGTCATCGAAAGAGAAAAGCCAGAGCCTGGAAATGGTTCCTCCGCGGTAGTGTTTCCATACCCTGAAAGCATCCGGAACCGGACTGTACACCATCTTCGACCCGTCGGGTGAATAACATGCATGATAGGCATTGGGGATCTCAAGCCTGGTGGGATATCCGCCCTCCAGTGGGATTGTAAAAAGTTGTGCGTACCTCCTGGTATGCAGCGCTCTCTGGGAAAGAAAGAGTACATTTTTCCCGTCCACAGTAAAACCGCTGGCATAATCGCTGCCCGGGTGCCAGGTAAGCCGTTTGGGGATCCCGCCTTCTACAGGCAGGAGAAAAACATCGGTATTCCCGTCATACTCGGCACTGAAAGCAATCTGCTTTCCATCGGGCGAAAAGAAGGGCCTGGTCTCCACCCCCTTATCCACCGTAAGTCGTTTGGGCTGGGTTCCGTCAAGATTGGCAACCCAGAGATCATTGGCATAGATAAAAGCAATGTGGCTGTCGCTGATGGCGGGCTGACTCATCAGCCGGGTATCTACATGATTAATACCCATTACCCGGGCCGACAAAAACAGAAGACCGGCGGCCATCATACACATCCCGATCGAGCCGACCGACATACATTTTCTAATTCTCATAGTCGTGGATTTTTAAATTCAAGCTTCAAGGTAAAAAAATGATTTCTGAAAAGCCTCATTTTAAGCTATTTTAGCACCCATGAAGTTGTACAGCATAAGCAAAATTGTATTCTGGGGGGTGTTGATCCTCATCCTCCTCCTGCCGGTGGGCCGGCACTGGCGACTGCTTTCCACGGGCGTTCGAACCGAAGGAACCGTGTTGGGCTACACACGGCATAAGCATATTGATATGTTTGGCGGGACTCAACTGATCTGGGCCAGTGAGGTCCGTTTCCAGGTGGGCGACTCTGCCTGTGTTACCCTGGGTCCGATCGATCTCGAATTGAAACAGGGCCATTCCATCCCTGTATATTACAAGCCCGGCAATCCGACCAAAAACTGCCTTTTTAATTTCTCCTGCCTCTACTATACAAGCTACTCGATCCTTCCCCTGATCCTGCTTGTTGTCTGGTATGCCTTCTACCTCTCATACAACAATTACAAGCGCGAAAAACTGGGGGAAAGTCACACCCCCGCCTCCTCGCCCTATACCCCCTTCAGAAGAAGTGCACCAAAAAACCA
>CAZRPW010000226.1:0-3452 GCA_964601975.1 uncultured Bacteroides sp.
CTGCCTCACCTGCTTCCACATCTCGTTGGGAATCCCCTATCATCCAGGACTGCTGAGGATCGATTCCGAAGCGGGACATGGCTTTTAGGATCATCAGAGGCAAAGGTTTCCGGCAGAGGCATTTTTCGTGGTCGCTGTGGTGGGGACAGTAATAGAACTCGTCTATCGAAGCGCCCTGCTCTGTCAACCGCATATTCAGATGATGGTGGAGGACCTCCACATCCTCCCTTGTATATTGTCCGCGGCTGATTCCCCCCTGGTTGGTGATGACAATAAGCATGAAGCCTCTCTCCTTCAGGGCTCTAAGGGTTTCTGCTGCGTCGGGGTTAATCTCCAGGTCTTCTTCTTTCCAGGTGTAGTAACGTCCCTTGTTGCTGTTTATAACCCCATCACGATCAAGGAATACAGCTTTGCGAAGGTTCATCTTATCCGGGAATTAGATTGTTAAGAAAAACATGGATGAGTCCGGGTTAAAGGATCAGGGGGAAGAGGAAGCCCACGACAGCACCCCAGAAGTGCGCAGCGTGGTTGATATGATCGTTGTTGCGTCGGTTCATGTAGCTTGAGTAAGCCAGGTAGAGGACTCCAAAAACGATGCCGGGGATGGGCAATACCATGTAAAAGTAAATCTTCTGAAGGGGTGCAAAGAATATATAAGTAAAGACCACAGCAGAGACAGCCCCGGAGGCTCCGACGGCAGAGTAGGCCTCATCTTTCCTGTAACGGGCGATGGTTGAAAGAGAGGAGAGGGCAATGGAAGCCACATAGAGCAGGATGTAAAAAAAGCTTCCGGAAAAGATGATCTCCTGCGCTTCCAATTCCGTGAAGATGAACTCCACCCCGGTTCCGAAGGAATAAAGCACAATCATATTGATGGCCAGGTGGACATAGTCAGCATGGAGGAAGGCATGGGAGAATACCCGGTGGTACTCCCGGCGGTATACCACATTGGGCGGACGCAGGTCGAAGCGTTCAAAAATCCCTTCTTTGCGGAAAGCCAGCAGGGAGATGAGTACGGTGACTATTACAATAATGGTGGTAATCACTGGTGAAGGATTTTGAAAACCATTTCCTTCATCAGTTCACCATCGGGGGTGTTGTTCCCTTCGTAACCTTTGGATTTCATATCATAGCTGCGCAGGAGGGAGATTATATTTACAAGTTTCCCAGCAGTGTACTTTCGGGCCGAAGCCAGGTAATCTTTTGCAAAGAAGGGATGTACCTTCAGCAGGGTAGCCACTCCTTTTTCCGAACGGTCCTTGGCGTAGTGAATCATCAGGAGTTTGGAAAAGTAAGAGTAAAGGGAACCGGTAATAAGGGCCAGGGGGTACTTTTTTTCGTTGGCTGCAAAGTGTTTAATAATGCGGTTGGCCCCGATCACATCCCTTCGGCCCAGGGCATTCTGAAGTTCAAACTGGTTGTAATCCTTGCTGATTCCAATGTTCTTCTCCACATCTTCGGGGGTGATGGTCCGGGACTGGCTCCCAACCGCAATTATAAGTTTGTCGATTTCATTGGCGATCCTGGAGAGGTCGCTGCCCAGGAACTCGCCCAGCAGGGCTGCAGCCTTGGGCTCGATGCGGTATTTCTTTTTAGAGGCATATCCCGATATCCATCCGGGCACCTGGTTGTCGTATAGTTTTTTGGTAGCGAACCATACGGAATTTTTTTCAAGGGCCTTAAAGACTTTCTTTCTTTTGTCAGGACTCTTGTATTTATAATTAATAACCAGCAGGGTGGAGGGTTGAGGATTGTCCACGTAGTGGATCAATGTTTCAAAATTTTTGAGTTCCTGGGCTTCCTTCAGCACTACTACCTGGTGGGATGCCATCATGGGAAATCGTTTTGCCGCATTGATGACCTGGGCGGCATCACTTTCTTTTCCATACATGATGGTCTGATTGAAACTTTTCTCAGCCTCGGTAAGTACATTGGCCGTGATATAGTCCGTCGCCAGGTCGATGTAATACGGCTCATCCCCGTGCAGAAAATAGATGGGTTTGAAAGAGCGGTTCTTGATATCTCCAATTAACTGCTCGTAGGTCATTCCCAGGCGAATTTAAGGTGTTTCACAGAGGCCTTATGCTCTATGATTTCGTGCAATGATTCGATGCCTATCTCCAGGTGCATCTTCGCAAACTTCTCGGTAACCATCTTGTCACTTTTCTGGGTTTTCACTCCGGCTTCAATCATGGGTTGGTCCGATACCAGGAGCAGTGCTCCGGTGGGGATCTCGTTGGTGAAGCCCACGGTGAACAGGGTGGCGGTTTCCATATCAATTGCCATGGTGCGGATCGACCTCAGGTACTCTTTAAATCTATCGTCGTGTTCCCATACCCTTCGGTTGGTGGAGAAAACTGTACCGGTCCAGTAGTCCTTCCCCATGGTGCGAATCACGTGTGAAACTGCCCTTTGCATGTTGAAGGCAGGAAGCGCCGGAACCTCGGGTGGCATGTAGTCATCAGAAGTACCATCGCCACGAATGGCAGCAATGGGGAGGATCAGGTCGCCCAGCTCATTTTTTTTCTTGAGTCCCCCGCATTTTCCCAGGAAAAGCACAGCTTTTGGATGGGCTGCTCCCAGCAGGTCCATAATGGTTGCTGCATTGGCACTGCCCATTCCGAAGTTGATCATGGTGATATCTCCTGCCACGGCGCCAGGCATGGCCACATTCCGGTCATATACCTCAACTCCGTGATCGGAAGCAAACTCGTCCAGGTAACCCTGGAAATTGGTAAGTAAGATATATTGTGTAATTTTCTCCAAGGGAATTCCTGTGTACCTCGGAAGCCAGTTGTTAATGATGTCCTGTTTGGTCTTCATACTTCTTTTTTCATGCGTATATTAGCACTTCAAAGATACATCATAAATGGCTAATTTGAATCTTCCTGAATATGATTTTCAGCAACGTAGCGAGGAAGGGAAGCAATTAATCCTGGATGTGTTCAGGAAGAAATATGTGGCGCTTACCCCTGAAGAGGAGGTGAGACAGCGTTTTGCCCGCTACCTGGTGGAGGAGAAGGGATATCCTGCTTCCTTGATACAGACTGAATATACGCTTAAGCTGAATGGAATGGTGCGCCGCTGTGATATCCTGGTGGACCGTCCGGCTGGAACTCCGGCTGTGCTGGTAGAGTGTAAGGCACCGGGGGTGAAGATCAGTCAGGATACTTTTGACCAGGCAGCCAGGTACAACATGGTATTCAAGCTCAAGTACCTGATGGTGACCAATGGCAAGAGACACTATTGTTGTTTGATCGATTTTAAGGAGCAGCGTGTTCAGTTCATGAAGGAGATTCCTCGTTACGCTTCACTGGATTGATACATTGCAAAAGCCATTCGTCGCTATATTCCGTTCCCTTATTTAGCCAGTCCTTTTTTTTACCCACTTTTTCGAATCCCCGGGAGCTAAAGAGCTGGATACTGGCTTTGTTCATCGCTTCTACATTGCA
>CAZRPW010000227.1:0-3382 GCA_964601975.1 uncultured Bacteroides sp.
AAGCCAGGTAATCTCTGCCTGCTCAATTTTATCTCCATTTACAATGATACCAGGCCCTGAGTTAAAAGTGTTTCCGGCACCAATGGTATGGGCATTGTTCCCATATAATTCAATGGGTACAGAAGCATTGTCCTGGAAGGTATTCCCGGTACAAGCAGTGAAAAAGCCCTCAGCATTCATAGACACTCCCATGCTTTCCGAATTAGATACAGTAGAGTTGGTAAGAGATATCCCGGCCTCAGCGACATACAACATACCATAGCTGTCTGAATAGCCACCACCATATTCTATATCACAATATGCAATGGACGATGAGTTCCCTGCACCATCATAAAAGGCTATATAATCCCAATCACCAGCGGATCTTGACACTTCCGGGGCCGAGGAGCTAATCTTAATATGTTCAGCCTGGGTTCCTTCTGCTGTGAGTGTACCAAAAGTTCCGGAATAATAACCAAAGTGAATTCCTGTTCCTGAGCCCATCCAGATCTCCACGCCAGGATCCAGAATCAGGGTTGAACCGGTAGCTGAACCCACGTATACATCACCTTGCACTACATAAGCTACAGATTGTTTCAACCAGCGTGCTTCGTCCTGCTCGATTTTATCACTTTTCACTGAAATGCCTTTTGAGCTTTGAAGATTGTTTCCGGTGCCAATTGTATGGGCGTAATTGGCATAGATCTGGATTGCGCTCCCCATCACCTGTTCGACCATATTATTTGAGAAACCGGCAAAATATCCTTCATCATCCAAAGATAATCCATGGGATTCCGAGTAGCGGACAATAGAGTTGCTCATTGAAAGCGCGGTCTCGGCAATATAAATCTGACCATAATTCTCACTATATCCACCACCATACTCAACGGTACAATACTCCATGCTTGATGCCTTGGAGGCGCCATCGTAAAATCCAATGAAATCCCAGTCGCCCGCTGCCTTTGTCGGGGCATCAGAAGTAAAGAGAATGGGCAAATCGGAAGTCCCGTTGGCGATCAGTGTTGCTCCTGAAATTCCTCCATAGTAACCAATATAGAGTCCATTTCCTTCCTGAAATTTAATAACTGCACCTGGTTCAATTGTCAAAGTTGCACCATCCACATATACATCCCCTGTAACAATGTGAACACCCTGTATCCATGTTTCATCGCTTTCCACTTTACCTGAATGCTCGATAAATGCAGGGGCCATTACATTTACAGTCGCCGACATTTTACTTTCGCCAGCGTCATTCTGAACACTTAAACTAATTGTATAACTTCCCGCCTGAAGGTAAGTATGCATTGGATTCACATCACTTGAAGTCTCCCCGTCACCAAATTCCCATAAATAGCTAACTGCGTTTTCTGAACAGGAACCATTAAAGCTTGCCGACTCACCAGCATATACCTCATCAGGAATCACAAAACATGCCTGTGTAGCATTTGGATCCTCCGTTTTGCAGGATGAGATCAACATCACAGAGAGAATCCCCAATCCAACAAATAATAAACCTCTTTTCATTTTCTATTTTTATTAAGATTAAATTAATTTTATTTTAAGCAGTCTAAAGTTATCTAAATAAGAGCCAGAAAAAAATCTATTTCCGCTTTTTTTAATCAATCATCCTTTCACCGTTTTTATCTTCGCCAAATATTCTCTATTTTTACTTGCGCAATCGATTGTACAATACTATGATGAAAAGACTTGATGTAGCCTTAAAAATGAGGGAAGTAGGTGTCATTCCACTTTACTACAACCCGGATATAGAAATTTGCAAAGAAGTGATCTCAGCCTGTTACAGGGGTGGAATGACCATCTTTGAATTCACTAATCGCGGAGAACTGGCCCACGAGATATTTGCAGAACTTATAAAATGGGCAAGGACAGAGTTGCCTGACCTGGTCCTGGGTGTGGGAACCGTGGTGGAACCCGGAACTTGTTCATTATATATGCAACTGGGTGCAAAATTCATTGTATCTCCCCTGATGAATGAAGAGATGGCACCTGTCTGCAACCGGCGAAAGGTGCTCTGGGTTCCTGGCTGTGCGACTGCCTCCGAGATAAATAAAGCCGAAGAACTGGGAGCCGAAGTTGTAAAACTCTTTCCCGGCCCGACAGTGGGAGGTGCGAAATTCTTAAAAGCCTACCTGGGCCCCTGTCCATGGTCTAATATAATGCCCTCGGGCGGAGTTTCTCCAACAGAAGAAAACCTGGCCGAATGGTTTGGATCAGGAGCCTTCTGCGTGGGAATGGGATCCCAGATGATTACAAAAGAGATTATTAAAAATAAAGACTACGCACAAATTGAAGACCTGGCCCGGAAAACTATTGGGATCATCAGGAAACTCAGATCTTAAATTCCCTGCCTGCACATGAAATATTCTGGTTTGCTATTAGGAATGCTGTTGGTTCTTTCCTCTTGCAGCACACAAAAACAAGGTAAGGCTCTCAAACTGGCCCACGGACTTGATCCCACCCACCCGGTGCACAAGGCAATGGTTTTTATGGCCGACCGCTGCAAGGAGATTTCTGGTGGTGAACTTACAATTGACATCTACCCCAGCGGGCAGCTTGGATCGGAGCAGCAGTGCGTGGAATTGCTGCAAATCGGAAGCCTGGCCATCACCAAAGTCTCTGCCGCTGTCATGGAGAGTTTTACGGAGGACTTCAAGGTACTTGGACTGCCCTATGTTTTCAGATCAAGGGAACACTCTTTCAAAGTTCTGGATGGGGAGATTGGCGATGAATTACTTCTCAGTACCGAACCATTCTGGATCAGGGGACTCTGCTTCTATGATGCCGGCAGCCGGAGCTTTTATACAATCGACACACCCATAGAAAGCCCGGATGATCTGAAAGGGTTAAAAATCAGGGTCATGAAAAGCATCACAGCCATGGAGATGGTAAAAGCACAGGGGGGCTCCCCTACTCCCATCTCCTGGGGAGAACTCTATACGGCCCTTCAAAGTGGCGTGGTGGACGGTGCCGAAAACAATCCGCCCAGTTTCTATACAAGTCACCATTACGAGGTCTGTAAATACTATAGTCTGAACGAGCATACAATGGTTCCCGATGTACTTATAATCAGTTCGAAGGTATGGGCGAAACTCACCGATCAGGAGAAAAAGTGGCTGCAGCAGGCTGCCGATGAGTCGGTAGATGTTGAGCGAAAACTATGGGCCGAGTCGGAAATTGAATCCCTGAGGATCGTCCAGGAAGCAGGGGTAAAAATCAATTACCCGGATAAGGAGCCCTTTGCCAGGAAAGTAGAACCCCTGCTGGAATCATACAGGGATAATAAAAAAATTTATGACCTGATCACAAGGATCAAGGAAGTCGAATAAGTCGAATAAGTCTGTAAAGTCTGTAAAGTCTGTAAAGTCTGTAAAGTCCGTAAAGT
>CAZRPW010000228.1:0-1149 GCA_964601975.1 uncultured Bacteroides sp.
CGATCACATTGGATGAAAGGGTAATCACCCGGTTCAGATCTTTTCGTTTCACCGCACCATAAGTACTGCGATATTCCACATCAGCAAGGGCTGAAAGCGGAATCTGTATGGTCTGACCATCCTCCATGAAGCTGACCATCATATTCAGCAGCGATGCTGCGTTATACCTGTATTCCTCTTTCAAGCGCATATTGATTGGAAATTCCTCCTCCCCTACCTTGAAATCGGAAATTTCTCTTCCAAAAAGGGCCGTTCTTAATGTATTCGCAACCTGGTAGGTGGAAAGGCCATACCGTCTGAGCTTATCACGATCGAGACGCACCAGCAATTCTGGCTTACCAATTTCCAGGTCCATACTCAGACCTTCGATCCCCTGTATGTTTGATTCATCAATCAATCTTAATACGGAATCCGTTACGGACAGCAATTCTTCAAATTCATCCCCAACGATCTCAATACTGATGGGATCCCCTGCAGGCGGACCCGATTCGTCCTTCTCAATTGAAAGTTTTACCCCGGGGTATTTTCCCAATAGCTGATCACTCATCTTTCGCATCACCTCCGAGGTAATCACACCCTGTCGAAACTCATACTCCACAAAGGAGACTGTGCTGAGCGCTTTGTTAGGTACACTGCCTGTTTCAAACTGTTCATTTCCAACACCCACAGTGGTGAGTAAGGATTTTACAATGCCCATTTCTCTGTATGGAGCTATTATTTTTTCAATATCCTCCTCCAATTCAAACACGAATGCATTGGTGGCTGTTACGTCTGTCCCAATGGGCATCTCTGTGATGACATTGATATACGAGGGCTCATTCTCCGGAAAAAACACAACATTCACATCCCTGGCCATGAAAAAAACAATTGCAAAAATGAGCAGGAGAAAGGTTCCTCCAAAGAAAAACAATGGGTTATATTTTCTCAATGAGAATGTAAGAATACGCAGGTAGATCCCTTCCAGCCAGACAAGAAATACATCCTGAAACCATTGCTCTGCCCGGTTGAAAAATGCGGTGTTCAGCAGACCGATCAGTCCGAAAATGATCGCCAGAGATCCCATACTGTTCCATCCTGCCAGGTAGAAGAGCCCTCCAATAGCCATCAATGAGAAAGGAGAGGTATATTCATGCTTATAGAAATCACCTC
>CAZRPW010000228.1:1159-3376 GCA_964601975.1 uncultured Bacteroides sp.
CCGTTTCTTATTAGGCATGTTGTTTTTACGATCGGGACCAATCTTAATAAAAGTGGCCGAAAATACAGGAATGATTATCAATGCCACAAACAGGGATGAAGTGAGTACAATAATGAGGGTAATGGGAAGGTTTTTCATAAACTCCCCGGTGATCCCACCCCAAAAAGCAAGCGGCAGGAATGCAGCCAGCGTGGTGGCAGTAGAAGTAATAATCGGATAAGCCACCTCCCCCACTGCAATTCGTGCTGCCTCAAACGGGGCATATCCCCTGTCCACATAGCGGTAAATATTCTCCACCACCACAATGGCATTGTCCACAAGCAATCCCAGCGCCAGGATCAGGGCAAACAACACGATCAGGTTTATTTTATAACCCAACATGCTCAGGATGATGAATGAAAGGAACATGGACATGGGAATTGCAAGCCCCACAAAAAGCGCATTCCGTGTTCCCAGGAAATAAAACAGAACCAGGATCACAAAGATCACACCCATGATCATACTGTTCTCCAGGTTGCTTAACTGCATTCTTATAGTTTCAGACTGATCGTTGGTAAGTGTGACCGTCATTTCAGCTGGTATGCCGCCCGAAGCCCGTGATTCATCCAGGATCTCAAAAATCCGATCCGTTGCAGCAAGCAGGTTCTCTCCGCTCTTTTTAATTACCTGCACACTCACCACTGACTGCTCATCGAGGCGGCTGTAAGTCTTTGCTTCTTCGTAGCCATCTACTACTTCTGCCAGATCCTTAAGATAGACCACATCCTGACCATCCCGTTTAATTATAATATTTTCCAATTCCGCGATATCCTCAAACTCACCCACGGTTCTGACAGACCTCCGGGTATCACCCAATTTGATCTCTCCACCAGAGATAGACACATTCTCCTGCGAAATGGCAAACTCAATAGCATCAAAGGTCAGCGCATATGCCTCCAGTTTAAGCAGATCCACATTCACTTTAATCTCCCGTTCATCCACCCCCCTGATCTCCACCTTGGAGATCTCAGATACCGATTCAATCTTGTCTTCAAGGTATTCGGCGTATCGCTTTAACTCCTCAATGCTATAATCTCCCGAAAGGTTAATATTGATAATCGGAAACTCTGAAAAATCAATATCCTCCACCAGGGGATCCTGCAAGAGGTCTCCTGGCAGTTCACTTTTAGATTTATCCACTGCATCCTTCACATCCTGAAGCGCAGTTTTGATATCCACATCGGTATTAAACTCAACAAAAATCAAGGAGGCATCCTGGGTAGAAGTGGAGGTAATCTCTTTAATGCCCTTCACCCCTTCCACCTCTTTTTCGATGGGTCGGGTAATCAGGTTCTCAATATCCAGAGGCGGATTACCCGGATAAACGGTCCTGACCAATACCGTGGGTAGCACAATTTCCGGAAAAAGTTCTTTGGGAAGGCTTCGATAAGAAAATAGTCCGAATAGTATAATCACTCCGGTCAACATGAAGATTGTATTCCTGTTTTTCAGAGCAAGTGTAGTGAGCTTAAACTCCCTTTGTGTTTTCTGTTCCATAGCTAACGAACTAAAGGTTGACAATTCGGACAGAAGTGCCTTCGCTGACAAGATTAAAGCCCCTGGTGATTACCATATCACCTGCAGCAAGCCCCTCACCAATCTGGGTCTGATCCTGAACGGTTACACCTGGTTTCACATAGACTTTTTGGGCTTTTACCTTATCACTCTCAGTGGCGATCTTAAATAGAAAAATTCCCTGAAAATCCTGCCTCAGGATATTGGATGGAACCACCAGCGCACTGTTATCTTCGTAATCCCTGATCCTGACCGAGGATAACATATTTGGCTTAAGCTGCTCGCCGGGATTCTCAAGTTCCACTTCAAGGGTGAAGGTTCGTGTTTGCTGCTTGATTACTTCACCCAATCGGGTAACAGGTGCCATTATAATTTTATCAGGATAGGAAGGGAACCTGAGTTCCACCATATCCCCCTTGTCGACACTGTTCAGATAAGACTCTGAAACCATTGCGGACACCCTCATTACAGAGAGATTTACAAGGTGTACCAGCGGCATACCTGGCGTTGCCAGCTCCCCCTCCTTGACCATAATATCATCAATGATTCCATTGAAGGGAGCCGTAACATTGGCCATCTCCATCTGCTTCTCAAGTGTGGCCAGGCGAGCACGCAGAGATTCCATTCCATTTTTAGCCTCCAGGTATTGAAGTTCACTACCAA
>CAZRPW010000229.1:0-3363 GCA_964601975.1 uncultured Bacteroides sp.
AAAGAGAATACCTATAAGGATATTTCAAACCTGGATTTTAATTCCATGCTGTTTGTTGAAGGAATACTCGATTCAATGGGCTTTGCCCTTTTATTGGATTTCCTTGAGGAAACCTTTAAATTTTCACCTCAGGATAGTGATTTGGTGGAGAGCAATTTCGAATCCATTAATGCCATCACGAATTTTGTCTTAAAGAAGAAGACTGCAGTCGCATAAGGGGTTCTTATGTGCGGAATATCTGGCATCTTCAGGCCAAATGGCACAGCGGTCAGACCCGAGTCGGTCCGGCGAATGCTCACTCAGATCCAGTACAGGGGACCTGATGAGTCTGGAATATATGTGGGTGAGGGCGTGGGCCTGGGAAGTGTTCGTCTGAGTATCATTGATCTGGCCAATGGTCAGCAACCTATGTGCACCACTGACGAAAGGTTCTGGATCGTATTCAATGGTGAAATCTTTAATTATATTGAACTTCGCGCCGAGCTCGAAGGCCTTGGGTACAGATGTCGAACAAACTCTGATACCGAGGTCTTGCTGCTTCTCTACCGGCATTTTAAAGAGGGATGCCTTGAAAAACTGAATGGACAATTTGCCTTTGCCATCTGGGATTCCGATGAAAGGGAGCTTTTCCTTGCCCGCGACAGGATGGGGATCAGACCCCTGTTTTATCACAAATCCAATGAGGAATTTATTTTTGCTTCAGAGATAAAGTGCCTGCTGGAATCAGATACGGTAAAGGCAGCGCTGGACCTGGAAGCGCTGAACCAGGTTTTTACTTTCTGGACCATCCCATCACCCGGAACAGTTTTTAAAGGGGTGTATGAACTGCCGCCCGGTCATTATATGATTCGAAGGGAGGGTCGGGAGGTGATTCAATCCTACTGGAAACTGGACTTCGGGGCGCAAAAAGATGCGCATTCGGGGAAAAGTTTTGAACAGGAGGTGGAGGAGCTCGGGGCGCTCATAGAGGATTCGGTCAGGCTAAGGCTTCGCGCCGATGTGCAGGTGGCAGCATACTTGAGCGGCGGACTCGACTCCAGTGCGACCACGCAAATTATAAAGAAGATTGAGCCGGGAGTACTGAATACTTTCTCGATTGGTTTTGACGAGGGTGAATTTGATGAGACACCCTACCAGGATTCGGTCTCAAAGTACCTGGATACCAGGCATCGTTCGATTTCCTGCTCAAGCACGGACATTGCTTCTAATTTTGCCCGGGTGGTGTGGCAGGCCGAGATTCCCTTATTGCGTACGGGTGCAGTGCCCATGTTTATGCTTTCGAACCTGGTTCAGGAGAACGGAATTAAGGTGGTGATTACCGGTGAAGGTGCCGATGAATTCCTGGGGGGCTACAATATTTTTAAGGAGGCATTGATTCGTGAATTCTGGTCGCGCCAGCCCGATTCGAGGATCAGACCTCTTTTGCTTGAAAAACTCTATCCTTACCTGGCCCAGTTTAAGGGGCGAAGCGGGAACATGCACCGTTTCTTTTTTGGTCACCGGCTGACGGAAACCGATTCGCCCGCTTACTCCCACCTGGTTCGTTGGAACAATTCGAAACACATAAAGACCCATTTTGGCGAATGGATCAGGGAACAACAGGAAGCCGATCCCGTAGCATCTTTGATTTCTCACCTTCCGGAAGGGATGGGGAGCTGGGATATGCTTACCCGGGCGCAGTGGCTCGAGGCGAAGATGTTTCTCCCGGGGTATTTGCTTTCCTCCCAGGGCGACAGGGTCTCTATGGCCCACTCGGTGGAGGGACGCTATCCATTCCTGGACCACCGTGTGGTCGAGTTTTGCATGGGACTCAGATCGCAGGATAAGATGCGGGGCTTGAATGAGAAGTACATTTTAAAAAAACTGATGAATGGTAAATTGCCTGAGTCGGTCGTGAAGCGGTCTAAGCAGGCTTACAGGGCCCCGATTGCTTCAGGCTTGCTTTCCAGCGAGGCTCCTGGCTACCTGAAGGAAATGATTTCCCAGGATCAGCTTCGGAAAGTGGGCATTTTTGATCCACTGTCGGTCGAGAAGATGACCAGGAAGATGACAGCAGGGAGGGGTGTGACAGAGAATGAAAATATGGCCCTCGCCGGCGTACTTTCCACGCAGATTTTGTGGGATTTATATGTGGGTGGAAATAATCCCTTCAGGGCAGAAAAAATGCGGACCGATTGTAAGGTTCGATACGATAAGAAACTTAAATAAATCAAGGTCATGAAAAGTAAGGTGTTTCATAAGGATATTCTGAGAATTGATGATGTGGAAAAACTGGTGGATCAGATCACCAGCCGGATGAAGGCGGATGTGATGGGCCGCTTTGGCAGGCGGGGAGGTGTAATTGGGATAAGTGGGGGCATTGATTCTTCCGTAACCATGGCACTGGCCACCAGGGCCCTGGGTCCTGAGAAACTGCTTGGTGTGATGCTGCCTGAGAAGGATTCCAGTCCGGACAGTGAAGACCTGGCCAGGGAACTGGCAGACAAATTTGGGGTAAAGGCCATCGTTGAAAATATAACCGGTGCGCTTGATGGTTTTGGGTGTTATCAGCGGCGCGACCAGGCTGTAAAGGAGGTCTATCCTCCATATGACCCTTCTGTGCATAAAATGAAAATCGGGGTAAAACAAAGTAATCCCAGTTCGAATTTGCCTCCCCTGTTTCACCTGACCGTTGTAAATCCGGATGGTTCGGAGGAGGTTCTGCGCTTACCCTCAAAACAGATGCGGACCATTATTGCCGCTTCCAACTTTAAGCAAAGGACACGTATGTCACTGCTCTACTTTCATGCCGAGGCTTTACATTATGCAGTGATAGGAACTCCCAACAAACACGAGGTGGAACAGGGTTTCTTTGTGAAATTCGGCGACGGTGGGAGTGATCTTTTTCCCATAGGCAACCTCTACAAAACGCAGGTCTACCAACTGGCAGAATACCTGGGTGTGCCGGCAGGTATTATCGGCCGGACTCCCACCACAGATACTTATAGCGCAGAGCAGACGCAGGAGGAGTTTTTCTACCAGTTTCCATACGGGCAGATGGACCTGCTCTGGTATGGCTATGAGAATAATTGCGATCCTGCTGAAGTAGGGAAAGTGATGGATATGAGTCCGGCGGATGTGAGCGCCACCTGGACCAATTTTGCAAGGAAGAAGGCCACTACCGAATATCTCAGGTTGTCGGCCCTTAACGACTATCAGTTTTTATAATCTGAAATACCCCAACTATGAATGTATATGACTATCTGCTGGGTCAGTCCGGGTTTCTCTACCGGCCCTTTCTTTTAGGGAACAAGGAGGAACTTTCCTACCAGGAACTTTACGGGCGGTCCATAAAGCTTGCCCGTTACCTGGTGGAAACCTATG
>CAZRPW010000230.1:0-3341 GCA_964601975.1 uncultured Bacteroides sp.
TTCACTCTCCTTGCTCAGATTAATGGTCTTGGCATAACAACCTCCTTCGAAGTTAAAAACACCATCATCATCCCAACCATGCTCATCATCACCTATCAAAGCCCTTTTAGGATCGGTCGAGAGGGTGGTCTTACCTGTTCCGGATAGACCGAAAAAGATGGCTGTATCTCCCTCCTCTCCCACATTGGCTGAACAGTGCATTGCGGCAATACCTTTCAGGGGAAGGTAATAGTTCATGATGGAGAAAATCCCTTTCTTCATCTCACCCCCGTACCAGGAACCGCCAATCACCCCCATCCTTTCACTCAGATTAAAAAATACAAAAACATCGGAATGAAGCCCCTGCTCCTCCCACTGTGGATTGGTAGTTTTTGCTGCATTCAGCACCACAAAGTCAGGTTCAAATACTGCAAGCTCCTCTTCACTTGGACGAATAAACATATTCTTCACAAAGTGGGCCTGCCAGGCCACCTCCAGGATGAAGCGAACATTTAGTCGACTATCCTCATTTGCCCCGCAAAAACAGTCCATTACAAATAGCCGCTTCCCGGAAAGCTGCTGTACCGCCAGTTTATGTCCATGATCCCAGACTTCCTTGCTAATGGGTTTGTTGTCCGAAGTCTTTGCCTTCTCAGATCTCCACCAGATAGTATCCCTGCTAGTATCATCCATGACCACATACTTGTCCTTGGGTGAACGACCGGTAAAAACCCCGGTATCCACACCAACAGCACCGAACTCACTTTCCACACCCACTTCGAAACCTTCCAGATCCGGGTTCATCTCCTCCTTGTATAATTGTTCAAAGGAGGGGTTGTAGACTACATCATCAATCCCGGTTATACCGTATTGTTCAAGTTTCAATTTATTTAAAATGTTGGTCATTAGGTTCTTGTTTTAAAGCCATTTAGTTAAACAAACTTTCAATTTAAAAGAAATGAGAGTGGATTCCTATCAAAAAAAGCTGAGCTAATATCCAAAAAAAAAGCGGCAAAACCAAGTTTTGCCGCTTTTTGTAACTTATGTTAAAAAGCCTGTTGCTACCTCAGATTCGCCTGGGCTGCTGCCAGCCTTGCGATGGGTACGCGGAAAGGTGAACAACTTACATAGTTCATGCCAACGCGGTGACAGAATTCCACTGAATCGGGATCTCCACCGTGCTCTCCACAGATACCAACCTTCAGATTGGGTTTGGTTGAACGACCTTTTGCTACGCCCATTTCAACCAATTGCCCTACACCTTCCTGGTCCAGAGTCTGGAAGGGATCGTTTTTCAGCAATCCTTTCTCAATATATATAGGCAGGAATTTACCAGCATCATCACGTGAATAACCAAAGGCCATTTGAGTCAGGTCATTGGTTCCGAATGAGAAGAACTCGGCATGCTCAGCAACCAGGTCGGCAGTCAGTGCAGCCCTGGGAATTTCAATCATGGTACCTACCAGGAAGTCACACTTTGCTCCTTTTTCAGCAAATACCTTCTCGGCAGTGGCACGAATAATCTCCTCCTGCATCTTGAATTCTTTCCAGGTACCGATTAGAGGAACCATGATTTCGGGACGTGCATCCACACCCTTCTTGGTCAGGTTCACGGCAGCTTCGATAATGGCCCTTGCCTGCATCTCGGTGATTTCAGGATAGGTATTACCCAAACGGCAACCACGATGACCCAGCATGGGGTTAAATTCGTGGAGGTCTTCAACAAGCGCCTGGATTTCTTTTACAGTGATTCCCATCTCATCAGCCATGATCTTCTGATTGGCCTCATCGTGGGGAACAAATTCGTGCAGGGGTGGATCCAGCAGGCGAATGGTTACACCAAAACCTGCCATGGCTTCCAGGATTCCTTCAAAATCCTCCCTCTGGTAAGGAAGCAATTTATCCAGCGCCTTGCGACGGTCAACTTCCTCAGTAGCCAGGATCATTTCCCTCATAGCCTTGATACGCTCACCTTCGAAGAACATGTGCTCGGTACGGGTCAGACCAATACCTTTCGCACCGAACTCACGGGCAACCTTTGCATCGTGTGGTGTATCAGCATTGGTGCGCACATCCATTTTGGTATGCTTTTCAGCCAGCTCAAGAATGGCACCGAAGTCACCACTCAGCTCGGGATCAATGGTTCCCACTTTTCCTTCCAGTACATTACCAGTAGAACCATTCAGTGAAATCCAGTCTCCTTCTTTAAATACTTTACCGGCAGCAGTCATTGTGCGTGCTTTGTAATCGATTTTTACACCACCTGCACCCGAAACACAACATTTACCCATTCCGCGGGCAACAACGGCAGCGTGGGAGGTCATTCCACCACGTGCGGTCAGAATACCCTTCGCAATGTTCATTCCTTCCAGGTCCTCAGGTGAAGTCTCAGTTCTCACGAGGATGGAAACCGGATATTTAGCAGCCTCATCGGCAAAAAACACAATCTGCCCGGTAGCAGCTCCTGGTGAAGCAGGCAGTCCCTGAGCAAGAACAGTAGCAGCTTTAAGTGCACCTTTTTCAAATACGGGGTGCAACAGCTCGTCAAGTTTGGCAGGCTCCTGGCGAAGCAGGGCTGTTTTCTCATCCAGTTTACCTTCACGCAGCATATCCATGGCTATCTTTACCATGGCAGCACCGGTACGTTTTCCATTACGGGTTTGGAGCAACCACAGTTTGCCTTCCTGTATGGTGAATTCCAAATCCTGCATATCGGAGAAGTAATCTTCCAGCTTCTGCTCAGTTTCGTGCAGTTCTGCATAAACCTCGGGCATTACTTCTTCCAGGGAGGGGAAGTCAGCAGCACGCTCCTCTTCTGATACTCCGGCAAGCACGGCCCACCTCAGTGAACCCTCTTTGGTGATCTGCTGGGGTGTGCGAACACCTGCAACCACATCTTCTCCCTGTGCATCTATAAGGTACTCTCCGTTGAAGATATCTTCTCCGGTTCCTGCGTCACGGGTAAAGGCAACACCTGTACCTGAAGTCTGTCCCATGTTTCCATAAACCATAGCCTGCACGTTTACCGCAGTACCCCAGTCACCAGGAATCTGGTTCATGTTCCGGTAGTATTGAGCCCTTGGAGTTTCCCAGCTATCAAATACAGCCATTACTGCACCCCAGAGTTGCTCCCATGGATCCGTTGGGAAATCATGTCCGGTCTGCTTCTTAACGGCAGCCTTAAATTTCTCAACCATGTCCTTCAGGTCCTCTACGGTAAGTTCGTTATCATTCTCAACACCGCGTGCTTCCTTCAGCTCATCCATGATTTCCTCGAAAGGATCAATATCCTCTTTGGACTCGGGTTTCATACCCAGAACCACATCGCCGTACATCTGAACAAAACGACGGTAGCTGTCCCA
>CAZRPW010000231.1:0-3253 GCA_964601975.1 uncultured Bacteroides sp.
ACCATTTTCCGGCTGTTGGTGATTCCCACCAGGTTTACCTTGAGCTTATGTGATTTAATTAGTTTTTCCTGCTGCTTTTTCAATTGTTCGATGAGCTTGATCCCCACGTTTCCTATCCCGATCAGGTAGAGGTGGAGTTCCCGGTAATCGGAAAGGAAGAATCCTTCATGGATGAGGTTCAGGGCCTTTTTCAGACTTGCCCTTCGGATCACCACGGAGATATTCAGCTCGCTGGATCCCTGGGCCGTTGCGATTACACTGATTCCATTTCGTCCCAGTGATTTGAAGAGGATGGCCGAAATTCCCGGTTTGTGACGCATGCCTTCACCCACGATCGCAATGATGGCAAGCTCATCAATGACTTCAATCTCCATCTCCTTACGGTGTTTGATTTCGATCTCAAACTCCTCGTTCAGTGCATTCACGGCAATGGCCGAGTCGGAGGGTGAAACCGCAAAAGAGATGGTCATCTCGGAGGAGGCCTGGGTGATGAGGATCACATTTACGCTGTAGCGGGCCAGGGACGTGAATACCCTGGCGGAGGTCCCTGTTTTTCCTACCATGCTGGCTCCCCTGACCGTAATCAATGTCACCTCGTTGATGGAGGATACGCCTTTGATCATTTCATTTTGATCGCACTGTATGCCTCCGGATATCAGTGTGCCTGCATGCTCCGGATTAAAAGTGTTTTTTACCCGGATGGGTATATTCCCCTTATAGGCAGGGGTGAGGGTAGGTGTGTAGATCACTTTGGCTCCGAAGTGGGACAGCTCCATGGCTTCTTCATAGCTCATGCATTCCACCGGGTAGGCCTTGGGTACCATACGCGGATCGGCAGTCATAAAACCATTTACGTCGGTCCATATTTCAAGGACAGTGGCATTCACTGCTGCAGCAATGGTGGCTGCGGTGTAGTCGGACCCTCCCCGGCCCAGGGTGGTGGTTCGTCCCAGCTCGTCGGTGGAAATAAAACCCGGAAGAATGGCGATCTTCTTAAGATGCTCCATCTCTTCTTTTACCTGGCTGTAGGTGATATCAAATTGTACCTTTGCATTTCCGAATTCACTATCGGTGCGGATCAGTTTACGTGTATCGATGTAGACTGCCTCGTCCACGAAACTTGAAATAATGGTGGCTGAAAGCCGCTCGCCAAAACTCAGGAGGAAGTCGAGGGTCTTGGTGCTCAGGTCCTGCAGCAGGAAGATTCCCTGCAGTGCATCCTCGAACTCTCCCACCAGGGATTCTACTTCCCTCAGGGTGAAATCGCACCTTTCTCCGCTCATCAGGCTTTGCACTGTTTCAAAATGGCGTTCGCGAAGCAGGGACATCTCATCCCTGAATGCTGTGTTGCGTTCGCTGGCCATAGTAGCAATGCGTATGATCTGGTCGGTGACGCCTCCCAGCGCACTGACGACCACAGCACAGGGTCCCGTTTGCTCCTCAAGGATCTGTTTTACTATTTTTATGTTCTCTGTGCTTCCAACAGAGCTTCCTCCAAATTTCAGGACCTTCATTATTCCAGTTTTAACAAGTATAAAAAAAGGGGCCCCTGAGACCCCCTTTCAGTTTTATTTTAAGGGTCTTTACTATGCGCTCTGTGTTGTAATTCCCCTGTCCACTTTTTTGATCAAGCCCTGCAGTACTTTTCCAGGACCTACCTCTGTGAAGGACGTGGCACCATCGGCGATCATATTCTTCACGGTCTGGGTCCACCTGACAGGAGCCGTAAGCTGTGCCACCAGGTTCTTTTTGATTTCCAGGGGATCGCTTGAGGGCAGTGCATTTACGTTCTGGTAAACCGGGCAAATGGGTTTGCTGAAGGGGGCAGCCTCTATGGCTTCTTCAAGTTCGGCCCGTGCAGGTTCCATCAGTGGGGAGTGGAAAGCACCGCCCACTGCCAGTTTCAGGGCCCTTTTGGCACCCAGTTCGGTGAGTTTTTCCACTGCCAGGTCGATGCCCGGAATGGAACCGGAAATCACAATTTGTCCGGCCGTGTTATAATTGGCTGCCACTACGATCTCGTCAATTTCACGGCAAACCTGTTCCACCTGCTCATCCTCCATGCCAATAATGGCGGCCATGGTGGAGGGTTCTGCCTCACATGCTTTCTGCATGGCCAGGGCCCTTTTATATACAAGATTTAATCCGTCTTTAAACGGCAGTGTTCCATTGGCCACCAGGGAGGAAAACTCTCCCAGTGAATGTCCGGCCACCATGTCGGGTCGAAAGCCCTCAAGGGTGGATGCCAGAATTACAGAATGCAGGAAAATGGCGGGTTGGGTAACCCGGGTTTGTTTCAGATCCTCATCAGTACCCGAAAACATCAGATCGGTGATCCTGAATCCCAATATCTCGTTGGCCTGCTCAAATAGCTCTCTGGCCAGGGTGTGCTGATCGTACAACGCTTTTCCCATCCCCACAAACTGGGCTCCCTGTCCGGGAAATACAAATGCCTGCATATTTATAAATTAAAGTTTCACAAAAGTACAATCTATTCCGGAATCTGAAAGCTATCTCAGGTTTGAGCCGATCAGGTGGATAAACTCCTCCCTGGTCTTATCCGATTTCATGAAGGCCCCGGTAAAGGCCGAGGTCGTGGTGGCCGAGTGTTGCTTCTGTACACCACGCATGACCATACAAAGGTGAAGCGCTTCGATAACCACTGCAACACCCATGGGTTTCAGGGTTTCCTGAATACAATCGCGTATCTGGGTTGTGAGTCTTTCCTGTACCTGCAGGCGGCGGGAATAGGCTTCCACCACACGTGCTATTTTGCTGAGTCCCGTGATTTTTCCGTCGGGGATGTAGGCCACATGGGCTTTCCCGATGAAGGGCAGCATGTGATGCTCGCACATGGAGAACAACTCAATGTCCTTTACAATCACCATTTCATTATAATCTTCATGAAAAATTGCAGACTTCAGAATATCAGTCGGATCAGTCCCGTATCCCTGGGTAAGGAACTGCATGGCCTTCGCTACGCGCGTGGGTGTCTCTTTTAATCCCTCCCGTTGCGCATCTTCGCCCAGGAGCCCGAGAACCCCCTGGTAGTATTCCGTTAATTTGGCGGTGGTTTCATCATCATACCTGTCGATACGGTCGTAACCGCCCACCTGGTTTTTACCCAGTCCGTTGTTAATTTTTTCCATAGGATTTATATGCCCTTATATTCAACCGTATTGTTCTCTGTTTCCTGGATTTTTACCGAGTAAAGATTTATCCCCAGAGCTTCTACCTCGGGAAGGTGTTCATC
>CAZRPW010000232.1:0-3215 GCA_964601975.1 uncultured Bacteroides sp.
TCTGGGCGAAAGTGGCTTCTGGACCTGGCAGACTCCAGATTCTGCGCACAACCCATTGAATCCAAAGGGAATTAATGGGTATCCAAACAGGGCGAACTTTGACACGCTTCGTAAGAAGTGTTATTATAGTCCAATAAATCTGTATCGCTTATTCTGGACTTGTCATATGATTGCAGATTTGAGATGAGTGCTCAAGAGGGAAAGAAATGCTGCGTCAAAGAATTGCGAAAAAATAGCTGAGAAATAAAATTAATCTCCCTATATCCTGTATTTTTGAGGACCAATCCGAAAATTTGGCAGCACCTAAAAATATCGTAGAGACGCCTTTGATGAAGCAGTACTACTCTGTTAAGGCAAAAAACCCTGATGCAATTCTTCTTTTCAGGGTGGGTGATTTCTATGAAACATTCGGAGAGGATGCCATCCAGGCGGCCGGGATTCTTGGGATCACATTGACCCGCCGGGCCAACGGGGCAGCCTCCTTTGTCGAATTGGCCGGTTTCCCGCATCATGCCCTGGATACCTATCTGCCTAAACTGGTACGTGCCGGTCAGCGCGTCGCCATCTGTGAGCAGCTGGAGGATCCCAAAATGACAAAAAAAATCGTCAAACGGGGTATTACGGAACTGGTTACGCCCGGGCTTACTTACAATGATCATGTCCTTGAAAACCGGGAGAATAACTTTCTTGCAAGTGTTTACCTGGATCGCCAGGTGAATGGGATCGCCTTCCTGGATATATCTACAGGGGAGTTCTTAACCTCCCAGGGAGACAGGGCCTTTATAGATAAGTTACTGAGCAGCTTTAAGCCCAGGGAGGTGCTGGTTCAAAAAAGTAATCGTCAAGAGTTCCTGGATTCCTTTGGGAATGGTTATAATACTTTCATGCTTGACGATTGGGTTTATACCGAAGAGAATGGCAGGGAGAAGTTGCATAAGCAGTTTGGCACCAAAAATCTGAAGGGATTCGGGGTGCAGGATTTGCTGCATGGAATTATTGCCAGTGGAGCCATTTTGCAATACCTGGACCTCACCCAGCATTCAAGAACGAATCACATTTCCCGTTTATCGAGGATTGAAAGAAACCACTATGTGTGGCTTGACCGCTTTACCCTTCGTAATCTTGAGATTTTTAATGCCCTTTATGAAGGTGCCAGGACCCTGCTGGATGTTATGGATCAGACTGTTACTCCCATGGGTGCGCGCTTACTTAAACGCTGGCTTTCACTACCTCTCAAAGATGTGCTGCTGATCAGGGAGCGACATAACATGGTGGACCAGATTCGAAAGGATGATGAATTCAGAGATTTTCTCGGGGAAAAGATTAAACAGATCGGGGATTTGGAGAGGATCATTTCCAAAGTGGCTGTGGGGCGAATCCAGCCCAGGGAGCTGGTCCAGCTTAAAAATGCGCTGAATGCCCTGGAGCCCTTGAAAGAGCGGTGTGAAGAATCGGAGGAAGTCTCTCTTCAGAAACTTGCTTCCCAGTTGGATCCATGTATTCCTGTAAGGGAGAGGCTTGAAAAGGAAATCGCTGCTGAACCACCGGCACTGCTCAATAAGGGAGGGGTGATTGCGCGTGGAGTTTCGGCAGAGCTGGACGAATTCAGGGAAATTATGCATTCGGGGAAGGACTATCTGGCAAAGATGCAGCAGCGTGAAATGGAGCGTACAGGTATTCCAAGTCTCAAAATTGCTTTCAATAATGTTTTCGGTTATTATATCGAGGTCCGCAATACCCATAAGGATAAGGTTCCGGAGGAGTGGATCAGAAAACAGACACTGGTGAGTGCCGAACGGTATATTACTGAAGAGCTTAAATCTTATGAGGATAAGATCCTTGGAGCTGAGGAAAAGAGCCTGTCCCTGGAAGCGAAGCTTTACCAGGATTTGGTGGAGGGTATCTCGGGTTCAGTTGAGGCTATCCAGTTGAATGCTTCACTGATTGCACGGCTCGACTGCCTGTTATCCTTTGCAAGGATCGCCCTGGATTACAATTATTGTCGGCCCGAGGTAAATGAATCAACCACCATTGATATTGTTGAAGGCAGACATCCGGTGATCGAAAGACAACTTCCCGAGGATGAGGAATATGTGAGTAACGATGTGATGCTGGATGATGATGATCAGCAGATTATAATCCTGACCGGTCCGAACATGTCGGGAAAGTCGGCATTTCTCAGGCAGACAGCCCTGATTACCCTGATGGCCCAGGTGGGAAGCTTTGTGCCTGCAAAGTCGGCCCGAATTGGCTGGGTGGATAAAATTTTCACCCGGGTGGGGGCTTCGGATAATATTTCGCTGGGGGAATCGACATTTATGGTAGAAATGCTTGAGGCTGCCAGTATCCTTAATAATCTTTCCGAACGTAGCCTTGTGATTCTGGACGAAATTGGGCGGGGAACCAGTACCTATGATGGAATTTCCATTGCCTGGGCCATGGTTGAATATATTCATGAGCAGCCCGAGGGAAAGGCAAAAACACTTTTTGCCACCCATTACCACGAATTAAACGAGATGGCGGCTAATTTTCCCCGAATCAGGAACTACAATGTTTCTATCAGGGAGCTGGACGACAGGGTGATTTTCCTTAGAAAATTGGTTCCAGGGGGCAGTGAACATAGTTTTGGAATTCACGTGGCTCGAATGGCCGGTATGCCCCGAAGTGTGGTGAAAAGGGCCAATGAGATCCTGGAGGAACTTGAGAAGACCGGGGGAGAAAAGAATCTGAGCAAGCCCGTAGCAGGGATTGCTGGTCAGCGTGAGGGTCTGCAAATGAGTTTTTTCCAGCTGGATGATCCTGTTTTAAAACAAATCCGCGACCAGATTGCCGATCTGGATATCAACAATCTTACTCCAGTTGAGGCGCTTAACAAGCTGAATGAGATCAAAAAGCTCTCGGGCTTATAGTCAAAGCGCTCATATATAAAGATTTATACATGTATGGGCATTAAGTTTTGCACATATCAAATAACAGTATTATATTTGCAATCCATTTGCGGGAATAGCTCAGTTGGTAGAGCACGACCTTGCCAAGGTCGGGGTCGCGGGTCCGAGTCCCGTTTCCCGCTCAAAAGTTGAAAGAGGGTGTCCTTTTACGGACATCCTCTTTTTCATTTTACCCCTGCAAGCTGGCGGCGCACCCCATCCAAACATGGGTCTCCCTGCAAGCTGGCGGCGCACCCCATCCAAACATGGGTCTCCCTGCAAGCTGGC
>CAZRPW010000233.1:0-3147 GCA_964601975.1 uncultured Bacteroides sp.
TAGCGTACCGGGAGAGATCTCAGCCAGGCTAATTTTGTAAGAGAATGAATTGGGATCGAAAGTTTTTAATATGTACCGGATAATAACGCAGGATGAAGTACACAACAACGCTTATAGGATTGCTGCTCGCCATGCTGGGTCTGCAGATACAAGCTCAGGCAACTTTAACAGGAATTGTTTTGGATGCCGAAACAACGTCCCCCCTGATCGGGGCAACTGTTCTGATTAAAGGAACAACTACCGGCACCATTACCGATAACAATGGAGCATTTATTCTGGAACACAGCAATGGATTTCCACTTACATTGCTCTTTAGGTACATCGGGTATGAGGAGCGGCAAATTCAACTTTTGAAAAATCAGGTACTGGATGTATACTTGTTGCCGTCATCTGCAGTTTTTAAGGAGGTTACGGTCACCGCGCGAAGGAGGATCGAGGGCGTGCAGAAAATTCCAATACCCATATCGGTGCTGAATGCACAGCAGATCGATAATTCTGTTTCCTTCAATGTGAACAGGGTTAAGGAATTGATCCCCTCGGTCCAGCTGTATTCCTCCAATCCCAGGAACACAACCCTTAACATCCGGGGGATCGGCTCAACATTTGGATTAACCAATGACGGAATTGATCCTGGCGTGGGTTTTTATGTTGACGGGGTTTATTATGCACGCCCTGCAGCAACAGTGCTTGATTTTATTGATGTAGAGCAAATAGAAGTACTCCGGGGACCTCAGGGAACACTTTTCGGAAAGAATACCACTGCGGGAGCATTTAACATTACGAGCCGTAAGCCAACGTTTGTACCGTCGGCTATTTTTGAACATTCTTTTGGCAATTACGGGTTTAACCAGTCCAAAGTATCTGTCTCTGGTCCACTGATCAGCAAAAAACTTGCTGTCCGTTTGTCGTATTCAGGAACAAACCGTGACGGCACAATCTATAATGTTGCTTCGGAAAAGTATACCAACACCATGAACAATCAAGGATTGCGTGGACAATTACTTTACCTTCCCGGGGCAAAGACGCGTATTATATTAGCTGCAGATTATACACGACAGCGTCCCGATGGTTATGCAAATGTATTGGCTGGGGTGGTCCCGACCCTGAGACCTGCATACAGGCAGTTCGAAAACATTATTGCCGATCTGGATTACGAACCCCCAAGCAGGAATCCGTTTGACCGGTTGATAGACCATGATACACCATCACGATCCGACCAGGATATGGGAGGTGTTTCGCTCAACACCGAAATGGAACTGGGTTCTGCTACTCTGACCGCAACATCGGGCTGGAGATACTGGAAATGGGGGCCATCGAACGACCGGGATTTCACTGGATTAGCGTCAATTTCAAAATCCCAGGCTCCCTCCATTCACCATCAATGGTCACAGGAGGTGCGCGTTTCAGGGGATTTTAGCAGGGAGGTCAGTGGTACAATGGGGATTTTTGCATTTTACCAAAAACTTGATGCGGATGGATCACACACCCTTGAAGCCGGTAGCGATCAATGGCGATTTGTGCAGAGCTCCCTTGATCCACTATGGCAGACTCCAGGGTTACTCGACGGGCTAAAACAAGAAACCCGGCCCAGTTTCCGCAACTTCAGCGGGGCATTGTTTGGTCAGGTTGACTGGATGGTCACAAGTAAGATCGTCGTGACCCCGGGAATCAGGATCAACTATGATTGGAAAAAGGTGGATTTCACAAGGACCGTTTCGGGGGGTTTGGCAACAGATGATCCCATCCTCCTTGCATTAAAAAACCAGGTGTTCAAGCCGCTTTCCTTCAGATCAGATATAGACGACCTGAACTTTTCGGGCCAATTTGGAATGAGATATGAACTCAGCAATAGGGCCAGAGTGTATGGCAACTACTCGCTCGGGTTCAAACCTGTGGGACTTAATCTGGGGGGTATTCCTACTGAAAACGGTGAACCACTAATTGATCTGACCGTTGTAAAGCCCGAACAAGTCAGACACTTTGAATTTGGTGTCAAGTCAGAACCATTCATGAATAATATCCTGAACCTTACTGTCTTCAATACCGATATTTACAATTACCAGACAAATGTAAGGTCCTCAGAGCCTGGAGTAATCAGGGGGTATCTGGCAAATGCGGAACATGTCAGGACTCGCGGCGCAGAAATCGAGGCCAGCTATAATCTGGAAGGATTTCTAAGGTTGAATGCTTTTGTGAGTTTTACGGACGGCAGGTACGTGAAATTCACGAATGCTCCCGTACCTCTGGAAGAAACAGGAGGTAATGATTACAAGGATATTTCGGGTGGGTTGTTGCCTGGTATTTCCAGGTGGTCATACTCGGCAGGAGCCGAGGCTTATACCAGTGGCAGTTTCCTTGGAAATGAAGGTGAGTATTTTATAGCTTCGGATATCTTTTACCGATCTTCCTTTTCATCCAATCCCTCTCCTTCGGTTTACCTGAACGTAGCGGGGTACGCCCTCATCAATGTCCGGCTCGGATACAGGACCTATCAGGGCATCACATTGTTTGTGTGGGCCAGGAACATTGCCGATACGGATTATTTTGAACAACTACTGGCTGCTGGTGGTAATGCAGGGCACTATGCAGGTGTACTGGGTGATCCGAGAACCTTTGGAATAACCATACGTTATAAATTTAATTAAACGGATGCGGCTAAATCATAAAATAGCGGTTCTTGATAGCGAAGACCACCAATTCGGCGGTGTTTTTTGATTCGGTCTTAAACAGGATGTTCTCTCTGTGTTTATCAACGGTTCTTTTACTGATGAATAGTTTTTCACCTATTTCATTGTTGGATAAGCCCTGGCAGATGAGAACGAGGACCTCTTTTTCCCGCTCAGTTAACTCGTTATCATGAACCTCATTCGTTCGGTGAATACCTTTAACGATCGAAGTCAGGATTTCTGGTGAAAAATAGTGACATCCTGCAAATATTTCAGAAATGGCTGTTTGTACTTCATCAAACCCAGAGTTCTTGATCAGGAATCCTTTGGCACCGGCTCCAATCATTTCAGCATAAAAATTTTCATCGGAATACATGGAGAGCGCTAGAATCTTTAGATCGGGCAGGCGTTTAAGAGCCAGTTTTGTGGCTTCAATTCCGTTCATTTCCGGCATGTCAATGTCCATAAGCACAACATCAGG
>CAZRPW010000234.1:0-3142 GCA_964601975.1 uncultured Bacteroides sp.
CCCTTTTCTCTTCATGCAAGAGTGAGAAAAGTTGTCCCGGTTTTGATGATGGCGACATATCAGAATTCACTTACGTAGAATCGGGAACTATTACTTTTGAAAATGAAGCTTCTGAGTTGTTTCAGATATTTATTTCTCAAATTAATCTGTCTACACCTTATACTTATGAATGTAAAGATCTTTATAAAGTTTGTCCCTGTATAAACTATATAGAGGCATTGGCAACAGATTCAAAAACACCAAATACTTATACATTTTTGAGAATGGAACAGTCTGATGTTTCAGAAATGCAATATTTTAAATATAATGTGCAAGGATTTGAATTTGAATTTGATTTTATAAATGAATTGCCATATATAGATCAGATGGATCATTTGAAATATTACAGTTCATTTACGATTGGAGAAATCGTATATCATAATGTGATTGCGATAACAAATTCTGATGTGGAAACAGTTAATATCTCTCAGGTATTTTTTAACAAGCAAAATGGGGTAATACGTTTTATTGAAAAATCACCCAATAGCGTTTGGAGTATTAAAAACTAAAGCACCTTCCAAAACCCTAATTTCTTAAAATGGGAAAACCCTTTAGGTAGGGGAGGCCCTGGTTCAGTTATTTCACAAAGATCATTCCTGTGCCTTTGCCGAGGCAGTTGCCAATGTGGGTGGCAGAATGGATGCCGGCATTTTTAAGCTCGGACAGGACGGCTTCTTTTTCATCCTGGGGAAGGGTGAAGAGGAGTCCGCCCGAGGTCTGGGCATCGCAGAGGATGATCCGGGTAATGCCGGACAGGTTTTGATCCCAGGTGACAGATTTGGCGAAGTAATGCAGATTGTTGGTTGAACCGCCGGGAATGATATTGGCGCTGGCAAGGCTCAGGGTTTGGTCGAAGATGGGTATGCGTTCTGCAAATAGTTCCACATCGGTATGACTTGCCGTGCTAAGCTCGCTCAGGTGCCCGATAAGGCCGAATCCTGTTACATCTGTGCAGGCATGGATGGTATAGTTTTGCATGATGTCTGCGGCTTTTTTATTGAGTTCGGCCATGGAGCGGGTGAGCTCGGTTTTTGTTTTTTCATCCACCAGTCCGCGTTTCATGGCAGTGGTTAAGATGCCTGTGCCTATGGGCTTGGTGAGGATGAGGGCATCGCCCTCCCTGGCGCCTGAATTGGCCCAGATGCGATCGGGATGAACCAGTCCGCTTACAACCATGCCATATTTGGGTTCGGGATCGTCGATTGTATGGCCGCCCAGGATACTGATACCCGCTTCCTCTGCCTTGTTGCCTGCTCCACGAAGGATGTCATTCAGCACGCTCATGGGCAATCGGTTCGAGGGGAAGCCTACGATGTTCAGTGCAAAGACAGGCCTTGCGCCCATGGCATAGATATCGCTAAGGGCATTGGCTGCGGCAATGGCTCCGAAATCGTAGGGATCGTCCACAATGGGTGTGAAGAAATCGACAGTCTGCACCATGGCGCTTGTTTCACTGAGGCGGTAAACGGCAGCATCGTCCGAGTTTTGGGTGTCGATGAGGATGTTCGGGTCGCTGGAGCGGGGGAGGTCCTTTAGTACTTTCTCCAGTTCCTGGGGACGTAATTTGCAGGCACAGCCGAGACCCTGAGTGTACCTTGTAAGTTGAATGCTTTCGGTGGGGAGGGTGACTTCCCGAAGCTGATCTTCTTCGGCCGGCCTCAGGTGCTTTACAATGTCGGTGATGATGTCTGCGGCCCGGTGGATATCCGCTTCGGTGTTACTTCGTCCGCTCGAAAAACGGATGGTTCCCATGGCAAAGTCGGTTTCCAGTCCGATGGCCGTTAATACGGGCGAAACATCGATGGAGTCGGTGTGACAGGCGGCTCCGGCGGATGCGGCAATCCCTTTCAGTTCCATTTCGTTCAGGAGGATATTGGCTTCCAGGTTCCTGAAGCTCAGGCTCAGGGTATTGGGTAAGCGCAGGGTTGGGTGACCGTTTAATTTGATCCAGGGGAATTCCTGCAAAAGAAGCTGATGAAGCAGATCCCTCATTTTCTGATAATGCTCCATATTCTTTTCCAGGTCGCGCAGGGCAAGCTCACAGGCCTTCCCCAGGCCTACAATTTCCAGCACATTTTCGGTTCCGGCCCTTTTGTTCTGCTCGTGATCGGCTCCGTGGATCAGTTTCTCCAGGGTGATTCCGTCCCGGATATAGAGGGCCCCGATGCCCTTGGGTGCATAGAGTTTATGGCCTGCAATGGATAAGAGGTCGACCTGCATTTCCCGGACATCCACCTCGTATTTTCCGGCCGATTGTGCGGCATCGGTATGGAAAGCGACCTGGTGCTTCTGTGCAATCTTCCCTATTTCTGCAATGGGCTGGATGGTTCCGATCTCGTTATTGGCGTGCATCACGCTGATCAGGATGGTCCGCGGAGTGATGGCTGCCTCCAGCGCTTCCAGGTCGATCAGCCCAAGCTCGTCGACCGGGACGTAGGTGATGCTGAATCCTTTTGTTTCAAGGTATTTACACACTTCGATAACCGCCGGGTGTTCAATGGTGGAGGTGATTATGTGTTTTCCTTTATGTGCCCTGGCATAGGCCAGTCCTTTGATTGCATAATTATTCGATTCGGTTCCCCCGCTTGTAAAGATTACTTCGCTGGGAGAACAATGGATCAGTTCAGCTACCTGTTTTCTTGCATTTTCGACCGCTATTTTTGTTTCGGTGCCAAAACTGTGGGAGCTGGAAGGGTTGCCAAAGTATTCACTCAGATAGGGCTGCATGGTTTCGATCACCTCCCTGTCGATAGGGGTGGTGGCATTGTAATCGAGGTATATCTTTTGTTTTTCCATGAGAAAAAATTAGCTGATCATTATCATTATCCAAGCAGATTCAGAATCCCGGAAAACGGGTAGTCTGAATTTACAGTGCATTCCAGGTCCTCATTTATGAACTCATTATTCACAGTTGAACGCTTCGATAGGTCCGAATCGAGGTATGCGTCGCTTTCCCGGATGAGCCTGTTTTCCTGGGATATTTGTTTTTTGGACCGGATATAGCTGGCATCTTCTGAAGAAAGCGCATTCATGATCGTATCAATTATATCTTCGATCTTCGGATGGTCAAGCTCTTCCTGGAGTTCGAGGACAAAATCCAATA
>CAZRPW010000235.1:0-3140 GCA_964601975.1 uncultured Bacteroides sp.
CATTGGGCGCGTACGAAATAATTTCGAGCGGCCCTTCTACATAATTCCATTGGGCGCGTACGAAATAATTTCGAGCGGCCCTTCTACATAATTCCATTGGGCTTTTCTGAAATAGGCGATGGTTTAGGGATAATTCCTATCTTGGAAAAAATCAAAGTGTAAGATGATACTTGTTAGCGAATGATACTTGTTAGCGGCGGAACCGGACTTCTGGGATCGCACCTGCTGCTTCAGCTGGTACGCGAGCATGAGGAGGTGGTGGCCATAAAGCGCCCTTCTTCAAACCTGGATGAGGTTAAAAATGTATTTGCCCGGAATTCTTCGGAGGGCGAGGATCTGTTCAGGCTGATCGACTGGGTGGATATTGACCTGGAGATGGATATGGAGGTGGAGCGGGCCATGATCGATGTGGACCGGGTATACCACTGCGCTGCCCAGGTGAGCTTTCATCCGCGCGACGACAAGCAGATGATCTCCTACAATGTGAAAAGTACCGAGAACATTGTGAATGCCTGCCTGGCCACAGGCGGAAAGCGCCTGCTGCATGTCTCCTCCTCTTCTGCCATCGGGAAATGTCCCGACGGGAAAGCGGCCCATGAGGGTCTGATCTGGGCTGGAGGCAGGGGTGCTACGCCTTACTCGGTCTCCAAATTCCGCTCGGAAATGGAAGTATGGAGGGGTATTGAAGAGGGCCTGGAAGCCGTGATCGTTAACCCGACCATCATCCTAGGAGATGGTTTTTGGGAGCGTGGCAGCTCGGCCCTGTTCGGCCGGGTGGCTGGTGGACTAAAGTATTCCACTTCGGGAACGACGGGTTATGTGGGTGTCAACGATGTGGTTTCTGCAATGACGCGCCTTATGGAAACTGATATTAAAGGTGAACGCTTTATTCTCAGCGCGGGCGATTATTCCTATGCCGGAATCATGACTTTGATTGCCGGGGCACTGGGCGCTCCCCGCCATATGAAATTACTATCCCCTGCTGCCCTTCGCCAGCTGGCCCGACTCGATGCTTTCAGGGGGTTCTTTACAGGCAGGCGCAGCCTCACCTCCATCCAGGCAGCCGCAGCCTTCGGCGAATCGACCTATTCCACTGAAAAAATCAGGACTGCCCTGGGTTTCGAGTTCACCCCTGTAGAAAAGGTGGTACAGGATGTGACCCGACATTTCCTGGCCCAGCAGTAGCCTTTTGCCCATTTCCATGCCCAGGGTGAGTGATCCTGCATTGCCGGGTCGGGTGAGTGATCCTGCATTTCCCTGCCCGGGGTGAGTGATCCTGCATTGCCGGGTCGGGTGAGTGAAAAAAACCCTCCTCCCTGAAAATCTGTCAACCCCTTGGAAAGGGAGGAGGATCTGATTGGTATTAGGAATCACTGCTTAATGTATGCAAGGGGCTAATATCAGCGTCATCAACCAAATAAATTGATTTTATTTTCAACTTTTCTGCTATATTTGTTGCCCGATAACAACCAAATAATCAGTATATCAGATATGAAAATTGCAAACATTGTAACGAACGCAGTTCTGGCAGTAGCCGTAGTCGTACTTTTTGTACTCCATTTTTCTGGTGGAGAAAAGAGTGAACTGCATGGTGATGAGGCTTCAGCAGCCAGTATGGCCAATCCCGGAGATATCAGCATTGCCTACTTCAACATGGACTCTGTAATGAACAACTGGGACCTCTATTACTCATACCAGCAGGAACTTGCTCAGAGCCAGGCTGAACTGGAAGCAGAATTCGCCGGAAAAACTGAAGCTTTCTACCAGAGGGTTCAGGATGCACAGTATAAAATTCAGCGTCAGCTGGTGACCCGCACTGAAGCCGAGAAGCTTCAACAGCAACTGGGCGCCGAAGAGCAGGAGCTGATGGCACTTCAGAACCAGTACGGAGCCGATCTGCAGGAGCAGGGCCTGGTGAAGAATCGCAAGATGATGGACATGATCGAGCGTTATATAAGCACCCTGAGCAAAGAACAGGGCTACAGCTACGTTTACTCATACCAGTTTGGTGGCAACCTCATATACGGTGCCAAATCTTATGACATCACCAGCCAGGTGGTTGCCGGGCTGAATAAAACCTACATCACAGGTACTGAAACTGAATAAATGGGCTTTGCCGATGCATACCTGCTGAAGGCTGGTTTGCGGGAGTCGCTCATCAACCAGGATCCACATTCGGATCTGAAACTAATTGTCACCATTCCGGTGCACAACGAATCCGGGCTCGCAAGATGCCTGGATTCCTTGTTTTTGGCCCTGCCAATGCCCGCTGCAGGGTTGGCCGGCGAGACTTTGGCCGACGAGACTTTGGCCGGCGAGACTTTGGCCGGCGAGACTTTGGCCGGCGAGGCTTTGGCCGACGAGGCTTTGGCCGGCGAGGCTTTGGCCGGCGAGGCTTTGGAGAGGCCTTTCCGATGCGAGGTGCTGATCCTTATAAATGCCCCGGCTTCGGCACCCCCTGAGCTACTGCAACAAAACCTTGCAACCCTCTCAGATACCCGGGAATGGATTGTTGCCCACCCCCACCCCCGGATGGACTTTCATGTGTGGCTTGATCATTCCTTCGGGAAAAAGGAAGCCGGGGTGGGCATGGCCCGGAAGTTCCTGATGGATGAGGCAGTGCGGCGCTTCAGTGCACTTAACAATCCTTCCGGGATCATCGCCTCCATGGATGCAGATACAGTGGTGGATCCTGACTACTTTTCTGCCCTGGCTCTTCACTTCGAGGATCCTTCCCGCGAGGGTTGCTCCATCCGCTTCGAACACCCCCTGGAAGGAGAAACCTTCCCTCCTGCTGTTTATGCGGCCATTGCCCAGTACGAACTTCACCTGCACTACTACCTTGCGGCGGTTCGCTCCACCGGCTATCCCTATGCCTTTCACACCGTGGGATCGGCTTTTGCAGTCAGGGCCTCCATCTACTGCATGGAAGGCGGAATGAACAAACGCAAGGGAGGAGAGGATTTCTACTTCATCCAGAAGGTGGCCCAGCGTGGTTCCTGGAGTGAATGCAACACCACCTGTGTTCGCCCCTCACCCAGGCCCTCGGACCGCGTTCCCTTTGGCACCGGACCGGTGGTGGGCCGGTTGATTGGAAACATGGATTCTGACGATTCTGTGGATGTTGCATCCCCGGGTTC
>CAZRPW010000236.1:0-3044 GCA_964601975.1 uncultured Bacteroides sp.
TGAAACCCATTATCAAGCTTTCTTATGTATCCTTATCGCGAACCTGACTTCTGAGGAGCCGGATGTGGAAAAGCCGAACGTCCGGCCCATATTTTTGCTTATCACTATAGAAAACGCTGAGGATCAGATCCCCGCCTGACTCACTGAGCGCTTATGTAAAAATACTGGGGGATATCCAGGGTCCTCTTCGTATTGTTTAAGATGCGAATTCTTTGTATTTTTCCTCAGCAAGTGTATATGATCCCTTAATCCCCAATTTGAAAATCTTTGTAGTAAATGATATTCGAACAAGCTGTCCTTGAAACTCCACAGCTTAGGCTACGCCCGCTTAAAATTTCTGATGCTTCGGTCATTCAGAATGCTGCCAGTATGCGGCCGATTTCCGATACCATGATCTCCATTCCTCATCCTTATCCCGATGGAGAGGCCGAGCGCTACGTTGCCCGGCAGCTGGCTGAGCAAAAAGCCGGACGCTCGTTTACCTTCACCATAGAGCAGCAGGCGGAAGGATGGTTCTGTGGCCTGGTTGAGGTGCGCGAGATTGACCGTGAACATTCACAGGGGGAGCTAAGTTTTTGGCTGGTGGAGGAAGCCTGGGGACGAGGTTACATGAGTGAGGTTGTACAAGAGGTGGTACGATACGTTTTTGAGACTTGTGATCTTAATCGTATATATGCATACCACATGAAGCGAAACCCGGCTTCGGGACGTGTCCTGGAAAAGAATGGCTTCAGACAGGAAGGACTGTTGCGCCAGCGCGTTCGGAAGTGGGGACAATACGAGGATGTGGCGCTGTGGGCCATCCTGCGACAAGAATGGCTGGCCAGGTCAAAATAAAGTGGATAGGAAATTATGAATATATTATTTGATTTAGATGGCACATTGACAGACTCTTATCAGGGTATCACAAGGTGTTTTGGCTTTGCTTTATCAGCACTTGGGAGGATCGCTCCACCCCAGGAGGATTTGAAATGGTGCATTGGGCCTTCTCCGAAAGACAGCTTCGCCAAATTGCTTGACACGGATGATGAAAAACTTATCGAAAAAGCTTTAAGTATTTATCGGGAGCGATTTGGTTCCGTGGGTCTGTTTGAAAACGAAGTATACGAGGGTATTCCTGAAACACTGAGCGCCCTCGTGGAGAAAGGACACATGCTATATGTTGCTACATCAAAGCCAGTGGTTTATGCTAAACAGATTATCGAGCATTTTGGCTTGCAGAGATATTTCAGGACGATCCATGGAAGTGAACTGGATGGAACCCGAAGCGATAAGACGAGTCTTATTTCCCATATCCTCCAGAGCGAAGGGCTCACCTCCTTCGAAACATTAATGGTCGGCGATCGCAAGTATGATATGCTTGGTGCTAAAGCGAATGGAGTCAAAGGCCTTGGTGTTCTGTGGGGATACGGAACACGGGATGAACTGGAAGCCTCAGGTGCGTTTGCCTGTATCAGGCATCCCAGTGAGCTGAACACAATAACTGAGGAATTCCCGAACAAAATATGTAAACAATAGCCAAACGAAGAGACCCTATGAATACAAGATGTTTGTACCTGATAATTACCTTATTTTTTTCATTGACTATTTCATTAGGTGCTAAGGCTCCGCTGAAACCACGGCTAGTCGTGTTAACCGATATTTCTTCCTGGGAACCTGACGACCACGAATCGCTGATCCGCTTGTTGGTCCATGCTGATCTGTTTGAAATAGAGGGGATTGTTGTCTCCACCGGCTGGAGTATGGATCATGTGAATGATCACAAACAATTTATTGATATCGCAACCGGAGTTATAGATGCTTACGAAAAGGACTTACCCAATCTCCTTAAACGCTCAAACCAGTGTGGATTTTCACAGGATGATGGCAGGCAGGAAATTGGGTACTGGCCGAGTGCCCAATATTTGAAGGACCGTACAATGTTTGGTAGTATGTCTATGGGAATTGATCAACTCGGTGCAGAAAATCACTCAGATGGAAGCAAGCTTATAATCCAGCTGGCCGATGAAGATGATGAGCGTCCCCTGTGGGTGACCTTCTGGGGAGGGGGCAATACACTGGCTCAATCCATATGGCAGGTGCAGCAAACCCGAAATGAAGTTGAACTGAAAAAATTCCTGAATAAAATCCGGGCTTATGCAATCACGGATCAGGACAGGGGACAAAAAACCACATATGAAATTAGCGCTCATGCATGGATGCGGGGCGAATTCTCAGATGATCTTCTGTTTATCTGGGATGAATGCGCCTGGAAAAAGCAAAATGGAACAGGGAAAGCGCACTGGTCTGAGTACGCAAGTCATATCCAGAATCACGGATACCTTGGGGCTCAATATCCAAAATACGTCTGGGGTGTTGAGGGTGATACCCCCTCTTTTTTGCATTTGATGCCCAACGGACTTAACAATCCTGATATCCCCGAACAGGTTGGTTGGGGCGGTTATTCTGAATGGGGCAGGGGACCCGATCACAATGCCTATTCTTACGTAAATGATACATCAAGTATTTATAGCATATGTGATAAATACACAGACTATTTTTATGCTGCAACATTTAATAATTTCGCAGCCCGAATGGATTGGGCAAAAGAGGGTGTTGGAAACCGAAATCCGATCGTTGTAATTGATGGTCAACAGGGCATAGAAATACTGACTAAGAAACCCAGGCAAGGTACAACTGTTACTCTCGATGCTTCAGATTCCTTTGATCCGGATGGCAATAAACTTGTTTTCAAGTGGTGGATTCAACCCGAAGCGGGTACTTATACGGAGGACATTCAGATCTCAAACAGTAATTCAAGCTGTGCAACGGTGGAAGTGCCCTCCAATTCAGCAGGAAAGCGTTTTCATTTAATATGCGAAGTGATGGACGACGGTACGCATAATTTAAGCAGCTACCGCAGGATTATCTTTGAACCAGGGAACTAATTGTGGGACTAATCCATCATCGTAATGCTTATACAACGCACCATTCAGATAGCTACCCCATTCCACAACGGCCTCTACGACATCACCCGCCAGGTGGAGGCCATCGTCAGTGAGTCA
>CAZRPW010000237.1:0-3028 GCA_964601975.1 uncultured Bacteroides sp.
TTTATCCGTTTCTTATGATATTTTCATAATATTCAGATATAATATATTTGAAATGAATATTTAATATCCGTTTCTTATGATATTTTAGTAATATTCAGATATTTTATATTCACGTAACTCAGGAATTGCTGCCAGGTCACCGGAATCGCTGCATTTCTTATCTCATTTATCATATTCCATTTTTGTGTAAGGCTATTTCAGGACGAGACACACTGTCTATTCCATGGCATCCATAGATAATTTCAAATTCAACACTTTTGAGACAACCTCATCTTTTTAGTTGACATAACTTACGGTTCCCGAAACTGTAAAGCTGGCATAATTGCTTCCCTTTGTATAGTTTCCATCCTCATAGATTCCATCCACGGCTGTGCCTGAATGAGCGCCTCCCAGGTAGATGTAATAGCTTGATCCGCTCACAAGATCGGATGACGAGAATGCTATGGAATTGAAGGATTTTGGTGGCTCATAGTTCAAAATCTCTTTCCCGTCCTGGTCTTCAATATGCACCAGAGTTCCGGCACTCTGGGTGGAACTGAACGTGATAAGAACAGCGTTCTGGTCTGAGGATGCGGGGACCTGTGCCATTCGTGAAGTACCCGCTGCCACCAGGAAGCCCTCATTCACAGTCAGCGTTCCATCCACATCAAGTGCGCTGTTTGAAGTCTGCGATGATCCGCTTACGATGGCCTCTCCCCCGGTCATCTCAAAATCGCCATTGGAATCGAGACCATCTCCACCGGCATCCAGGACAATATAGCCACCATTGATTTGAAACATGTAAGAAGCGATTGTGCTTTCTGTGGATTTAAAGCGACCACCCTGATTGCTTCCCCCGGCAGCCAGATTGATTCCATCATCACTGGTTTGCAGGTAGATAATCCCATCATTGATGGTGATATTCCCTTCGGCACTCTCGATCCCTTCATATGCTTCTGTGATATCGATTTCACCCCAGTTGATCACCAGGTCAAGATCGGCATGAATGGCATCATCGCCCGAGGCCAGGGAAAATACACCGCCGTTAATTGTTACATTTCCGTCAGAGTGTATGGCATCATCATCTGCATCAATGCGAATATTCCCACTGAAAATGGTAATTGCTGTTCCCGATTTAATCCCTTTTGCCGAGGTTCCCAGGGAGGTGCCTCCCCCGGTAGTGATATCCAGCTTCCCGTCAATTATATAAACATTGGTCTCGGCAGTGATGGCATCTCCCAGCGTAGAGATTTTAAGCGTCCCGGTTTCAATGGTGATGTAACCCAGATCACTTACTTCCTCCTGGTCCGATTTCAGTCCGTCGCCAAGGGCATCGATGGTGATATCACCGTCTTTAATTACAAGATAATCCTTTCCCCTGATGCCATCGTCTATTGCATTTACAGTAATGATGCCGCTTTTAATGATGAGACCGTCTTTGCTGCAAATACCATCATTGTAATTTCCATCCACCGTGAGGGAGCCTTCACCATAAATTGTAAGATCGTCTGAAGAGTATATCGCCGCATTGGGATCGTCATCAGCGATATAAGAGGATCCATCTGAAATATAATTTTCGGTACCCTCTTCCAGAACAAGAATTGTTTTAGAGGCGTTTTTAATATATATGGGAGCTGAGGTTGAGTTACTGATGGACACCCCATTTAGAAGGATTCTTACAAGCTCTTCATCCTCTGTATCCACCAAAATTTGTCCGTCACTGAGCGTTCCGCTGAAGCGATAGCTCCCTGCCGAAGACAGCGTTATTTTACTTCCATTGACGGACAGGCCTTCCCCCGGGGTGGAGATAGAAGTTCCGGACAAGATCACAGGAATAATGTCTGAATCATCCCAGGTGTAGTCACTGGCTTCTTCATGCTCCTCAAGATCAATAATCTCTTCCACTTCCATCTCTTCATCGTCGGTGGATGCCTGGTCCACATTTCTCTCACAGGCCACTTCTGTCATGAGGAATAAGGATCCAGCTAGCAGGATTTTAAATGCGCTACTATATTGAAATTTCATTTTGACTGATTCTTATTGTTCATATTATAATAGAGGGTGATTTGTGCAGTGTCACGCAGGAAATCGATCTTCTTGATTTCGTAGCGTGAAATGTTAATGCCTGTACGCTTTTTAAGATCCTCCATTAAAGCCTCTTCATTGTCAGTATGAATATTCTCGATGTGCTCATAAACCAGCTTCATCGATCCTTCCTGTTTCAGCATCAGCCTGCTTTCCAGCCACCAGAGTCCGAAAAAGATGACCGAGTTGGTAAACATCAGTTCCACGTAACTCACCTTTTTATTAGCCAGGGCATTTACAACGGAGATCCCGATCACAATAAACAGGTAGGTCATTTCCTTAATGGGTATGGTATCCGTTCGGTACCTGATAATCCCGAATATGGCGAAGAGTCCCAGGGCGAATCCCAGTTCCAGTTTCACATTGTTCAAAAGGAAGCACAATAGAAAGACGATCACCCCGATGGCCAGGTAAGAGAAATAGAAGTCCTTGCGCTGACTGTTCTTTGCATATAGTACATGTACTACCAGGAAAACCAGGGATGTGTTTAATGCAAATCTTATGAGGAGTTCGAGAAAATCGGATGTGTTTATAATTTTGATGCCCAGAAAGCGGGCACTCTCTTCCCATCCTGCAATATCACTCACTGCTGCAATAGCAGGGTTCATGCTGTCAATAAATGTGCTAAGTAGTTCTGTCATGATTAAGGTTTTTAAAATTGTATAAATCAACGTCTGTATGTATGGTCTTCTGAATTTTCCTGATCTTCTTTTTAAAACCGTTTCGTTTCAGTTCCTGATCTGTCAGGACTCTGCCCATGCAATATTTGCTGAAGCCTGCAGCCCTGATGCGCTCCTCTCTCAGGGCGTGGGCAAGGGGAGAAACGCTTTTTCTACCATCAGTTTTAATTTCAATGATGGCCAGGTTTTCAAGCTTGGTCCAGCCCCCGGTCTTTGTATATTGCAGGTCCCGGTCGATGGTGCATCGCTCCTTGAAGTTCCTGTTCACAAGGGTCATGCGTGAA
>CAZRPW010000238.1:0-2964 GCA_964601975.1 uncultured Bacteroides sp.
AATGCGGCTGGCAGCATTCCCATTATCAACAGGCTTTGGTTTTTCAGAGGGACTCTCGGCCTTTTCTGCAGGATCTTTTGCCGGAGTCTGCGCTGCTGGGGATGGTGTTTCTGCCGGGGATGGTGTTTCTGCCGGGGATGGTGTTTCTGCTGGGGATGTTGTTTCTGCTGGGGATGGTGCAGCTGCAGATGATGCTTCCTCAGGAACTTCAGCTAAGCTTTTTTTTTTAGCTCCCCGGAGAGATTTGCAATTTTCACAAGAGCCAACTCGATGGTCAGCCGCTGATTTCTGCTAAATCGGAACTGTATATCAGCCTGGTTACAAATGTCCAGTCCGGCGTACAAGAAGGGAAGAGACACCTGCCCGGACTGAGCCAGATACTTCTCCCGGATCCCGGCACCAACCTCCATTAAGCTTACAGTTTCAGGATCCTTGCACACCATCAGGTCACGAAGATGTGCGGCATATCCATTGATAAAGTTCCGCGCATCAAATCCTTTGCCTAAAACTTCATTAAAAAGCAGCAACATAGAGGGGGCATCCCCCTCAAGGGCACTGGAAGTGAGTTTGAAGAAATACTCGTAATCCAGAATGTTCAGATTCTGAATTACGCCCTTATAGGTGATCTTATCCCCGGAAAAACTAACCACCTGGTCGAAAATTGAAAGTGCATCACGCATGGCTCCGTCAGCCTTCTGCGCGATCACATGAAGCGCATCTTCTTCGAAGGCGAGCGACTCCTTATTGGCGATCGACTTGAGATAGCCCACTGCATCTTCCACGCTGATCCGGTTAAAATCAAAGATCTGGCACCTGGAAAGGATGGTGGGGATGATCTTGTGTTTTTCGGTAGTAGCCAGAATGAATACCGCATGGGCCGGTGGCTCTTCAAGGGTTTTCAGAAAAGCATTGAAGGCCTGCTGTGATAACATATGGACCTCATCGATTATATAGATGCTATAGGAGCCTATCTGCGGAGGGATGCGCACCTGTTCGGTGAGCATTCGGATATCATCTACAGAGTTATTCGAAGCGGCATCAAGCTCATGTATACTATAGGAGCGGTTTTCATTAAAAGAAAGACAGGATTCACACTTATTACAGGCTTCACCATTTTCAGATATATCGGAACAATTGATGGTACGGGCAAAAATCCTTGCACAGGTAGTCTTTCCAACTCCCCTTGGTCCGCTGAAAAGGTAGGCGTGCCCAAGATGATCATTCAGAATGGAATTCTTCAAGGTGGTGGAAATTGAAGATTGCCCAACCACATCGTTAAAGTTCGCCGGTCTGTACTTTCGTGCCGATACTATAAATTTGTCCATAGATGACGCTAAGATAACAACTTCTTAAGTCCGTAAAGTCAAAAAAGTCCTTAAAGTCTATCAAGTGAAAAAATAATGCGTGGGAATTGGGAAAAAACAGGATGTTTCTTGCCTCTTAATCAAAAAGTTTCTACTTTTGCAGTCGATTTTTAATTAACTAAATTTTTATACATGTTGAGCCAATACGAGACCGTTTTCATTGCAACTCCCGTTTTGTCTGAAAGCCAGATGAAGGAAGCGGTCAGCAAATTCAAGAAAGTGATCACCGACAATCAAGGTGAGATCGTTTATGAAGAGGACTGGGGCCTGAAAAAACTGGCCTATCCCATTCAGAAGAAATCCACTGGATTTTACCACCTGATCGAGTTCAAAGCAGAACCTGACACTATCGAAAAACTCGAAACTGAGTTTCGCAGGGATGAGCGCATCCTTCGTTTTCTGACCATGAAAATGGAAAAATATGCCGTCGCATATGCGGAAAAGAAAAGAGCTAGAAAATCAGCAGAACAAAAACAGGAGCAAGCATAATGGCACAAGATAATTCAGAAATCAGGTATTTAACTCCGCCAACGGTAGAGATTAAAAAGAAAAAGTATTGCAGGTTCAGAAAGAACCGGATCAAATATATTGATTACAAAGACCCGGAATTCCTTAAGAAGTTCCTGAACGAGCAGGGGAAAATTCTTCCCAGGCGACTTACCGGAACCTCCCTTAAGTACCAAAGAAAAGTGGCAGTTGCCATTAAGCGTGCACGTCATCTGGCACTGCTTCCCTATGTAACTGATATGTTAAAGTAAAAGGAGGACGAAAAATGAATATCATTTTAAAACAGGACTTGCCCAATCTGGGACAAAAGGACGATATCGTGACGGTGAAGGATGGGTATGCCAGGAACTATTTGATTCCCCAGGGCTACGCTATTAACGCTACAGCTCAGAACAAAAAAGTTCACGAAGAGATTCTCCGCCAGCGTGCACACAAAGAAGCTCAATTGAAAGATGCTGCTTTGAAACTTGCTGAAGACATGAAGAATGTTTCACTATCCATTGGAGCCAAAACCAGTACCAAAGGTAAAATTTTCGGATCGGTCAATACCATCCAGATTGCCGAGGCACTGAAAGAAAAGGGTTTTGATGTTGAGAGGAAGCACATTTCTATAAGTGACGACCTTATCAAGGAGATAGGAAGTTATTCAGCTACCGTCAAATTGCACAAGGAAGTACGGGTTGAAATTCCCTTCGAAATTGTCTCCGAATAATACCTTCTATTATATATTTAAAAGAGGCTGTCTCAAAAGGGGCAGCCTCTTTTTAATTGCACACTGACCAGTCCTGAATAAGCGATACAGATTTATTGGACGATAATAACACTTCTAACTAACCGTGTCAAAGTTTGCCCTGTTGGATACCCAGTAATTCCCATTGGATTCTCTGGGTTGCGAGCCGGATCAGGAGTCTGTCAGGTCCAGAAGCCATAGTCGCCCAGATTCCTTTGTGATTGATGAATTTCTGGAAACAGGGTAATTTTTTATATCCGTTTCTTATGATATTTTAATAATATTCAGATATAAAATATTTGAAATGATCCGGGTAGAGCGGGTCGTTACCTCCCCGCTCCCCCACAGATCCGGACGAGCGGC
>CAZRPW010000239.1:0-2878 GCA_964601975.1 uncultured Bacteroides sp.
CCACAACGGCCTCTACGACATCACCCGCCAGGTGGAGGCCATCGTCAGTGAGTCAGGCATTCAGACCGGCCTGGTGAATGTTTATGTCCAGGGCGCCACTGCCGGGATCATGATCCAGGAAAATTGGGATGATTCGGTGCAGCGGGATGTGGTGAGTCTCCTGAATAAGCTAATTCCCCATGGGGTATGGGAACACGATGCGCAGGATGGCAACGGGGATTCGCACCTCAAAGCCGGGATCGTGGGGCCGCAGGAGACGATCCCCATTGTGGACGGGAAGATGGGGCTGTCCACCTGGCAGAACATCTTTTTGTGCGAGTTTGATGGTCCCCGCAATCAACGCAATATTCTGATTACAGTGCTCTAAACAGCCCCCCTGAACGAGGCACTATTCATACCTCAGGGCTTCAATTGGATTCTTGTTTGCCGTGCGTGAATAATTAGCTGCTGCAACAACAGCCACAAGGACCAGGATGAAAAGGCTGCACAGGACGAAGACCTGCCAGGGGAGGTCGATTTTTGCTGCAAAGTTCTGCATCCACTTGTCCACCGTGAGCCAGGCTGCTATCAGTCCAGCCACTACGGAAGGGATGGCCAGAAGCTCCAGGTCGCGTATGAATACCCTGAGGATATTTGACAGATTGGCCCCGCTAATCCGCCGGATGGCCAGCTCCTTGCGTCGTCGGTTGGCCTCAGCGGTTGTGTAGCCCAGCAAACCGATTACAGTGATTAGAAAAATAACCACATTCCCTGTCATCATGGTATTCCGGAAGCCCTTTTCGCTGTTATATTTGTCCTGCAACTCGCCCTCCAGGCTTTTGATGATCGCATCATCCTCGGCCATGCCCTGGTTGAAGGCATCGGTGATCTTCTTCATCATGCCGGCATCGGCTCCCTCATGCACCTCGACCAGCATGAAGAAGGAGGCTCCTGCATTTTTGTGTTTGAGGGCTTCGAATTCGGTTTCAGGCTTATAGAAATACACCGCTGGACGCGCATCCGGGTCGGTGAGAGAATGGATCACAAAGTCGGGGAAGACTCCCCGAATGGTGGTGCTACCGTGCTCGCTGACCTCGATCTGCTTTCCCACCACCCCGTCGGTCCACCCGTTATTCAAGACCAGGAGATCCGCTCCTTTCTCGCTGATCAGCAGGTCATTGTCCGCTGTTATTTCGGGCGAGAAATTGCTCCCTTCTGACACCTGGATGCCCAGGATCGATAAGAAGTTCTCGTCTGCCTCGTAAAAATCGGCCACATTAAACAAGTCCCGTTTACCATCGAGCGAATACACATTGTTACCTGATGCACCATGGATGGGCAGATCGTAGCCCAGTCCGACCTTCTTCACCTCGGGCATGGCCCGCAGCTGGTCGATGATGGAGGGCATCTTGCTGCCATCCATCCCAATTGTAGATCCGAAATAGATTCCCTTTGTCCGGTATCCGTGATCCGCATTTTTCATGTTGTTGTATTGCAGGGTGACTACGATCATCACGATCAGGATAAAAGAGGCTCCGATGAATTGTACCGCCAGCAATCCTAGTTTCCAATTGTTCTTGCCCTGCCTGTATTTCCGAAAGACCGAGGCTACGGGGATGCGGGAAAAGAAGCGGCCTGGCAGGTAGCCGGAGGCAAATACAAGCACAAGCAAAATGGATGCCAGGGGCCAGATCACATGCGGATTCAACACGGCCATAAGGCTGTGTTCCAGCTGCGACTCTGCAAAAGGTTTGATGGCGGCAATTATGAGAACGGCCCCCAGAATCGAGAGCAGGAAGAGCAGGAAGGTTTCCCCGAATATCAGTTGCTGAAGGTTTTCGCTCTGGGCCCCGAAGGTCTTGTACACCGCCGAGGATTTAGCCCGGTTGGCCAGGGCGCTCAGGGTCAGCAGGATGTAGTTCATAAGTGACACAAAGAGTACGGCCAGGGCAATGGTACTTAAGATGATGATCATATCCTTCACCTCGGTGGAATGGATTTCCCGGATGGGCATGAAGGCATATTGCAGGACCACCCCACCATGTTCTTCTTCCATTCGCTCAATATCCTGGTGAACCACCTGCAGTTCCCTGACAGCAGGGGAAAGGTCTCCGGGCAGGATCCCTTCCTCCAGTTTCACACAGGTATAGTAGCGGTCGTTTCCCATCCAGTTTTCGGTGCCATCCCAGGTAAACTCCCCGGTGGAGACCATGGAAATTAGGAGGTCGTATTCGTAGTTGGTGTTCTCGGGTAATTCCTCAAACACCCCGGAAATGGTGAGTGTCTTGCCAGGAAAGCGCTTCAGGGTGATTGTTTTTCCGACCACGTCCCCGTCCATGGCCTCTGCTATTTTCGTGGATACCATACAAGCCATGGGGGTTTGCAGGATTTCTTTTGGATTTCCGCTGATCATGGGTCGCGGGAGCATATCGAAAAGGTACTCATCGGCCAGGGAAACTTCGGCCTCCAGTCGGGTCATCTCTTCAGTGTAGATTACATTCGTCCCGATGGAATTCAGCCGGCAGGCCTGTTCAATGCCCGGCACCTCCGCTTTCAGACCCGGACCGATGGCCCCGCTTACACGGGGATAAGTATCGAGCTTCTCCGAATTATTGTCCCGCTTGAAACGCTCATGAACTACATAGATCTGCCTTGCATCCGGGTAAAAACCGTCGTAGCTGTAATAGTAGAAAACCTCGGACAGGAGCAGAAGTCCGAACGCCAGTCCGGTCGACAAAGAAATGATGCGTGCTACGCTATGTTCACCTTTCCGAAACAGGGGACGATATGCAAGTTTTAAGGGAATCATGTCAAGATTGTGTAAAGGTTCTTTTATGACTTAGTTGTTCCGGATGCGTCCGTCGAACAGGTGAAGCTCACGATGGGCAAATTTGGAATC
>CAZRPW010000240.1:0-2873 GCA_964601975.1 uncultured Bacteroides sp.
GATGTTGATGGGGACACTATTTACGAAATTCTTTTAGCGGAACTTCCCCTGTAAACAATCTATAATTATAAATACCGGATCAATGGTAGCTGGGATGATGACAAGAGTGAATTCCCGGCTGCTGGTCCTAATAGATCCGCTACTGTTATCAAAGGTGCAAGGGATGCTAAATCTATCTTTAACAATACTATACCAGGCTATGTGCCTGTGATCTTTTCTGTAAACATGTCCCGTGAGATTGAAATGGGAAATTTTGTACCCATGCAGAACTATGTTGAAGTTGTAGGTGACATGAACAATTGGGGAAGTGACCTGAATGATGAACTCATCGATGAAGAAGGAAATGGTATTTATATTACCAAGCCTGCAGCTTTTGCTCCTATTACCGAAGAGGGTGATACCCTGGAGTATAAATACCGTGTTGACAGCAGCTGGGACACAAGTGAATTACCGGGAGAAGGTAATAACAGGAGTTTTATTGTAGCTGATACAGCCGGAGGTGTTGTGAATGCTCCGGAGCTGGTGTGGTACAATGATATTGCCCTGGGTATTAAAGAGAACACAGCCCGTTACCAGGAAGTGTCCGTATATCCTAACCCCGTTGGAGATAGGATGTATATCCAGAATGAAACTGACATGCAGGAGATCAGGGTTAACAATATAGTTGGACAGGAAGTTGTACGTTTGAGCCTTGAAAACAGGCGTTTCTTTGAGCTCAGCACTGCCGATCTGGAAAGAGGCGTATATATTCTGAGTGTGATTGGCAAGGACGGCCGTGTGGGCGTTGCCAAGTTTATTAAACAATAGTAAAACTGTAATAAGACAGGCAGACCCGGTCATTTTGGCCGGGTCTGTTTTTATTAACCGGTAGAACTTATGATGAGGACAAAAAACACAGTAAAGAGTCTGGGGATAATCTTAGCTTTTGCATTTGCTTTAAACGTTTCCGGTCAGCTGATTACAGCCGATCCCGCTTTCCCGGTACAGACCGGGCCGGTGGTCATCACATTTGATGCCAGCCTGGGAAACCAGGGACTAATGGGTTTTACAGGTGATGTATATGCCCATGCCGGGGTAATCACAAGTGAGAGTTCCGACGGAAGCGACTGGAAGCATGCCCCGTCGTGGGGCGACAATTCGGATAAATACAAGTTGGAACGAATATCCACGGATCTTTACAAGTTGGAGATTTCTCCCTCTATCGCGGACTACTTTGAGCTTAACGAGGGTGAAGTGGTGGAGCAACTTGCCTTTGTTTTCCGGAGTGAGGATACAAGTAAAGAGGGGAAAACGGCTTCGGGGGGAAACATTTATTATACCGTATATCCGGAAGGTTTGAATGTGAGTATTATTCGGCCCGACCAGCGTCCGCTTATTGTGGAGCTTGGGGAAAAAATCATTGTGGAAGCCCAGGCCATTGATGCCGATTCTATTATTCTTTATATAGATGACCTGGTGGTTAAAAAAACAACAGAGCCTGAACTTTTGGACACCATCGTGGTAGAGCAGCAGGGTAAAACCTGGATCAAGGTGCTTGCAAAAAATGCAACAGAAGAGGTTGCAGATTCGCTTTACTATTTTGTAAGTGAGGAGACTACGGTTCTGCCACTTCCCGGCGGACTGGAAGATGGTATTAACTACCTGAGTGATACTTCAGCAGCCCTGGTCCTCTATGCCCCGGGAAAGGAGAGTGTGTATCTCAAGGGTGACTTTAATGACTGGGAACTGGATAACAACTACCTGATGAAGCTGACTCCTGATGGAAATCGCTTCTGGTTTGTAATTGACGATCTTGAGAAAGGAAAGGAATATATTTTTCAGTACCAGGTGGATGGGGATATCTTTATAAGTGATCCCTATTGTGAAAAGGTAAGCGATTCAAATGACGGCTACATCAGTGAAAGCACCTATCCGGGACTGCTCCCATATCCGGAGGGAAAGGCCGTTGGGATTGCCAGTTATCTGCAGACGGGACAGGAGCCTTTCGAGTGGACCATTACCGACTTCACTCCCCCGCCGGCCGAAGAGCTGGTGGTTTATGAACTCCTGATCAGGGATTTTATCGCCAGTCACGATTACAAGACCCTGACCGATACGATTCAGTATTTTAAAAGATTGGGAGTGAATGCCGTTGAGCTGATGCCAGTCAACGAATTTGAAGGGAACAACAGCTGGGGATATAATACCTCCCACTATTTTGCCCTGGATAAGTATTATGGTCCCAAGGCAGACCTGCAGCGCTTCATTGATGCCTGTCACGCCGAAGGCATTGCCGTGATCCTGGATGTGGTATTTAACCACAGCTTCAGCCAGTCGCCTCTTGTGAAACTTTACTGGGATGGGGTCAATAGCCGGCCCTCGGCCGAAAGCCCCTGGTTCAACCCCGTTCCAAAGCATGAATTTAATGTGGGCTCCGATATGAATCACGAGAGTGCTGCGACTAAATACCACATCAGCAGGGTCATTAAACACTGGCTTGAAGAGTATCACGTGGATGGATACCGCTTCGACCTTTCAAAGGGGATGACCCAGACCAATACCCTGGGAGATGCAGGCGCCATGGCCAGGTATGATGCCAGCAGGGTAGCCATTCTGAAAGCTTATGCCGATACTGTCTGGAGTGTAAATCCGCAGGCGCATGTGATCCTCGAACACTTTGCGGATACCGACGAGGAGAGGGCGCTAACCGATTACGGAATGATGGTATGGGGAAATTCCAATTACAACTACTCGAGGGCAGCCATGGGCTGGCATACTGAAGGCAAATCAGATTTTTCCTGGGGATCCTACCAGGAACGTGGCTTTAGCAAACCTCACCTGGTCACCTACATGGAAAGCCACGATGAGCAACGGCATTTGTTCGATGTAAAAAA
>CAZRPW010000241.1:0-2858 GCA_964601975.1 uncultured Bacteroides sp.
AAGTTTTTCGATCTTCAGCTTCGAAGCCATGGTTTTAAATGCCGCAGAAAAAGAGGAATCCATAAGCATCAATCCCCCGGAACATATCCAGATGCCCATGATCGCATCCATCGTGGATGAGATGAACGGCAGGGGACATTGTCCCTCCACCGGAAAAACAGGAGCCATCACCAGCCTGGTAATGGATCAAATTATTAAGAAATGAAACTCATCAGTCCCTTGATTCTTATTGCCGGAGTAATGCTTCTGCCCGGGTGCGGATCGCGTAAACCTGACAACCCGGAACCAGTCACCCAGTACTACCAGGAAAAACACCGGCCCCAATATCACTTTTCTCCCGATTCTATGTGGATGAACGATCCCAACGGCATGGTTTATTACCAGGGAGCGTATCACCTCTTTTACCAGCACAATCCTTTTGATAATGTGTGGGGACCCATGCACTGGGGACATGCGATCAGTGAGGACCTGGTCCATTGGGAACATCTGCCTATTGCGCTTTACCCCGACAGCCTTGGGACCATTTTTTCGGGAAGCGCAGTGGTTGACCGGGATAATACATCCGGACTGGGCTCCATCAAGGATCCACCCATGGTAGCAATTTTCACCTATCACAATCCCCAACTGCAGGAAGAGGGAAGTACCCGGTTTCAAAGCCAGGGCATCGCCTTTAGCACCGACAGGGGACGAACCTGGAATAAATACAAGAGGAACCCGGTGTTGGAGAACCCGGGGATCAGCGATTTCAGAGATCCCAAAGTGATCTGGTATAAAGAAAACAAGGAGTGGATTATGGTCCTTGCTGCCGGAGACAGGGTTATGTTCTACTCATCTCCTGATCTCCTAAAGTGGCGAAAGGAAGGGGAATTCACCAATGAGAATGATCAGGAACATGTATGGGAATGTCCCGATCTTTTCCCCCTCAATAATGGGATTGAGGAGAAGTGGGTATTACTTGTGAGTCATGGAGGTGCCCCTAATGGGGGGAGTGGGACCCTATATTATGTGGGTGATTTTGATGGAAAAACATTCAGAGAGACGAAGCGATCGTCCGGACTACAATGGATCGATTATGGCAAGGATAATTATGCAGGTGTTACCTGGTCGGACATTCCCGCCGAGGATGGACGAAGGATCTTCATGGGCTGGATGAGTAACTGGGCCTATGCCAACCACGTTCCTACAACAAGATGGCGTAATGCCATGACCCTGCCAAGGGAGCTGAAGCTTGTTGATCATGCTGGAAGATACCGGGTCCAAAGTATGCCCATAAAAGAATTAAGAGGTCTGCGCAAAACCCACATTAACCTTGAAAACATCAGCCTTTCCTCCATCCATCCGGTGGATGGAGTAGAGAAGCTCCCCTCCTCTCTCTATGAACTTGATCTGGTTTTTCAAATGGGGAATGAAACCCGGGAGGAGGATTCGCTCCGTTTCGGAATTGTATTGAGTAATGATCAGGGAGAACGTATGCTTATGGGCTTTGATCCCAGGAATAATCAAGTCTATGTGGATCGCACAGGATCGGGCAAGGACAATTTCTCTGCATCATTCCCAGGGATTCATACTGCACCCTGGCAATTAGAAGGCGAACAGGTCCGGGTAGATCTGTTTATTGACCACTCATCTGTTGAACTTTTCGTTGACGATGGCAAAGTTGTGATGACCGAAATTTGCTTTCCGGACACAGGCTATAACCAGGTTTCCCTTTTCTCTGAAAACGGAGTCACACATTTAAAAGAAGGGGTCGTTTACGGCCTGGAGCCTGCGTGGTAGATAAACCATTGTAAACCGCAAAATGCTGATTCCTTCATGCTATTTTATACACTTGTTTATAACTCCCTTTTTATTGTTAAAATCTCAGTTGTATTTCGCTTCAAACAGGCTTTTCCCCTCTAGGATAGGAGATTAATAATCTCCAACTTTATATAAACAATCATGGCCAGAAATAGGGGTTTGGCATAAATCTTGCATTTTTTTCAATCTCCACGCAGCCTTTTTGTAAAAAAGTGGTCTTTTATATACAGTTAAGAATGAGAACTACGGAGATGAACGCAGATACACAATATACCCTGATACTTGGAGCAGAGGGAGCATTTGGGAAAGCCCTTGCCCGTGAAGTTGCGCGCAGGGGGTGTAATCTGATTATGGTATCAACCACCAACATTGATCTCCAGCGTTTTGCAATCGGGCTTCAACTGAAAGAAGATGTAAGCGTAGAGGCCATGAAGATTGACCTGGCCGATCAGGAGACGATCCACACTTTCATTAAGAGTATCCGGAATCGCTACGATATCCGTGCAATGATCAACAATGTAAGCTGCGACTGGTCTGTTGCACATTGCAAATGCATTTCCGAAATTGCGAGAGAAGACTTTCTTACCCGTTTCAGAGGCGCTGCACAGGTGACCATGGGAATTTTACCCCAATTGAAGAAGCTCTCCGCCTCCTACATTCAGCATGTAATTCCCTTCCCTTATCGTCAAACACAGTTTAGTGAAGCACTCCAGGCTTCTGTAGGGAAAATGTATGGCTTTGCAAAGGAAATGGAAGAGGAGCTTAAGCATACCAGCATCTCCAACAGCATATTACACACAGACCCTGTTGTGAATATGCCTTCCGAATCCGAAGTCTTTGACGGGCTTTCAGAAGAGATCAGGATTCTTACCCCTCGCCTGATTGCTGTCAAGGCTATTAACGGCATGCTTCGTGGCGACAGGCTGATTATTCCCGGATTCAGGAACAAAGTCCGCTACTTCCTCAGCCGCCAGGCACACTCGTGGCTTCGCTCCAATGAAGAATCCATGGGATCCTCCCTTCAACCTTCCATGTAAGTTCCAGTACACAGTTCTCAGAAC
>CAZRPW010000242.1:0-2838 GCA_964601975.1 uncultured Bacteroides sp.
CCTCGATCTGATCGCAAAAGTCAGGGGAAAAGGAGAAGGCCAATGAGATACGAGATACGTTTCGCCGGATCCGGCGGACAAGGCGTCATTCTCGCGGCTCTCATCGCGGGAGAAGCGGCCGCTCTTTTTGAAGAAGGGCTCTATGTAGTACAATCCCAGTCATACGGGCCGGAAGCACGAGGTGGAAAATCGAAAGCCGAAGTCGTTATTTCCACCGAACCGGTCGATTATCCGAAAGCCGTTTCGCCGCTAATATTGCACCCCTCAATTTCGTCATCAAAGAGCCGGGTTCCAGGTTCAGGGTTGAAATTGGAGCTGGTGAAAATGAGCCTATTGTGATTACTCAGCGTTCCCCTTCCATTCAAATACCCATTAGCCACTGGCAAGAATTATTATCCGACAATGCCGGAGAAAAACTGCGTGTGGATATCTGGTCCAGACGTGAAGGGGAGTGGCATAAGTACCAAACCATCGAGCACCAGATAGCCATAGAACCCATTGATCCTTACCTGGCTTACAGGATTGTTCATGCGGTTTATCTCAAGTGGCGGGATATGGGAATCTATCAACGTAATCTGAGCAACTTTGATGAGAGCCCTGTTATTGAGAATTCTTCCACAGGTTACGGTTGCATGAACTGTCACTCCTTTGCCAATAACGATCCTTCAAAAATGATGATTCATTTCCGGATCCTGCACCCGGGCACCCTCATCTGGAGTGATGGCAAGCTTTCAAAGGTGAATACCCAGACACCCCAGACACTTTCAGCCGGAATTTACCCGGCCTGGCATCCGGGAGGTAAACACATTGCATTTTCAACGGGTCAGATCAGTCCTCACCTGACTTCGAGGTCGAATAAGGTAGTTGACGTGGCGGACAGGGCATCGGACCTGATGATTTATGATATCGAAAACAAGAGAGTTCTTACTTCGCCGGTGGTATCCACAAACCGAAGGGAAAACATGCCCGTGTGGTCGCCCGATGGGAGAACGCTTTATTACCTGAGTGCACCCGGGGCCATAGCCGGAGATGATGAAAGCCTGCTGCACTCCCGCTACAGTCTGATGCGGGTGAGATACAGCACAAATCTGAATACCTGGGGTGTGCCTGAGACGGTGCTGGATGCCGATTCAACGGGCATGAGTATCTCCATGCCTGCGATCTCACCCGATGGAAAGCATATGGTTTGCTCTATGTCCGACTACGGATATTTCACTATTTTCCACAAACAAAGCGATCTCTATTCGATTGAGCTCGAAACCGGAGCCTATAAGAAACTGGAGCTGAATTCTGAAAGTGCTGAAAGTTTCTCATCCTGGTCCTCCAACGGCCGCTGGCTGGTTTTTAGCTCAAAGCGGATGGATGATGTTTTTTCACGTCCCCACATAGCCTATATGGATGCCGATGGTGTAGCTCATCAGCCTTTTGTGCTGCCTCAGAAGGATCCGGAAATGTACTGCAGGCTGCTGGCCAATTATAACCTTCCCAAAATTATAACCGGGAAAATTGAACTCACTCCCGAAGCAATCCGGGATATCGTAGTTGGGGAGTAAAGTTGTTAGGCCAGCATCCCTGTCACAACCCTCATTAAAATTGCAACTCTTCACCCACTTACCCACTTACCCACTTCCCCACTTCCCCATTTACCCATTTACCCACTTACCCATTTACCCATTTACCCATTTACCATTTACCCATTTACTATTTACCATTTACCTAATAATCGATCTCGAAATCACCGTGGGAAAGGGTCCTGGGATATTCATAGAGGGCTTTTACTTTTTCAGGAGTGTTATGTGTCTCAACCCAGCGGCTCCATACCATGAACCAGGCCCACATGGGCTGGGCATCGAGGACTTCCGTGGTGGGGACTTCACCCACCTCACCCAGTGAAATCAGCTTTCCTTCGGCCAGTTCAAGCAACTGGTCGTGGTGCTCCTGCCGGTAATCGTTGTGGTAGACATCGGCTGCCAGCACATCCACATACTCCAGTCCCGGGAAATAGAGTTCATAGGCATAAGCCTCATCATTCTCCCGATCGCGCGGGGCATTGGTGTTCCATACCCAGATCAGGTTGTCCAGGTGGTGGTGGTTCACAAAGCGCTCATACATCATTTTCCATAGGGCAGCATAGCCTTCTTCTCCCTTTTTGTCGCCCCACCAGAACCAGATGCCATTCATCTCATGGTAGGGTCTCCATAATACCGGAACGTTCATGTCCTGTAGTTGCTTCAGGTAGCCGGCAATGGAGTCTGCTCTTTCAGTCCATTTATCGTTGATGTCGGTCCCCGGGGTAAGCAGATCCTTCCATTCCTGCTCACTCATTTCGCCCTGGGTACTGGTTTTCCAGTCGAAAGGCGGGTTATCCTGGGGCCTTCCGGTGTGCCACATAAGGGTGACAATATAGCCGTCCTTATGTCTCTGCACTGCTTCCCTGATAATGCCTTCCGGGTTCCCTTCCCTGTAATAATCGATAAAGTCACTTCCCCAGATTGCAGGTGATTTCCCTGTCAGATTTTCCACGTATTTGTGCCATTGATTCATGTCAGAGCTGTAATTGTGATGGCCCGATATGATTTTCTTACCTGAGATTGAATAAAGGTATTCCAGTAGCGCTATTGCTTCAGGAGTGGCATTTTTATTGACGGGCTCGATTTCTTGAGCTGCAGGATTACAGGCCATTAGCATGGCTAATAGCGCAAGGGGTATTATTTTTTTCATTTATAGATGCTTTTTCTTGTGTTTTTTACTGATGATGGGTCTCCTCGTGCCGTAATATATGGATGCAGTTTATAAGGGATCTTGCACTATGGTAATTGCCTTTCCAGATACCCCCTT
>CAZRPW010000243.1:0-2792 GCA_964601975.1 uncultured Bacteroides sp.
TACCTTTTCATTTACACCTACCCCCAGGACCAGCGAATAGGTTAAATTTCCACTACCTGCTCCCAGGTAGTCATACCCGATGTTATATCCCAGGCCCATGCGCTCACTGATTTCATGCGAAACTGCAAGTTTGTTGATGGTCCCGAAAGCATCGTTGCTCAATTCTGAGCTTCCTGTAGGAACCAGGAGGTGGGAGATAAATGCGACTTCGGATCGGGAGCCTTCTCTCTGGAATATCTGAATTTTCGCCCCTATTTCGATGTCGCTGATTCCCTGGACAAGCTGATCCTGTATTTTAAAGGATTCGAACTGACTGAGGAGCCGCAATTCGATTCCTTTGGTAATCCCATATCTGAACAGGTTGGTAGGGGCCAGTACCTGCCGGGTGGAAAACTGCCCGTCGCCTTCAAAGCCCAGGAGTAAACCGCTTTCAATTTGCAGGTTTCGCTTCCCTACCGTTGAAGAACTTTCCGTCTGGTCGGGCCGATCCGTTATAAGCTGGGCCTTTGCCTGCCCGGCAAATATTGCCATTATTAGAATAGCTGTTATTCTGAGTGGAGCTTTTTTCATATAAGGGCAAAATTAGGAAAAATAAAATCATGCGATTTCTTATGCCGTGTCCTGACCAGAATCGTAGGTGAATATTTCTTCAAGGGGGGTATTGAAGATATGAGAGAATCGGAAGGCCAGCTCGAGGGAAGGGGAGTAATTCCCCTTCTCGATGGCCACAATGGTTTGACGTGATACCTGGGCTTTGTCGGCCAGTTCCTGCTGGGTCATTTCGCCCTTATTGAAGCGCAGTTTCCTTATATTGTTTTGTATGTTGCTTTTTGCCATATCAGATTCCTTTACGGTAGTAATAGATTTGGGAACCGTTGTCCATGATTTCTGCAATCAGACCAAAGACCACAAATGCTATAAACATCCCATAAACAGGCATCCCGATGGCCAGGGCCATGACTGAAAGGACAAAACCACTGGTGAAGACATAGTATGAATTCCGGGTGGCTTTCAGTTTTACGAGTTTGTCGCGTTCGTCTACAGCAGGCACCTCCTGTTCCCTGGTGGCAATGGCATTCAGGATGTGAAAGATGATCTGGATGATAATGCGCGACACGATGGAGACCCCTATAAAGATCAGGAAGATTACCCCCCATTTGCTGAAGTCCTCCGATAAGTCGAATCTTCCCTGGAGCTGCCTCTGGTATACCATCCAGGCATAGATGGCTGTTATGAGCAATCCGCTGAAGATGTTTACGATGTTTTGTTTTTCCTGGTATGTCATGATTTCTAATATTATGTATGGTAAACCATACGATATGTTAAGTATTATACACACAAAGATAAGTAAAATATACTAAATGACAAGTATACACGACATATTGTTGAATATATTTTAGCTTAAAGGCATGGATATGCTGTTCATTTTGCCATCCTGGCATCCTTATCTGACCCCTCTATGCCTTCATTTACCCCAATTTCTCATTGAAACATCCCAATCTGCCTTCCTGCCTTACAGTGAGGTCGGGAGCTGATTAAATTTGCAGGAGAATTTAAAACAATTGACAGATGTACAGTAAAGAACGATTTGAGAACCTGAAGGAGGCATTCTCCGGAACTGCATATACAGAATTTGAAGGATTGGAGATACACAGCTTAAGTTTCCATTCCGGGGCAGCTGATGTCCTGCCGGGAAATGATGGATACTTTTGTCCGAAGCACCAGGAGCATTTTGAGAAAAATGGAACCTTTTACAATGAAGTAGGGACCATCAGTGAAGATATTCATGCAAAGGATGCTTCGATTGCAGAGAACCGGGATTTTAGCTATCGACTGATGAAGCCTCAGGATGGGAAACCTGCCAGGCAACTCACATTTTTGTTTCATGGTTTCAACGAGAAAAACTGGGATAAATACCTGAGCTGGGGTGAGGCTATCTGCAGGGGAACCGGGAATGCGGTTGTCTTTTTTCCAATTGCCTTTCACATGCAAAGGGCTCCTGCCCTTTGGAGTGATCCACGGGAAATGTTCCGCCTGAGTGAGAATCGCAAAAAGCGTTATCCCAATGTAATTAATTCCTCCCTTTCGAATGTGGCCATCAGTATGAGGCTTCATTCCATGCCCCAGCGATATGTTTGGTCGGGATTGCAGACGTATTATGATGTCTTACAGTTATTAGAGAGTTATAAGGATGGTTTTACGGATCTGGTTCATCCAAATTTTGGTTTTAATATTTTCGCCTATTCAATCGGGGGTTTCCTGGCTGAGATACTGAAGCTTACGAACCCCAAGGATTACTTCAGCGAGGCGAAGGTATTCCTCTTTTGTGGTGGTTCGGTATTCAACCGTTTCCTGCCCGTATCCAAGTTCATCCTGGATAGTGAAGCCAACCTGGCGCTGTATTCATACCTGGTGGAGCATTTCGAGTCCTTCCTTAAAAAAGAAGACAGACTGCGCCACTATATCCGGGAGGACCACCCCGAGGGGAAGGTCCTTCATTCCATGCTCAATTATCAGAATCTGAGGGAATACAGGGAGGACCTGTTCAGGGAATATGCCGATGATTTTCATGCGCTTACCTTGCGGAAAGACCAGGTAATTCCCTCATATGAGGTGATGAATACCCTGAAGGGGGCCTACGGTGATGTCGGGATTGATGTGGAGGTGCTGGATTTCGATCATGATTACTCCCATGAAAATCCCTTCCCCCTGAAGCGGGTGGATCCCGAACAGGTGAATGCGAGTTTTAACAGGGTATTTGACAAGGCCTGCAGTTTTCTTAAGGCTTAAGG
>CAZRPW010000244.1:0-2775 GCA_964601975.1 uncultured Bacteroides sp.
TCTTAAAAGAGGGAGCGGCTATCAACGACTTCCTGAAACCCGACCGTATTGTCATTGGAACCGATTCAGAGAGAGCCGAAAAGATTATGGGCCGCCTATATAAGCCTTTCCTCCTTAACGGCCATCCCATAGTATCCATGGATATCACCTCTGCAGAAATGACAAAGTATGCGGCCAATTCCATGCTGGCTACCAAAATTAGTTTCATGAACGATATCGCCAACCTTTGTGAGATCGTGGGAGCTGATGTGAACATGGTCCGCAAGGGGATCGGCAGCGACTCCCGTATAGGAAACAAGTTTATATACCCGGGAGCAGGTTATGGAGGAAGCTGTTTCCCCAAAGATGTTAAAGCACTTATAAAAACAGGTGACGAGTATGGAAGGTCACTTGAGATCCTGAAAGCCGTTGAGTTCGTGAATGACAGGCAGAAGAGTGTAATTCCCGAAAAAATTAAATCCCACTTTGGAGATAGCCTGAAGGGAAAGAAGCTGGGCTTGTGGGGACTTTCTTTCAAGCCTCATACCGACGACATGAGGGAGGCTCCTTCTTTGAAAAGTATTGAAGATCTCCTAAAGGAAGGTGTACAGATCAGGGCCTATGATCCCGTTGCCATGCATGAGGCCAAACGGAAAATTGGAGATGTAATCGACTTTTGTGAAGACAAATACGAGGCTCTTATCGATACTGACGGCCTTATTGTTGTTACGGAATGGCCCGAGTTCAGGGTCCTGAACTACAAGGTTCTTGAAAAGTTGATGCGGGAGAAAGTAATTTTTGACGGTCGAAACATCTATGATCCCGACGAAGTAGCAGAATACGGTTTCACCTATTATAGTATCGGCCGGAAACCGATTAAACCCTAACACAGAACACCTAATATGAAGCGTATACTTATAACCGGTGGTGCAGGATTCATTGGATCACATCTGAGTGAAAGACTCCTGAAGGAAGGAAATGAGGTGCTCTGCCTGGATAATTACTTCACGGGCAACAAAAGAAATATCAAACACCTCCTTGACAATCCCTACTTCGAATTGATCAGGCATGACGTCACTGCCCCCTACTACGTGGAGGTGGATCAAATCTATAACCTTGCCTGCCCGGCATCGCCTATCCACTATCAGTATAATCCCATAAAGACCGTGAAAACCTCGGTAATGGGTGCCATCAATATGCTGGGACTGGCCAAGCGTATAAAGGCAAAAATCCTCCAGGCCTCCACCAGTGAAGTATACGGAGATCCCAATATACATCCACAGCCCGAATCATACTGGGGGAATGTGAATCCTGTTGGCATACGTTCCTGTTATGATGAAGGAAAAAGATGTGCTGAAACACTTTTCACTGATTACCATCACCAGAATGGAGTGAAGATAAAGATCATCCGAATCTTCAACACCTACGGACCTAAGATGCATCCAAACGATGGAAGAGTGGTTTCCAACTTTATTGTTCAGGCGCTGAGGAATGATGATATTACAATTTATGGCGATGGTTCCCAGACCCGGAGCTTTCAGTATGTGGACGACCTGCTGGAAGGCATGACCCGCATGATGCAAACGGGGGATGATATCACCGGACCTGTAAACCTTGGAAATCCGGTTGAATTCTCAATTCTGGAACTTGCAGAGAAAGTGATTGACATGACCGGGTCTAAATCGAAACTCGTGTATCTTCCGCTACCCCAGGATGACCCCATACAGCGAAAACCTGACATTAGCCTTGCAGGAGAAATTCTTGACGGATGGTCTCCGAGGGTGAAACTTGAATCAGGACTGGAACATACAATTGCCTATTTTGACAGGCTTTTAAAAGAGGAGGACTAAATAAGCATGAAAGGAATCATACTTGCCGGAGGATCGGGCACCAGGCTTTACCCAATTACCCGATCGATTTCAAAACAGATCATACCTGTGTATGACAAGCCCATGATCTACTATCCCCTCTCTGTGCTGATGCTTGCCGGAATCAGGGATATCCTGATTATTTCGACCCCCGAAGACCTGCATCTCTACCGGACCCTCCTTGAAGATGGATCTCAGCTTGGAATATCGCTTTCTTATGCGGAACAGCCCTCACCCGACGGACTGGCCCAGGCCTTCCTGATTGGGGAAAAGTTTATCGGGGGAGAGCCTGTAGCTCTGATCCTGGGGGATAATATTTTTTATGGTCACGGATTTTCAAAAACTCTCCAAAAAGCTGCAGCCCTCGAGGATGGAGCCGAGGTTTTTGGATATTTTGTAACGGATCCGGAGAGGTACGGAGTGGTTGAATTTGACCAATCGGGGAAAGCCATCAGCCTGGAGGAAAAACCTGAGAAACCCAGATCGAAATATGCAGTTACAGGGCTCTATTTTTATGATCATAGTGTTGTTGAAAAAGCCAAATCATTGAAACCCTCCAAACGTGGAGAACTTGAGATTACCGATCTCAACCGACTATACATGGAAGAAGGCAACTTGAAAGTTCAGATTATGGGAAGAGGAATGGCCTGGCTCGATACCGGAACCCATGAAAGTCTCTTACAGGCTTCCAACTACATCCATACCATAGAACAGCGACAGGGTCTGAAAATATCCTGCATCGAGGAGATTGCTTTTAAAATGGGATTCATTGACCGTTCCCAGCTTCGCGTCCTGGCCGATATTCTTAAAAAAAGTGCGTATGGAGAATACTTGTTTCAAATTGCTGACGAAAAAGGATTTGATTCTAACAATTAGAGATGAATATAACGGAGACAGACATTGAAGGCCTCAGGATTATTGAGCCAAA
>CAZRPW010000245.1:0-2738 GCA_964601975.1 uncultured Bacteroides sp.
TTGCCCACTTTTTTTGCAATTTGAATGGCAATAGAGCCTACTCCACCGGCACCTGCTAAAATCAACACGGTTTTTCCTGTATCAATTTCCGGATTGACCTTGATACGGTCGAACAGGGACTCCCAGGCAGTTAAACCTGTCAGGGGAATGGCTGCCGCTTCTGCGATGGTCAGATTTTTTGGCTTAAAACCTACAATACGCTCATCAATAAGCTGGTATTCGGCGTTAGTGCCACTGCGGGTAAGGTCGCCAGCATAGTACACTTCGTCGCCTACTTTGAACCTGGAGGTTTTTTCGCCCGCTGCTTCCACTATTCCAACGGCATCCCAGCCAATGATTTTGGGTGTATCAAGAACGGTGTCTTTTGCTGCATTTTGCCTGATTTTAAAATCTACCGGGTTTACAGAAACCGCATGAATTTTAACCAGTAAATCATATCCTTTCGGTTGAGGTTTATCTGTTTCAAACTCAATAAAACTATGCTTCTCTGTAATGGCTAATGATTCCTTAAATCCTATTGCTTTCATGTTCTGTATTATATATTGTTTTAACAAAGAGCTATGACCCTTCCTTAGCCCGGTCAGTCTAGTAACAAATAAAAACCGCTCACAGTTTATTATTTATTAAGATATTGCAAAACTTTCAGGTTTATTTGTGACAATAATGAAAGTATTGTAATGACCTATTCTTTCTAAAATTGTTAAAAACAACGAAAATCAATGGGAAACTCAACACACGCTCAAAACAAGTCTTCGCGAAGAAATTTCTTAGTAAACACGGGAGCCCTCTCTCTCGGAGCGACCGGATTAGCCATGGGAGCAACATCCTGTAGGACTGATGAGCGCTCATCAGATTGGAAGGAAGAAAATAAGGGGAAACTCTTTATGGGGAATCCTTCTTCACTGGATCAAAAGATACAAAGGGTTCTGATAGCTACAATCGGAATGCAGCGTTTCGATTGGGAGCAGGGCACGGTAGCTCAGGCTCTTCTGGAAATGGGGGAATATGACCTGGTGGTTTCTTTTGCCCGTGCAGCCATCATGCGCCAGGTGGAGGGGCGTTTCTCAGTGATCAGGGGGAATATGCCCATTACAGATTGTGCCAGCGTAGGAGAAGCTGTTTTATTTGCCGGGAAATTAACCGGAGATCCGATTTTCAATGAAGCGGCAATGGAAATGCTGGAAGTGATACATACCACAAATCATAAAAACGAGGAAGGAACGATTTTTCACACCCAGGAACCGACGAAATTCATCATGTCCGATGCTTTATATATGCTTCCTCCATTTCTGGCTGCCGCAGGGGAATATGACGAGGCACTGAAACAGATTGAAGGCAATCGAAAATATTTGTTCCACCCGGATACACAACTGTATTCACACATCTGGGATGCCCCGAACCAGACATTTAAAAGAGAAGATTTCTGGGGTGTTGGAAATGGATGGACAGCAGCAGGTTTAACAAGGGTGATTAAGCTTTTGCCAGACGATAGGGTGGAAGATAAAAAGAGACTCATTTCTTATGTGAAAGAATTAGTCGATGCTTGCTTGAAATACCTGCGTGATGATGGCCTATTTCACAATGTGATCGATAAGCCGGATACTTTTGTGGAGGTCAATCTAAGTCAGATGATAAGCTATACCATTTACAGGGGAGTTGCTGCCGGTTATCTTGAACCCAGTTACCTCGAAAAGGCAGAGAAGATGAGGAGTGCAGCCAACGCATCCGTAGATGAACTGGGATACGTTCAGAATGTATGCGGTCTGCCAAATTTCGATCATCCTTACGTGGCTCCTGAAGGGCAGGCTTTTTATTTGCTTATGGAGACAGCCGCCAAAGATCTGGCAAAATAATTGCCTTGCATCCTTCCCAGGAATGAAATCCTAGAACAGGATCATCAGGAGTATGGTAATGAGTATTGAAATAGCAATGCCCACGGAAATCTGTTTTACAATGGTCCTTGCAGAGAAGGTTTTCCATTTATCAGTGTCTGCTATATCGTTATACTTGCTGATCAAATCATTGCGGTCCTTTACTGAGGTATAGCAACCTGGGCTGTCAGCGAAAAAGTGCTGGGCAAAAGGAAAACAGACTACCTTACTGATTTCCGCTTCTGCCAATCCCGGGAAAAGGGTGTTTTCACTGATGCGGATATCTTCTGCGGGAATATCCAGGGCTTCATCCACTTCAGCCGGATCAAATATAACGGCAAAGGGATTATCATCGCCATGTCCAAGATCTTTACTGTGAGCGATTGAGGTATTTCCCATGAGCCAAAGGTCTTGATCCAGTCGGCGCAGTTTCCCCCCTTTTATACTGCCTGTTAAGCTTAGCTTTCTGTCGGTCTTGTGTTCCTGAATGTCCACAAAAACTTCTCCCTTTGCATTGGTTGTGAAAAGGGCTTTTTTGCAATTTGGATTTTCAATTCCCTTTGAAGGCAGCGCTATTAAGGTATTACTTAAGATATCAATGAAAATAAAAGACAAAATACCGGTTTTTTTGTCTGTTGCAATCAGGTATGATTCCAGCCTTGTGCCCCAGAAAGTACTTGCTCGTGTACCCAGATTACCGATACCCATGTAATAATCTGGCTCGTCATCGGCAAACAACCGGGTCTTTGCAAGCTCATAACGATCCGGCAGCATTGATTTTGCATATGCTTTATCCTTGAGCTTGAAGAAAAGGAACAGACTGTAGGGCTCGATCACAAATCCAATATAGGGCGTATTTTTAGCAGC
>CAZRPW010000246.1:0-2688 GCA_964601975.1 uncultured Bacteroides sp.
TGTAAATGGCAATTAACAATGTACACTTTTTCGCAATTAACGATGTACGATAATTAGCAAATAGCGATGTACGCTTTTTAGCAAATAAGGATGTACATCTTTCATTTGCGAGGGGCTTTTCCCCTTGATAATAGATCTCCATTTCTTCATTGATTTAATGCTTCCCCACAGGAGCTTGCAAGCTCCTGTGGGGAAATGCCGGATTATTCTGTTATTAGTGTTAATCATCTACACATTAACCCTATACGGAAGGATCCGACATGAGAAAGAAGTTTTTAAACCAATGGATTATGTACCATGAAGTCCACAGACAACATCGAGAGGGGCTAAAGCCGGCCCAAATAGCCAGGGAGCTGGTAATGGATCGAAGGACAGTAAAAAAGTATCTTGCTATGAGCGAAGAAGAATATGAGGATTTTATTGACAGTCAGACTCGAAGGCATCGTGTTCTTACGCCTTATGAGAACTATGTCCGCACCCGATTGGAGCATTGCCCTGAAGCCTCCTCGGCCCAGGTTCACGACTGGTTGAAGGAACATCATGATGACTTCATTGAAGTTGATGACAAGACCGTTTTCAATTTTGTTCTTCATGTCAGGAGCAAATATGGCATTCCAAAATCATTTGATCACCGGGACTATGAGAAGGTTCCGGAGCTTCCCTATGGTCAGCAGACCCAGGTCGATTTTGGCGAGTATAACATGACCACAGATGAGGGTGGTCGCAAGAAGATTCATTACATCAGCTTTGTTTTATCCCGCTCCCGGATGAAATACAGTTATTTCTCCGACCGCCCCTTTACCACCCGCAAGGTGATTATTGCTCACGAAGCAGCCATTACGTTTTTTGGTGGCATGACAAAGGAGTTTGTATATGACCAGGATACCCTGATGCTCATTGCCGAGAATCACGGGGATCTGATTATGACAGAAGCCTTCCGCAGCTATGCACAATACCGAGGCTTCCAACTTTACTTTTGTCGCAAGTCTGATCCTCAGAGCAAGGGGAAGGTTGAAAATGTTGTTAAATACGTAAAATACAACTTCTTGCGTGGCCGAATCTTCATTGATGTTGATATACTTCAAGGAGAGAGTCTTGCCTGGCTTGACCGTACAGCCAATGCGAAAGAACACTCTACAACCAAAAAGATCCCTTTCGAAGAATGGCTGATCGAAAGAGATTATTTGCAGCCTATTACCGGGTCGTTTGCCGTGGAAAATGTAAAGGATGAGCATGATGTCAGAAAAGACAATGTTGTCTCTTATAAGGGTAATTTCTATCGTGTTCCCCGGGGGACTTATCATCCGCCAAAGACAAAAGTTCAACTTGAACATACCGAGGAAAATCAATTGATTATCTCCAATATGGAAGGTAAGGTTATCGCCACCCATGCTATTTATCCTGGTGCAGGTGAAACTGTTGGAGGTTCCAACTACAAAAGGGAACTTGAGGAGCGTATCGATGATCTGATCGATGGAGTATCCAACCAGTTTAAGGACCCGATATTGGTGAAACAATACTGCCTGCAGATACGGAAAGACAAACCCCGATATATCCGGGACCAGTTGGGAATAATCAAAAGGCTTCTCAAAAACTACCCCCTGGAAATCGTCGAACAGGCGGTGATCTTCTGCACCGAGAGTAAAATCTATCGGGCAAAGGATCTGGAAAGTGTTGTGAAACGGGACTATCTGCAGCAATCTCAGAAGGACAGCCTTGAGGAACCGATCACGATAAAAACCATCAATCAGACAGCTCATAAAATCATACCAGATAAAAGCGATATATCAGATTATCAATCACTAATGAATTAATCTATGGACACGAAAACGAAATCACAAACCATTAAACAGTATGCCGCCCTGCTCCGCTTGGGAGGTATACAGGAACAGCTGGATGAGTTGGTCCACAAAGCATCCGAGGGCAAGATCTCATACCTGGATTTTTCTATGAATCTCCTGGAAACTGAGATTACTCTTCGGTCTGCACGGGATCTGGAACGCCGGACCAAAGCTGCCAAGTTGCCGCTCAATCATGATCTGGACCAATATGACTACTCGTTCCAAAGCGGGATCGGTAAACAGCAGCTAATGCAGCTGAGGGAATGTATGTGGCTCGAACAAAATTACAATATCGTATTGATGGGGCCTTCAGGTATCGGGAAAACAATGATCGCTGCTGGCCTTTGTTTTGATGCCTTGAAAAAAGGGTACATAGCATACTTCAGAACCATGCAGCAGCTAAACGAAACCCTGATTATGAAGGACATTACCAGGTCTGCCCGTATCGAGTACAATAAGCTGCTGAAAGCCAATCTGCTGGTCATTGATGACATTATGATGTTCGCCCTGGATAAGAAGCAGGCTGTTCAGTTGTTCCATTTTATCAATCACCTGCACGAAAGGGCCTCATTTATTGTGACAACAAATAAAAGTCCGCAAGAATGGGTTAAAATGCTTGATGATGAAGTCATTGCTACAGCTTTGCTGGACAGAATCCTGTTCCGCTGTGAGGTGGTCAGACTAACAGGAACCAGTTACCGGCTGGAAAACCGGAAAACCATCTTTAATTGAGCAAATCGTTCTTATTTTTTTTGTACGTTTAAAACGAAGAAATGGACATCCTTAATTGCTATTTCTCGTACATCCTTATTTGCCAATTTCTGTACATTGTAAGTTCCCGCTTACA
>CAZRPW010000247.1:0-2661 GCA_964601975.1 uncultured Bacteroides sp.
CGGGGGCCAGGATCGCTTGGGTGCCTAAACCCTTTTAATATTACATTCAATGATACTAAAAATATAGCTAATAGTATTTCAACAAGGAATACTAATGGTTTTTTCTTTTGGCAAGGTAATACTAATATTGAACTGCAAAAATTAGACATTTCACATCACAGCATAAGACGATTTGAAATACTAACCGAACCGAATATACCGAGTTTAATTAAGCCGGATTCCTCAGTATTTTTAAAGGCAATGCCTTCTGCCTGATGATGGGGGAGGAGGATTATTTTTTTTTGATGACTACCTCCGGACAAGTCCATGCCTTCAAACCCTCTGCCGGATAAATCAGAAAATATATATAGGAAGGGCTGAATTACAGTATTGTACCCAATCAGAATGATTGTATTTCCATCGGCCGAGATGTCTGCTCCTGTGACTAGACCCATCACCGGAAACTCAGTGATCATATTAGCCGTATAATGTCCTGGCAAGGCTGGCAGCGTATACACCGAAGTACCGGCGCTGATCCATTCTTTGGTAAACAGGAAGATTCTCCCCTTGTGAACAATCATGGCTTCACAATCGAAATCTGTGGCATGGGCTCTGGGGGTGAAGTCGTCCTGTTCAGAATAGATGAATGAAATTGTGTCTATTTCAAGTTCCCCTTTGCTGAGGGACAATTTATCAATGCGCAGTATGTGGAGGTCCTTCCTGCTGCCATTATTATTACCAATATCACCCAGGTAGATAAAATCCTTGTCCTGCGCTATATCTTCCCAGTCATTATTGACAATTCCTTCAAGTAGGATCCTGTCTTTAATGTTGCCGTTGCCAGGATCAAGCCTGTATATCGTATTGTCCCTGCTGTCATTGTGAGTCCAAAGGTCTCCGTCCCAGTAGATCAGTCCAGAACTCTCTTTCAAATCTGCATCCATGGGGAAAGAATAAAGGGGACGAAGCGTTTCAACTTCCTGGCCCAGGATCAGGCTGGGAAAACCGGCAAATAGGAAGAGGAGCCGCCGCCGCATCTTCTAGTTAAGTGCTTCTCGAAATATGAGTGTGGCCTTTTCCAGCGCCCTGTCAAGGCCGGCTGGATTTTTGCCTCCAGCCGTGGCAAAGAAGGGCTGGCCTCCGCCTCCGCCCTGGATTTCACTGGCTACCTCGCGGATCATGGCGGAAGCATTCAACTCGGCATTTTCAACCAGCTTGTCGGCAAGCAATATGGCCAGGTGGGCCTTGCCTTCAACTTCGGCTCCCAGGATGAGGCAAACATTCGGAAATCTCGACCTTACCCTGAAGGCCAGGTCTCTGAGCTGGGCCGGATTGTCGATATCGATTTTTGAAATGGCAACGAGGTAGTCGCCGATTCGTTGCATCTTCTCCTCCAGGTTTTTGGCTGTCATCCCCAGCATATTATGCTGGAACCTTTCAACCTGTTTCGATAGCTTGCTGTTTTCCTGTAAAGCACCCTTGACGGCTTTTACAAGGTCTTTTTGTTTTTCAAAACTGCCGGAAATCTCTTTGATCATATCCATAGATTCGTCAATGTAACGTTCTGCCACCTCTCCGGTGAAGGCTTCGATCCGCCTGATTCCTGCAGCAATGGAGGATTCCTTAAAAATTCTGAAGATTCCGATCTGACCGGTAGCCTTCACGTGGGTTCCCCCGCAAAGCTCCACCGAGTCGCCGAAACGGATCACCCTGACAGCATCTCCGTATTTTTCCCCGAAAAGGGCAATGGCTCCCATCTCTTGTGCCTTGGTCATGGGCAGTGAACGGTGCTCTTCAATTTCGCTGTTTTGCCTGATCATGGCGTTGACCTTGTGTTCCACCGCACGGATTTCTTCCTCGCTCATCTTCTGGAAATGACTGAAATCGAAACGCAGGTATTCGGGTTCCACCAGGGAGCCCTTCTGTTCCACGTGTGTGCCCAGTACCTCCCTGAGGGCATGGTGCATCAGGTGTGTAGCAGTATGACTGTTGGTGGTTCGGGTGCGCCGCTCTTCATCCACATGGGCCATGAAGATGGCTGAGGGGTCCGAAGGTAATTTTTTTACAATGTGGATGATCAGGTCGTTCTCCTTTTTCGTGTCGATGATCTCTGTTTTCTCAGCACCGCTTTCGATGAAACCGCGATCCCCAATTTGTCCGCCGCTTTCAGCATAGAAGGGGGTGATGTTGAACACCAGGTGGTAAAGCGTTTTCTTTTTGGCCACCACCTTCCGATAGCGGGTGATCTTCACTTCGGTGGAAAGCCAGTCATAGCCCACAAACTCCTCCTTATCATCGGCCACCAATTCTATCCAATCTTCCGATTGGGTCTCTGCGGCCTTCCGGGAGCGGTTCTTCTGGGCATCCATTTCTGCCTGGAACTCTTCGCGGTTTACACGCATATCCTTTTCGGAAAGAATCAGTTCGGTAAGGTCAAGCGGAAAGCCAAAGGTATCATAGAGGGTAAATGCTTCCCTTCCCTGGATTATACTTGTATTATCTTCCCTGGCTTTTGTTACCAGTTGGTCGAGTAGTCGCATCCCTGTTTCAAGGGTGGAGAGAAAGGATTGTTCCTCCTCCCTGATTACCTTCTGAATCAGTTCCTCCTGGGCCGACAGTTCAGGGAAGCTTTCTCCCATAATGCCTACCAGCGAGGGAAGGAGTTTATAGATAAAGGGCTCT
>CAZRPW010000248.1:0-2580 GCA_964601975.1 uncultured Bacteroides sp.
TGGGTTTCGCTGCTGAGCCTGTTTGCCCAGTCTATTAACGATACCATGGCCATTGATGAGGTGGTGGTGACCGGCTCCAAAATTGAAGTGGCCCGGAAGAATGTCCCCCTTACCGTCTCCCAGGTTCCACGGGAAATCTTTGAAGAGGCCCCCGAAACGGCCCTGCTGCCGGTACTTTCGGAGGAGGTCCCGGGACTTTTCATCACCGAGAGGGGCGTTACCGGTTTCGGCGTATCAACGGGTGCTGCGGGACAATTGAACATGCGGGGACTCGGTGGTAATCCCACCACACAGGTACTGATCCTGCTGGACGGGCACCCACAGTTCATGGGCCTCATGGGGCATCACCTGCCCGATGCTTATGTGAGTTCCGACGCCGAACGAGTGGAGGTAATCCGCGGACCTGCCTCCTTTCTCTACGGTTCAAATGCCTTCGGGGGCGTTATCAATATAATCACTAAAAAGCAGAAACAGGACGGGCTCGAAACCAATGCCCGAATCCAGTACGGGTCTTTCAATACCCAGAAGTACATGGCCAGCATGGGGTATAAAAAGGATAAATTTAATGTGTTTGCATCCTTTAACCACGACCAGACCGACGGACATCGTGATACCTCGGACTTTAAGATCAGTAACGGTTACGTGAAAGCCGCCTACCGTTTTAACAATCATTTCAACCTGCTGGTGGATGTCAACCTGGCCGGCTATGAAACGGCCGATCCGGGAATGACCGGAGCACCCGCAGGTGAACGCATCGATATCCTGCGGGGCAAGACTTCCCTGTCGCTTGATAACAAAACAGAAAAACTGGAAGGTGCCCTCAAGTTGTATTACAATTTCGGGGATCATGACATTAGCGACGGATGGCATTCCAATGACCGGATGATGGGTCTGATGGTCTACCAGGGGATGAAGCTGTTGCCAGGGAATGTCTTCACCCTGGGACTGGATTATATGAATTACGGCGGACAGGGAAGTCCCATCGTTACCGTATTGCGCGACGATGATGGCACGGTCATTTTGCCTCCCACCTTCGAATTGTCGCCGGTGAACGATACCTGGATCGACATGAGCAATACCGGGCTCTATGCCACGGTCCGGCAACAGCTGCAGGATCAGCTGACCCTGAGCGGCGGGCTCCGCTACGAAATGAACACCACCTATGGAAACGAGTGGATCCCCCAGGTGGGAATTTCCTGGAACCCGAAGTCCGCCACCAACCTTAAGGCAAGTGTTTCCAAAGGCTATCGCGCACCCTCCCTCCGGGAACTTTACCTCTTCCCCCCTGCCAACGACAACCTGGAACCGGAACGTATGCTTGCCTACGAACTTGGCTGGCGACAACAATGGATGAAGGGCAGTATAAAAACCGAACTGAACACTTTTATAAACAAGGGAGAGAACCTGATCGTACTGGTCCCCCCTGCCGCTCCACCCCCGCCACAGTATCAGAACAGCGGTGCCTTCAACAACAAAGGGATCGAATTTTTGATCACTTACATGTCCCATTCCGGAATCAAGCTACATGCCAATTACACCTTCATCCATATGAAAACTCCCCTGCCGGGAACCCCGGGCCACAACCTCTTTGCCTCCGCGACCTACCGCTACAAAAAATGGCAATTCCGGACCAAACTCCAGGGTATTTTCGAGCTCTATAACGAAACCGGGCTTGGGGTGGAGATGATCGAGAAAAACTACCAGCTGCTGGGGGTCCGGGTCGGTTACCAGGTAACCCGCTTCCTGAACCTCTACCTGGCAGGAAACAACCTGCTTAACCAGTCCTACCAGATTAATTACGGGTACCCCATGCCCGGCATCAATGTCATGGGGGGAGTCAACCTGAAGCTTGTCAAACATCAATAAACCTTCCATGTTCAAAAGAATCCCTGTAATCCTGTTGGCCCTGCTGCTGCTCCAACCTGCAATGGCCCATTATAAAGCACGTTACCATGTAATTGTAGATACCGACGGGGGAATCGACGACCTCCGGTCCATCTGCATGATGCTGGCAACTCCGGAGATCGAAATCATAGCCATCACCACCGTGGATGGTTTACTGCCAGCAGAAGAAACTGCAACCAGAATCCGTTCGCTGCTAAAGCAATACCGGCACGAAGGCATCCCGGTTGGAATGGGAAAAACCCCACCCGCACCAGGATCCCTTCCCGATGCCACTGCATTCATCCTCGAAAACATAGCCCTGGAAGAGATGCCGGTCGATTTCATTGCCTTGGGTCCGCTCACCAATCTGGCATCAATCCTGCAGAAAGATCCCGGTATTAAAGACCAGCTCAGAATGGTGTACTGGTATAGTGATGCAGGCGATGACAATGATTTCAACTATGCAAGTGATCCAACATCGGCCGGCACGCTGCTCGAATCGGGATTAAACCTGAACAGGATCAGTGCATCCGCCAGGCAGTCATTAAACCTCCCCCTGTTCCTTGCCGGGATGGATACCATCTCTTCCCCCTATGCAAGGACAGTCAGGGAGCTATATACGCATCCCGCGCCAGGATTCCTGGATCATTTTTTGGCCACGCACCTGGCCAAGGATTGCGTTCCCCTCTACCTGCT
>CAZRPW010000249.1:0-2575 GCA_964601975.1 uncultured Bacteroides sp.
ACAAATTCGCTCTTTCCAACCGAGAGGTTTACATCGGTCAAAACAATGTGATCATTTATACCAATCACTGCATTTTCGAGGGTGATTACATTATCCAGGCCCATAAAACTTTTAGTTTCCGCCAAAATTAAGAATTATAATCATACTAAAAGTGAACATCCGGCTCTTAATTATTAATAGATGAGGCCAATCTTTCGGGAAATCTCTTATATTTAAGATATTGTTATCTAACTAACTAACAATTTTATTGTCTAACTAAAACTATTACACTATGAAGAAAATCTTTACGCTACTTCTTATTGTAGCATTTACAGCAGTTTCATTCGGACAACAGCCGGAAGCAGTGATTCAGAAATCAATGATTGCTCCCGAGGTTGATGGGGAAATCGATGACCTTTGGGCGGATATTACAGTCAACAACATCGATAAAGTATTTCAATCAGAAGCGCCAACCATCGGTACATCTACCTGGCAGGCCGTATGGGTTCCTTTCGACGGGATCTATATCCTGGTGGTTGTGGGCGATGACGAATGGTTGACGGTGTATGAAGTAGGATCCGGTGCTACCTATGAGTATGACAAGCCGGAAATCTATTTTGATTGCAACCTCGAGCTTGCCGATGGTGGGGGAGCCAGTGGCGGTCCTGCAAACGGACACCATCAAATTGCCCCATGGGCAGATGATGAGTCATTTATTGATGGGGGAGGGCCTTTTGAAGATGCAGACGATGAAGGGGTGCTCTATTCATTTAAAGTAAATGATGATGCGGATTATGTGGTGGAGTATTATGTTCCCTACGATTATCTTAAGGATAAGAATGGAGTAAATGCCGAATTAAGTGGTACATGGGGATTTGATGTAACCGTGATAGACCGTGATACCGGCGATCCCGCAAGAAAACGTGGAGTCTGGGCTAACACCGGAGGCTTGAGTGAGTCCTGGAACAACATGGACGATTGTGGAAAAATCACCTTTGAGGATGCAGAACCCCCAGTCTATATTGAAGGGATTGAAGCAACAGGAGGAGAGATCACCCTGAACAATGGTTCTTTCAAGATTCCTGTAGTCCTGGATCCGCCAGATGCCAATGAGGGACTCATTTGGAGTATTAATAACGATGCAGGTGGCAGAGCCCCCATTGCAAGCATCAATGGTTTAGGAGTGGTTACTGCCAAGCAGAATGGAACGGTTTCTGTAACAGTTGCCGGTGTTACTGGTCTTTATTCTGCTACGGTTGATGTGGTTATCAGTGGTCAGCTCGTTACCCTGGCGGACATCAATCTGATCAGGAACGGATTCTTCGATGATTATGATGCAGAGGATCTTTCTCCCATGGAGTGGGGAGGTTCTGAAGGAGAAATTGCCCCATATGTACAGGATGGTTATGTGACCACCAATCCGGAAGCCCCCGCAGAGGATGCTGCACCCTGGTCTTTTGTTTTCAATCAGTCCCAATTCGGATGCAACAGCTCCGATGCCTATACCTTTAGTTTTGTAGCCTGGGCAGAAGCCGAAAGGAACATCATGTTTGACTTCGAGGATCCAAGCAATAATTATAACCGCTATGGTGTATCAAGCAGTCCCTATGCATTACCAGAAGGAACAGAATGGGATGACAATGTTGAGTATCCGTGGAAAGGCAATTCTATGTGGTCTGTGGATTTGACCACCGATCCCACCTCTTATGAAGTTGATGTTATTTTCGAATATAAAGTGGAAAATACCAGCGAGAACTTGCAGTTTATGTTTGGCCTGGCAGGTGACAGGGTATTTCTTGACAGCGTTGTACTTGTGAATGACCTGGATAAGGACCTGGTGGAAGAATATATAGCTGTAAGTGAGATTACGGTTTCAGCTGCCGATGGCGCTTCCAAAGTGCCTTTAGGTGGAACTTTGCAAATGAGTGCAGCAGTACTTCCAGCCGATGCAGATTATCAGGATGTCATCTGGAGTGTAATGCCGGGAACTGGAGATGCAAGTATTACAGAGGATGGCTTACTGACAGGTGATACCACCGGTACAGTCATGGTGATTGCCAGCGCCTCGGACGACAGCAATGTCAAAGGGACCTTTGATGTGGTTGTTGGCTACCCGCTTGGAGCTCCCCAGCTCAGGATGCAGACCCTGAACATATATCCCAATCCTGCAGTTGATGAAATAAATGTTGTGCTCAGTGTAGAGAATAATACGGTTGCCATTTACAGCAGTGTGGGTAAATTGATGGAAAAGGTTCTTGTTGCCGGGACCGAGTACAAATTTGACATAAGCCATTACCCTTCCGGAATTTACTTTGTAAAGACAGGTAATGAAATTGGAAAGTTTGTGAAATAGGATATTATTTAAAACAGACAGGGAGGGTGTATCGCAGGGTGCACCCTTTTTGTGTTTTAGATTATATCTCGTCCTGAAATAGCCTTCCACAAAAATGTAATATTACGCATGAGATGAGCAATTCGGCAATTCGGCAATTCAGCAATTCGGCTGGCCTGGCTGAATTCCCGGCAGCGATTCCGCTTCGCGTCATTTTCTGACGTCCTTTTATTTCTGATTCAGGAACTGCGCATGAATTCCCGG
>CAZRPW010000250.1:0-2504 GCA_964601975.1 uncultured Bacteroides sp.
GCGAGGAAGCAAAACTGGAACTCGGGCTGCTTTAGTCTGTAAAGTCTGTAAAGTCTGTAAAGTCTGTAAAGTCTGTAAAGTCCGTAAAGTCCGTAAAGTCCGTAAAGTGGGAGATGAAGGGTCCATATCTGAGATATCGTTGGCCATCAAGGTCGAGGCAGAAAGACTGGGATTTGCTGCCTGCGGATTTTCAAGGTCCGAAGCACTGCCCGACCATGCCGAAAGGCTCAGGGAGTGGCTGGGAAAGGGTTACCATGCGGGCATGGGCTACATGGCCAATCACTTTGAAAAACGTACCGATCCTACCCTGCTTGTAGAAGGATCAAAAAGTGTGATCTCCCTTCTCTATAACTACTATACCGATCAGACACAGGAAGACCCCGAAGCGCCGGTGCTTTCAAAATATGCCTATGGTCGCGACTACCATAAGGTGCTTAAGGATAAAATCTACATCCTCCTGGCTTTCATTAAAGAAAATTTTGCCCCGGTGGAAGGAAGGGTTTTTGTGGATTCGGCCCCGGTACTGGACAGGGCGTGGGCCGAGAGAGCCGGACTGGGATGGATCGGGAAAAATTCCAACCTGATTTCCCGAAAGTCGGGTTCGTTTGTCTTTATCGGGGAACTTATAGTCGACCTGGAACTTGAGTATAACCAGGTTCCCGAGGGGGATTTCTGTGGCAGCTGTACCCGCTGCATCGAAGCCTGTCCCACCGAAGCCATTCTGTCCAACCGCACCCTCGATGCACAAAAATGCATATCCTACCAGACCATTGAAAATAAAGGCAGCATTGATCCCGAAATGCAGGGAAAACTTTCAAATCGCTTCTTTGGCTGTGACATCTGCCAGGATGTTTGCCCCTGGAACAGAAGCCCCTTAAACCATCACGAAGCAGACTTCGAAGCATCCCCCGGGCTTCTCAAAATGACACGGTCCGACTGGTCCAATTTGGAAGAGGAACAATACAAGCTTTTGTTTAAGGGCTCTCCCCTCGAGCGTGCAGGCTTTGCCAAACTGAAGGATACGATCGCTTTCCTTGAAAAAAAACAGGGAGAATAGGATTCCCCTGTAACAAGTTCAGGACTCGTCCGTCTTATAGAAAACACCATAACACGACCCGTCATGAAAAGAATCACCATAGCTGCCATAGCCCTCCTTTTCTCAATCTCACTATTTGCCCAGCCTTCAGGCTACAACCGGATTTATAATACTTACAAAGGGGAAGAGGGTGTGACTTCGATACATGTACCAGGTTGCCTTATGAAATTTGCCGGGATGTGCGCCGGGCTTGACCATGATGAGCGGGAACTTGTACGCTGCCTGAAATCGGTATCGGTACTCACCATTGACGATAATCATCTTTACCCCGGGGTGAATTTCGCCGAAGAGATGGACTACACCAGGATGAAAGGAGCATACAATCTTCTATTGGAAGTTCATGACGGAGGCGAGGATGTAATCATTGCTGCCCGCAAAAAAAGAGGAAAAATCACAGACCTGATTATTGTGGTGGGGGGAGACGATAATACCCTTGTGCATGTACGCGGACGCATGAAAAGCGACCTGCTGAAGGACCTTGCAAAAGTCTCAGGGATCGAAGAGCTGCAGCTAGCCGCAAAAATCTGAGCGACTACCCACTCCTGCCTGCATCGGACCTATCAGTTTTCAAGCAGCTCCTTCAGGCTTTTTAATACCATGGTCCACCCTCCATCGGCATGCGCCAGCGACTGCTCATCCGCAAAGCCCTTCTGTATAATCTTCACTGTGGTACCCGAATCCTCCCGGATCAAATCATACGTGACCTTCGAATAATTTTCAATGAGGTCTTCCAAACCCGAATACCTACTCCAGTAGGAGTATTCAAGACATACGCCCGGATCCGCCCTGAGTATGGTTCCCTTATCTTCATAAACCTTTCCATCCCCTTCATTTCTGAATACCAGGGTACTTCCCACTACCCAATCGGAGATTGCTTCCGTTCCGAAAAAAAACTTTTTTATAGCCTCAGGATCGATAAGGGCCTGCCATACCTTCGCCGGATCCACACCGATAAACAAACTTTTCTCTACTACAAGTTGATGATTCATGGCTTAGATTTAAAGTAAAACATCCATTCCCCCCGGATAGTTCAAAACACCGTATTGTGTAATTAACTGAACGCTTCTATATGAATGAGATGAGATTGCATTCATCTGCTTGCATCGTCATGTTTTTTTTTCATAACTTGTATCTGATAGCCATTAAGTTCAAATTCTTAATATGCCTGAGTTTTCAATTTGGAAAACACATCAAACCCTTGGATGTGCTGTCCAGTAGCCCCCAGAACTGACCGTAACCCCTAAAATCCACCAAACCCTGGAAGTTGAAAACTTCAATTTAAGAATTTGAACATCTGGCAAATTACGTGTCACCCCACAACACATATTTCCATGGGAGTGATGTGGCGAAGCAGTGCCAAAACCCCTCATCAAATCATAAATCTCTACCCAATCACCCCACCATATCA